>NZ_CP059467.1:2188418-2501049 GCF_017894365.1 Aromatoleum bremense
CGCGCGCGGCATGCGCTACGCGCAGATCGGTGTCGCCGACCGCCTTGCCGCGGCACTCGCCGCGCCGCGCTGGGAGGTTCGCCACCTGATCGAATGCGCCGGGCACCTGATGTTTGCGCGCGGCGACTATCCGCTGCGGCTGTCGGACGTCGCGTTCGTCAAGGTCGGCGCGGTGTCGGGCGCGGACGACCTGTATGCGGGCGCGGCGGGCGCGAACCGCGATTTCGTCTGCTCGGCGACGGTCAGGACCGGCGAGACGCGGCGCATGCTGTGGATCGCGCCGGGCGAACCGCCGCCGCCGGCGCTGCTCGCGCACAAGGCGCGGCTGATCGCGCGCCGCGTCCAGCCTTTCGACGAGTCGAACTGGTGGCACTGGGGGCGCGGCTACCATCAGTCGGAGCAGCCGCGGGTGTACATCAATGGCCGCACGCGCACGCCGCGGCCGTTCTTCCTGCACGAATGCCGCCATTACGACGGCGCGGTGCTGGCGGTTTTCCCGCGCCGCGCGGACATCGATATCGCCGCCTTCCGCGATGCGCTGAACGACGTCGACTGGGCCGATCTGGGCTTCGTCTGCGATGGCCGCTTCCTCTTTTCGCAGCGCAGCCTCGAGAACGCGCCGCTGCCGGAGCACTTCCGGGCCTTCGCCGCGGTCTGAGTGGTGTGGGAGCGCGCTACTCCGGCTGGTGTAATATTGGTTGCAATTCACTTGCCGCGGCACGTCCGCCTGCGGACTTTCCCGAGAAAATCTCATGGTTCCTCATCTGACTACCGCGCTGACCGGCCCGCTTTTGGAACTGGAAAAGCGATTCCTCGACCACGCGACGGAAATCGAGCGCTGGATGCGCGTGCAGTGGCAGGACCACCTGCCGCCGTTCTACGGCTCGACGGATCTGCGCAACTCCGGTTTCAAGCTCGCGCCGGTGGACCTGAACCTGTTCCCGGGCGGCTTCAACAACCTCAACGACGCCTTCATGCCGCTGTGCGTGCAGGCGGCGCAGGCGGCGATCGAGCGCATCTGCCCCGATGCGCGGCAACTGCTGCTGATCCCGGAAAACCACACGCGCAACCAGTTCTACCTGCAGAACGTCGCCAAGCTGGTGTCGGTGCTGCAACTCACCGGGCTCGACGTGCGCCTCGGCTCGCTGCTGCCCGAGATCACTGCCCCGACGACGCTGGAGCTGGCGAACGGCAGCACGCTGACGCTCGAGCCGCTGGAACGGCGTGGCGCGCGCCTCGGCCTCGCCGATTTCGAGCCGTGCGCGGTGCTGCTGAACAACGACCTGTCGGGCGGCGTGCCGCCGATCCTCAAGGGACTCGACGACCAGTGGCTGATCCCGCCGCTGCATGCGGGCTGGCACGTGCGCCGCAAGTCGATCCACGCTGCCGTCTATGACCGCGTCGCGCGCGATTTCGCCGCAGTCATCGGCATCGACCCGTGGCGCATCAACCCCGAATTCGGCGTGTGCAGCCAGATCGACTTCCACGAACGCACCGGCGAGGAACGCCTTGCCGACGAGGTCGACGCGCTGCTCGCGCGCATCCGCGAGAAATACCGTGAATACGAAGTCACCGAGACGCCGTTCGTCGTCGTCAAGGCCGATGCCGGCACTTACGGCATGGGCGTCATGACGGTGCGGGACGCGTCCGAAGTGCGCGGCCTGAACCGCCGCCAGCGCAACAAGATGAGCGTCGTCAAGGAAGGCCTCGAAGTGCACGAGGTCATCATCCAGGAAGGCGTGCATACTTTCGAGACCGTCGACGATGCGGTCGCCGAGCCGGTCGTCTACATGATGGACCACTACGTCGTGGGCGGCTTCTACCGCGTGCACACCGAGCGTGCGCGCGACGAGAACCTCAACGCGCCGGGCATGCACTTCAAGCCGCTGGCGTTCGAGACCTGCTGCTCGCTGCCCGACTGCCGCCAAGGCCCGGACGCGGCGCCGAACCGCTTCTACGCGTACGGCGTCGTCGCCCGGCTCGCGCTGCTCGCGGCCTCGATCGAGATCGAGGAAACGATGCCGGCCGAAGCCGAACTGGCGGCGTGAATGAACCATCCCGATCGGATTCCCGGCGAGCGCCCGGCGCCTGAGCCCAAAGTGCGGCCGTCGCGCCCGCTGAACCTTGCCTTCATCCTCGACCCGCTGCACGGCCTCAAGGCCTACAAGGATTCGAGCATCGCGATGATGCGCGAGGCCGCGGCGCGCGGTCACCGCGTATCGGCGATCCAGCGCGAGGCGCTGACGTGGCGCGAGGGCGTGGTCGCCGCGCGCAGCCACGCGATCCACACCCGTGCCGACGAGCGCGGCTGGTACGAAGCGGGCGACGAGGCGTCGCTGCCGCTCACCGCGTTCGACGCGGTCGTGATGCGCCAGGACCCGCCGTTCGACTTCGAATACATCGCCGCGTCGTGGCTGCTCGAACGCGCGGTGGCGGGCGGGGCGCGCGTGTTCAACGATCCGCGCGCGATCCGCGACCATTCGGAGAAGATCGCGATCACCGAATTCCCGCAGTTCACCGCGACGACGCTGGTCGCGCGCGACGCCGCCGATATCGACGCGTTCATCGACGAGCTCGGCGACGTGATCCTCAAGCCGCTCGACGGCATGGGCGGCAGCCAGATTTTTCGCGTGACTGCTTCCGATCCGAACCGCAACGTCATCGTCGAGACGCTGACGCACGAAGGCGCGCGCACCATCATGGCGCAGCGCTTCCTGCCGGCGATCGCCGACGGCGACAAGCGGGTGCTGATCATCGGCGGCGAAGTCGTGCCCTATGCGCTCGCGCGCATTCCGAAACCCGGCGAGACGCGCGGCAACCTCGCCGCCGGCGGGCGCGGCGTGGCGATGCCGCTGACCGGCCGCGAGCGCGAGATCGCCGAATTCCTTGCGCCGGTCCTGTGGCAGCGTGGCCTGATGGTCGTCGGCCTCGACGTCATCGGCGGCCACCTTACCGAGATCAACGTCACGAGCCCGACGTGCTTCGTCGAGATCGCCGCGCAGACCGGTTTCCCGGTCGCCGGGCTGTTCGTCGACAAGCTCGAACAGGCCTGCGCCTGATGCGCCGGTGGCACGCGCTTGGCCGCCTCGGCGCGGCTTGGGTCGCCCTGTGGTGCGTCGTGCTCCTCGGCGCGTGCACGCAGCCGCAGCTCTTCCACCAGGAAGCCTATGTGTTCGGCACGCGCGTCGATCTCACCGTATACGGCGAACCGCACGAGGCCGCGGCGGAGGCGATGGGCGCGGTGCTGCAGGAGTTCGACCGCCTGCACCGCGCCTACCACGCGTGGCAGCCTTCCGAACTGACGGCGCTGAACGAGGCCATCGCGCGCAGCGAGGCCGCTACGGTGTCCGACGAGCTCGCCGCGATGCTGACCGACGCGCAACGCCTGTCGGCAGCCGGCGACGGGCTGTTCAACCCGGCGATGGGCGCGCTGATCGGCCTGTGGGGATTCCACGGCGACGAATTCGCGCCGCGCCTGCCCGATGCGGCCGCGCTGGGCACGGTGCTCGAAGCGCGGCCGCGCATGTCGGACCTCGTCATCACCGGCAATCGCGTCGAGAGCCGCAATCCGGTCGTGCAGCTCGATCTGGGCGGTTACGCGAAAGGCTACGCACTCGACCGCGCAGTCGCGATCCTGCGCGACAAGGGCATCGACAACGCGCTCGTCAATATCGGCGGCAATGTCATGGCGCTCGGCAAGAAAGGCGATGCGCCGTGGCGCCTCGGACTGCAGCATCCGCGCGAGCCGCAACCGCTCGCGACACTGCCACTGTACGACGGCGAGGCGATCGGGACGTCGGGCGACTATCAGCGCTATTTCGAACTCGAGGGGCGACGTTATTCGCATCTGCTCGATCCGCGCACCGGCATGCCCGCGACCGGCAGCCAGTCGCTGACGGTGCTGGTCACGCCGCGCGAGGACGCCGGCACGCTGTCGGACGCGGCGAGCAAGCCCGCCTTCATCGCTGGCGACGACTGGCGTGAATACACACGTCGCTACGACATCGACCACGCGTTGCGCGTCACCGCGGACGGCCGCATCGAAGTCACCCGTGCGCTGCGCGCCCGCCTCCAGTTCCCCTCCGGCACGCCGGAAGTCACCGTCGTCGATTAGGTTGACCATGCCCCCTCGCCCGCATCTAGATCGCTTTGCCATGGGATTGATGGTGCTGCTGTGCACCGTGTGGGGATTGCAGCAGGTCGCGATCAAGCTTGCCAACGCCGGCATTTCGCCAGTATGGCAGGCCGGGCTGCGCTCGCTCGGCGCAACGGCGCTGGTGTGGGCGTGGGCGAGCGCGCGCGGCGTGAAGCTGTGGTCGGCAGACGGTACGCTCGCGCCGGGCCTCATCGCCGGTCTGCTGTTCGCCGGCGAGTTCGCGCTGATCTTCTGGGCGCTCGAATTCACGACCGCGTCGCGCGGCGTGATTTTCCTGTACACCGCGCCGTTCTTCGTCGCGCTCGGCGCGGTGTGGCTGCTGCCGCACGAGCACATGCGCCGCGCGCAGTGGGCTGGCATGGCACTGGCGTTCGCCGGCGTGCTGGCGCTGTTCGGTGAAAGCCTGCTGCTGGCGTCCGGTCGCGCCTGGATCGGCGACCTGATGATGCTGCTCGCCGCGAGCATGTGGGCCGCGACGACGCTGACCGTCAAGGTCAGCCCGCTGATCCGCGTGCCGGCCGAAAAGACGCTGCTGTATCAATTGGGCGTCTCGGCGCTGGTGCTGCCGCTGCTGTCGCTCGCGTTCGGCGAGCCCGGCGTGTTCGCGCCGACGGCGATGGTGTGGGCGAGCCTCGCATTCCAGACCGTTGTCGTCGCCGCCGCGAGCTACGTCGCATGGTTCTGGCTGATCAGCCAGTATCCGGCGACGCGCTTGTCGTCGTTCTCGTTCCTGACGCCGGTGATGGGCGTGCTCGCCGGCGGCATCCTGCTCGGCGAGGCGCTGACGCCGGCGGTGTTCGCCGCGCTCGCGCTCGTCGGCGCCGGCATCTGGATCGCGAATCGCCCGTCGCCGGCGCGCTGAGCGCCACGCCTGCAGCGCGGCCTCAGGCCGTTGCCGCGCCTTCTGCGCGCAGCCACTCGGCAAAGCGCGCAACCTCCGGGCGCGGCGCCCCCGGTGCGGTGACGAGCCAGAAGCCGCGGCGCGCAATCTCGCGCGGGCTGCCGCCGACGCACTGCAGACGGCTGTCGGCGAGCAACTGGTCGAGCAGCTGGGCGCGGCCGATCGCGATGCCCTGGCCGGCGACCGCCGCCTGGATCAGCTGGTCGTAGTGGTTGAATACCAGCACCGCGCGCGGCCGGATGTGCTCCAGTCCCATCGCCGCCAGCCAGTCGCTCCAGCGCAGCCAGGGATAGCGCGGATCGTCGAAGTCGAGCAGCACGGTGTCGGGGAGCGTCGTGGCGTCGAGCGGGCGCGCGGCCAGCACCGGGCTTGCGACCGGCACGACCGACTCGCCGAACAGGTGCTCGGCGCCGGCCGGCGCGTCGCGGTCGGCGCAATAGCGCACGGCCAGATCGACGCCTTCGCGCCCCAGCTCGAACACCCGGTTGCTGGCCGCGACGCGCACGTCGATGTCGGGGTAGCGCGCCTGGAAACGCGACAGCCGCGGCACCAGCCACAGCGCCGAAATGCCGATGGTGGCAGTCACCGTCACCGGCCGCGGGCCGCGCGCGCGCAGCGCGTCGGCGAGTGCGGCATAGTCGTCCAGCCAGCCTTGCGCAGCGCGCGCGAGCCGGGCGCCCTCGGCGGTCAGCGCCAGAGTGCGCACGCCGCGCACGAATAGCCGCACTCCCAAGGCGTCCTCCAGTGCCTGCACCTGCCGGCTGATTGCTGACTGGGTCAGGAACAGTTCCTCTGCGGCGCGCGTGAAGCTCAGGTGCCGCGCGGCGGCGACGAAGCCGCGCAGCGGATCGAGCGGCAGGAGTCGGCGGAGTGGGTTATGCATGATTTCTGCGCATCCGAACGATGCGCCTTTTCCGTTTGCAGGGCCATGATGTACTGACAATACTGCAGTCACGGCGGTACGGATAGATGCACGACGTGCATCCGAAATCGCCGTCACGGGAGTTCCTCATGAACATGCCTACGCAAATCACCAGGCTGGCCCTCGGGCCGCGCGAAACGATGGTTCTCGACCACGCGCAGGGTGTGGAAGTGATCGCGCGCCAGGGCTGCGTATGGCTGACCCAGCATGGCGACAGCCGCGACATCGTGCTCGATCAGGGCCAGTCATTCACGCTGGAAAGCGCCGCGGGCGTCGTCATGACGACGTCGCGCGGTGCGGAACTGATCCTGCGCGCGGCGCAGCCGGGGAGCGTGGCAGCAGCGCGAGCGGGCTGGCTGCGGCGGCTCGCGGGCTGGCTCGATCCGCGCGCGGGCAGCCGCGTGTGCGCCGCGCTCGAGGGGCGCGTGCGCATGCACCGCGTGGCCTGATCCGGGACATCCGCGCTCCGGATCGGCTACATTGACTTATCAACCGTTCAACGAACTGGAGTGCGACCCCATGTCGAGTCCGAAGATGGAGTTCTGGTACGAGTTCGCCAGCTCGTATTCCTACCTGTCAGTGATGCGCATCGAGAGGCTCGCGACCGATGCCGGCGTCGACGTGCAGTGGCGGCCCTTCCTGCTCGGGCCGGTGTTCCTCGCGATGGGCTGGAACGATTCGCCGTTCAACATCTATCCCCCCAAGGGACGCTACATGTGGCGCGATCTGGCACGGCTGGCGGACAAATACGACCTGCCCTTCCGCCTGCCCACCCGTTTCCCGCGCAGCGGCGTGCTCGCCGCGCGCGTCGCGCTGCTGGGGGTCGAGCCCGGGTGGGTGGCCCCGTTTTCGCGCAAGGTGATGCTCGCGAATTTTGCCGAGGACCGCGAGATCGGCGAGGCGGACGTGATCAGCGGGATTCTCTCCGATCTCGGTCTGCCGGCGCGGGAGCTGCTCGCCGCCGCGGTCGCGGATGATAACAAGCTTGCGCTGCGCCGCCAGACCGAGCGCGCGGCCGAACTGGGGCTGTTCGGCGCGCCCAGCTTTCGTATCGGCGATGAGATGTTCTGGGGCAACGACCGCCTGGAGGACGCGCTCGCGTGGGCGCAGCGCACGACCGCCTGAGGTCGCGCGCGACGACTTACTTGCCGTCGCGGGCCTTTTCCTGCTCGCGCTTGCGGATCCGTTCGTCGTAGCGCGCGCGGTCGCGGGCCGCGTCTTCGGCCCGTTTCGCGGCCTCCGCTTCGGCTTTTGCGCGTTCGCGCGCTTTTTCCGCGTCTTGCTCGCGTTGCCGGTCACGGGCGGTGGCGGCATCGCGGGCAGCCTGCGCGTCGCGTTCCCGTCGCGTGGCCTCGGCGGCAGAATCGGGCGCGATCTGCGTGTCGGCCGACGGCGGCGCGGCAGGTGGCGGCGCGACCGGCAGCGGAGCCGGTGCTCCCGACGGCGGCGCGGGCGGCATCGTGCCGCGCAACGCGGCCTGGCGCTGTTTTTCGGCGAGTTCGAGCCGGCTCGCCTCGGCTTCGATCGTGCGCGCCTTGCGGATCGTCTCGAGGCGCGCTTCCTTCGCCTTGGCGATGCAGCGATTGACGAGAAAACGTTCGTAGCACGCCGGTTCGGCGCGACGCAGCGCGTCGTCGGCCTGTTCGCGCAGCGCCTTGGCTTCGTCGCGCAGACGGGCAGCGTGCTCGAGATCGGCTTCGGCGGCGCCCGTGGTCGCGGCCGCGACGGCGAGCAGCAACGGCAGCAGGCGAGGGATCATCGGCATTGGGCAGCAGTCGATTGGGGGGATGCGTAGAATAACGCCTTTGCCCGAAGATGCGCTGACGTGATCCAGTTCCGCAACCTGCGCCTCGCCCGAGGCGCCAAAATCCTCGTCGATGCGGTTTCGCTGCAGATCCACCCCGGCTGGCGGGTCGGTCTGACCGGCGCGA
This sequence comes from Aromatoleum bremense, assembly GCF_017894365.1. NCBI lineage: Bacteria > Pseudomonadati > Pseudomonadota > Betaproteobacteria > Rhodocyclales > Rhodocyclaceae > Aromatoleum > Aromatoleum bremense. The sequence continues at coordinate 2,196,329 of NZ_CP059467.1, forward strand.
ACGGCACCGGCAAGTCGAGCCTGTTCGCGCTCTTGCGCGGCGAATTGCACCAGGACCAGGGCGATCTCGACATCCCCGCCGGCTGGCAGATCGCGCACGTCGCGCAGGAAACCCCGGCGCTGGCGAAAGCCGCGATCGAGTACGTGCTCGATGGCGACGTCGAACTGCGCACCATCGAGGCGCAGCTCGCCGCGGCCGAAGCCGCGCACGACGATGTCCATGAGAGTACTCATGGCGAAGGCCACATTGGTGCTCACATTGGTGCTCATATTGGTGACCTCCACGCCCGGCTGCACGAGATCGGCGGCTACGCGGCGCGCGCCCGCGCCGCGGCGTTGCTCGACGGCCTCGGCTTTCTGCCGGGTGAGGCCGACCGCCCGGTGTCGGACTTCTCCGGCGGCTGGCGCATGCGGCTGAACCTCGCGCAGGCGCTGATGTGCCGCTCCGACCTGTTGCTCCTCGACGAGCCGACCAACCACCTCGACCTCGACGCGGTGCTGTGGCTCGAACAGTGGCTGCGCGACTACCGCGGCACGCTGGTGCTGATCTCGCACGACCGCGAGTTCCTCGACGCCTGCGTCACGCACATCGCGCACATCGAGTCGCAGCGCCTGACGCTGTATTCCGGCGGCTACTCCGACTTCGAGCGCCAGCGCGCCGAGCGCCTGTCGCAGCAGCAGTCGCTGTTCATCAAGCAGCAGCGCGAGATCGCGCACATCGAGGACTACATCCGCCGCTTTCGCGCGAAGGCGACGAAGGCGCGCCAGGCGCAGAGCCGCATCAAGGCGCTCGAACGCATGGAGCGCATCGCCGCCGCGCATATCGACACGCCGTTCAGCTTCAGCTTCCGCGACGGCCCGCCGGCGCCCGATCCGCTGCTGCAGGTCGAGGACGGCGTCGTGCGCTACGGCGAGCGCACCGTGCTCGGCGGCATCCGCCTGACGCTGCGCCCGGGCGAGCGCATCGGCCTGCTGGGGCGTAACGGCGCCGGCAAATCGACGCTGATCAAGCTGCTCGCCGGCCAGCTGCCGCTCGCCGCCGGCAGCCGCAGCGAAGGCAAGGGCTTGGCAATCGGCTATTTCGCGCAGCACCAGCTCGAAACGCTGCGCCCGGACGAGTCGCCGCTGCAGCATCTGACGCGCCTCGACCCGCGCACGCGCGAGCAGGAGCTGCGCGACTACCTCGGCGGCTTCGACTTCCGCGGCGACATCAACGCAACCGGCACCGGCGCCGGCACGCCGTGCGGCAGCTTCTCGGGCGGCGAGAAGTCGCGCCTCGCGCTCGCGCTGATGATCTGGCAGCGGCCGAACCTGATGCTGCTCGACGAGCCGACGAACCACCTCGACCTCGAGATGCGCCACGCGCTGACGCTCGCGCTGCAGGACTACGAAGGGGGCATGGTGCTGGTGTCGCACGACCGGGCGCTGCTGCGCGCGACCTGCGACCGCTTCCTGCTCGTCGACGCCGGCCGCATCCAGCCCTTCGACGGCGACCTCGACGACTACCGCGACTGGCTTGCCGAGCGTCGCGCGCAGGCGAGCGAAGCGGCGAAATGCCCGGACCGCAGCGCCGACAAGGCAGCGCGCAAGGCCGACCGCGAACAGTCCGCGGCCGAGCGCCAGGCGCGCCTCGCCGCGCGCCGTCCGCTGGTCAAGGAACTCGAACAGCTCGAAAAGAAGCTCGCCGGCTGGCACGGCGAGAAGAAGCTCCTCGACGCGCACCTCGCCGACCCGGCGCTCTACAGCGGCGCCGAAGCCGGCCAGCTGCAGACGCTGCTCAAGCGCCAGGCGGAACTCGCCGGCTGGGTCGACGACGCCGAGCTGCGCTGGCTCGAAATCTCGGAGCAACTCGAAGCGATGCAGGCTGATTGAGTACGCCGAAGCGCTTCTGGCGTCTGCCCGCGCCTGCGGCTTTGCGCATACAGTAGCGATTCGAACGCCCGTTCCGGGCGGGTTGCGGAGAATCGACATGTCGTCCATCCCGGTGCCGCTCGAACTGCCCGATCTCGTCGCTGCGCGCGAACGCATCCGCGACGCGGTCGTCCGCACCGGCCAGTGGCAGAACGACGCGCTGTCCGACGAACTCGGCGTGCCGCTGCAACTGAAGCTCGAAAACATGCAGCGCACCGGCTCGTTCAAGCTGCGCGGCGCGACGCACAAGATCGGCCGCCTGCTGGAGACCGGTGCCCGGCTCACCGGCGTCGTCGCCGCGTCGGCCGGCAACCACGCGCAGGGGGTCGCGCGCGCGGCGGCGCGGGCCGGCCTCTCCGCGGTCGTCGTGATGCCGACGAACGCGCCGCTGACGAAAATCCAGGCCTGTCGCAAGCTCGGCGCCGACGTGCGCCTCGTCGGCGACACGCTCGAAGCCGCTGCCGACGAAGCGCGCCGGCTCGCTGACGGCGAAGGGCTCGCGCTGATCCACCCGTATGACGACTGGGACGTGATCGCCGGCCAGGCGAGCTGCGGCCTGGAGATGCTCGAAGACGCGCCGGACATGACCGTCGCGATCGTGCCGCTCGGCGGCGGCGGACTGATCTCCGGCGTCGCGCTGGCGCTGAAGCTGCAGAATCCGGCGATCCGCGTGATTGGCGTGCAGACCGACGCGGTTGCGCCGTGGCGGCATTTCCTGCGCGACGGCACGCTCGAAGCGGTGCGGCCGGACGCCCACACCATCGCCGACGGCATCAAGGTGAAGCGCCCGGGAATGCTGACGCGGCAGGTGATCGCGCGCCACGTCGACGACATCGTCACCGTCGATGACAACGCGATCGCCGAGGCGATCGTCACGCTGCTCGAACGCACACGCACGATCGGCGAGGGCGCGGGCGTGGTCGGGCTCGCAGCGCTGCTGCAGCGCAAGGTCCGCCTCGCGCCCGACGACCGCGCGGTGGTCGTGATCTCGGGCGGCAACGTCGATATGACGCTCGTCGGCCGTTCGATCGACTACGGCCTCGCGTCGAGCGGGCGGCTGATGAGCGTCGCGGTGATGATTTCCGATGCGCCGGGCCAGTTGCTCGCGCTGCTGAAGACCGTCGCCGAGCTCGGCATGAACGTGCGGCATGTCGAACACCGCCGCGGCGAACTGCACGTCGCGGTCGGCATGACCGAAGTGATCCTGCAGATCGAGACGCGCGATGCCGAGCACCAGCACGCGCTGCTGAGGCACTTCGCCGCACAGGGCCTCGTCGTGCGCAACCTGCTCGCGGGCTGAGGTCCGGATTCGCCGGCCAGGCCATCCGCGCCGCTGCTAGAATCGCGGCTTTCCTCTTGCGCTACAGGATATTGCCGTGCAACTCGTCTGTCTCGACCTCGAAGGTGTGCTGGTCCCCGAAATCTGGATCGAATTCGCCGAGCGTACCGGCATCCCGGAACTGCGTCGCACGACCCGCGACGAGCCCGACTACGACACGCTGATGAAGTACCGGCTGAACATTCTCGCCGAGCGCAAACTCGGCCTGCCGGACATCCAGGAAGTCATTTCCAGCATGGGGCCGATGGCCGGCGCGCGCGAGTTTCTCGACGAGCTGCGCGAGCGCTACCAGGTCGTGATCCTGTCCGACACCTTCCAGGAATTCGCCAAGCCGCTGATGAAGCAGCTCGGCTGGCCGACGCTGCTGTGCCATCGCCTCGAAGCCGATGCGAACGGCGTGCTCGTGAACTACCATCTGCGCATGCCGGACCAGAAGCGCGAGGCAGTCAAGCGCTTCAAGGAGCTGAACCTGACAGTGGTCGCGGCCGGCGACTCGTACAACGACACCGCGATGTTGGGTGAAGCGCACGGCGGCATCCTGTTCCATCCGCCGGAAAACGTCATCCGCGAATTCCCGCAGTTCCCGGTGACGCACAACTACGCCGAACTGCGCCGCGAGATCGACAAGGCTTTCGCCCGCGTCGCCTGACCGGGACCTGCCATGCACCGCGACCGCCATTTCACGCTGTCCGCGTCCTGCCCCGACCGCGTCGGCCTCGTCGCGCGGGTATCGGGCTTCATCGCCGAACATCGCGGCTGGATTCTCGAGACTTCGCTGCACGCCGAACCTCCTGCCGACGGGGAGGCGCTCGGGCGCTATTTCATGCGCATCGAGATCAGGGCCTCGTCGCTGCCGTTTCACCTCGCCGAGTTCCGCGAGCGTTTCCGTCCGCTCGCGGACGAGCTCGAGATGGATTGGACGATCACCGATTCAGCGGTCAAGAAGCGCGTCGTCGTGCTGGTGTCGAAGCAGGAGCACTGCCTCTACGACCTGCTCGCGCGCTGGCAGTCGAAGGAGCTGGACATCGAGATCCCGTGCGTGATCTCGAACCACGACACGTTCCGCGGCCTCGTCGAGTGGCACGGCATCCCGTTCCACCACGTGCCGGTGAACACCGACAACAAGGCGCAGGCCTACGCCGAAGTGGGGCGCATCTTCGAGGAGGTGCGCGGCGAAACGATGGTGCTCGCGCGCTACATGCAGGTGCTGTCGCCGGAGCTGTGCGCGGCGTACGCCGGGCGCATCATCAACATCCACCACAGTTTCCTGCCGAGCTTCGTCGGCGCGAAACCGTACCACCAGGCGTGGGCGAAAGGCGTCAAGCTGATCGGCGCGACCTGTCACTACGTGACCGCGGACCTCGACCAGGGACCGATCATCGACCAGGACGTGATCCGCATCGACCATTCCGATTCGGTCGAGGACATGGTCCGCTACGGCAAGGACATCGAAAAGATGGTCCTTGCGCGCGGCCTGCGCTACCACCTTGAGGGCCGTGTGCTGGTGCATCGCAACAAGACGATCGTGTTCCGCTGACCGTTGACCACTGACCGCCGGCGGGCCGCCGTGAGGCTCGCGCGGTGCGCCGCCGTGGCGTAGCATTGCGCCCCTTTCCCGACCGGCTGCATCCGCTTATGGGCAAGACCTCCGCACGGGCCTGCGGCGTCGATTTCGGCACCTCCAACTCCACGGTCGGCTGGCTCCGGCCCGGCGTCCCGGCGCTGCTCGAACTCGAGGGCGACAAGCCGACGCTGCCGTCCGCGGTGTTCTTCAACGCCGACGAGGAGACGACGTGCTACGGCCGCGCCGCGCTCGCCGAATACCTCGAAGGCTACGAAGGCCGCCTGATGCGCTCGCTGAAGAGCCTGCTCGGCAGCAGCCTGATGGACGGCCAGACCGAAGTGCATGGGCGCGCGTTGCCGTTCCGCGACCTGCTCGCGAGCTTCATCGGCGAACTGAAGGCGCGCGCCGAGGCGGCGGCGGGACGAAGCTTCACGCAGGCCGTGTTCGGGCGGCCGGTGCATTTCGTCGACGACGACGAGAGCGCCGACCGCAAGGCGCAGGACACGCTCGAGGCGATCGCACGGCAGGCGGGTTTTCGCGACGTCAGCTTCCAGTTCGAGCCGATCGGGGCGGCGCTGCATTACGAGATCGGCCTCGAGCGCGAGGAACTCGTGCTGGTCGCCGATATCGGCGGGGGCACCGCAGACTTCTCGCTCATCCGGCTGTCGCCTGCGCGCGCCGGGCGCGACGAGCGGCGCGAGGATCTGCTCGGCAACGCCGGCGTGCATGTCGGCGGCACCGATTTCGACCGCGCGCTGAGCCTCGAATGCGTGATGCCGCTGCTCGGCTATCGCGGCCGGATGAAGAACGGTGCCGACGTGCCGTCGAGCCTCTTCTTCCAGCTCGCGACCTGGCACACGATCAATTTCGCCTACACGCGGCAGGCGTGGGCCGACCTGCAGCACATCTATCGCGATGCCGTCGCGCGCACGGAGCTCGACCGCCTGTCGCGGCTCGTCAGCAGGCGCGAAGGGCACTGGCTCGCGCTGCAGGTCGAGCAGGCGAAGATCGACCTGTCGCAGGCGCCGGCCACGGCGCTGCGGCTCGACCGGCTCGAACCCGGGCTCGTGCACCAGATCGGCCGCGAGGCTTTCACCCGTGCGACGACGGCGCTCGTCGAGCATGTCGCGGCGGCGGTGGCGCGCCTGCTGAATGATGCGGGGGTCGCGCGTGATCGGGTCGACACGATCTATTTCACGGGCGGCGCCAGCGGCGTCGCGCAGCTGCGCGCGCGCATCGCGGCTGAGCTGCCCGCAGCGCGCAGTGTCGAAGGCGACCTTTACGGCAGTATCGGCACCGGGCTCGCGATCGAGGCGGCACGCCGCTACGGATGAACGGTCCGCGCCGGGCCCGAAAAAGCAAAAAGCCCGGCAATGCCGGGCTTTGACTCGTTGCGCGGGCCGTACTGTTTACCGGACGGCCGCGCGAGAGATCGTATCAGCGAGGATCAGAGCGGGCGGATGTTGCCTGCCTGCTTGCCCTTCGGGCCGGACGTCTCGTCGTACTGAACTTTCTGACCTTCGGTCAGGCTCTTGAAGCCCGAACCCTGGATCGCGGAGAAGTGTGCGAACAGATCTTCGCCACCGTTGTCCGGCGTGATGAAACCGAAGCCCTTGGAGTCATTGAACCACTTAACAGTACCAGTTGCCATTTCGAAAAATCCCAAATCAAAGTTAATGAAGGGCGTTTGCCCGGAAGTGCGGCAATCGAGATCGGGGAAAGACGAACTGAGTACCCAAAGGCCGTCGAGCACGAAAAACCACGCGATTGCAGATGCGCATGCGCAGTCTGGTGAAAAACGGACGCGCGGTCAAGGGCTGAAATGGGTTGTCACGCTCATTCCGGGGTTTTGTAGGGGGTTGCCGGTATATGCGGGGGCAATGTCATACCTCTCAGGTGGTAATTCGGCGGCCCGCGGGGCATTTCCCGGCGGTCGCCTGCGCACCCGAAAGTTGCCGCGCCGAGCGTGCCCGGTGGCAGAATCCGGCCCACTCCAGATCCACGATAGCGCGGGGCGGCATGAGTTCCCAATTCAGACTGATGAGCGAGCGGCGCTTCCTGCCGTTTTTCATCACGCAGTTTCTCGGCGCGTACAACGACAACCTGTACAAGAACGCCCTGGTCGTGCTGATGACGTTCGAGGCCGCGCGTTTCACGACGATCGCGCCGGGCGTGCTGGTGAACCTTGCCGCCGGGATCTTCATCCTGCCGTTCTTCCTGTTCTCGGCGACGGCCGGCCAATGCGCCGACAAGTTCGAGAAAAGCCGGCTCATCCGCTGGACGAAACTGCTCGAAATTCTCGTCATGACGCTTGCGGCGCTGGCGTTTGCGCTCGAATCGCTGCCGCTGATGCTCGTCGCGCTGTTCCTGATGGGGGCGCAATCGGCACTGTTCGGGCCGGTGAAATACGCGATCCTGCCGGTGCATCTGCGCGAGGACGAACTGGTCGGCGGCAACGCGCTCGTCGAGTCGGGCACGTTCGTCGCGATCCTCGTCGGCACGATCGCCGGCGGGGTGACGATCAGCCTGCCGGGCGGCCCGCTGTGGGTGTCGGTCGCGGCGCTGTCGGTGGCGGTGCTCGGCTACGCTGCGAGCCGTGCGATCCCGACCGCCCCGGCGGCCGATCCCGGGCTGCGCATCAACTGGAACCCGTTGAGCGAAACCTGGCGCAACATCCGTTTCACCCGCGGCGATCGCACCGTGTTCCTCGCGGTGCTCGCGATCTCGTGGTTCTGGTTCTACGGCGCACTGCTGCTGTCACAGTTCCCCGGCTATGCGAAGGACGTGCTCGGCGGCGACGAACACGCGGTGACGCTGTTGCTCGCGGTGTTCTCGGTCGGCATCGGCATCGGTTCGCTGATGTGCGAGCGGCTCTCGGGCAAGCATCTCGAGCCGGGCCTCGTGCCTTTCGGTTCGATCGGCCTGAGCCTGTTCGCGTTCGACCTGTGGTGGGCGAGCCCGGCGCTCGCGGCGGGCAGTGCGCCGCTGCCGCTGGCCGCGGTGCTCGCCGATGCGGCGACGTGGCGGGTGCTGGTCGATCTGCTGCTGATCGCCGTGTTCGGCGGTTTTTTCATCGTGCCGCTCTACACGCTCGTGCAGGCCCGCTCCGCGGCGGCTCACCGCTCGCGCGTCATCGCCGGCCTCAACATCCTCAATGCGCTGTTCATGGTCGCCGCCGCCGGCATGGGTGCGGGGCTGCTCGCGGCCGGCCTGTCGGTGCCGCAACTGATCCTCGTTGGTGGGTTGCTCAATGCGGCGGCGGCGCTCTTTCTCTGTGTCCGGGCGCCAGAGTTCCCGCGGCGCTTCGTCGCCTGGATGCGCGGCACGGCTGCCAGTCGCCCCGGCAATGCCCGTTGACGGCCCTGCGGCTCATTCCCGCAGCAGGAAGTTCTCGAGCGCCGCGGCGACCTGCTCCGGCTGGTCGTGCTGGAGATTGTGGCCGGCGCCGGTCACGGTTGCGACCCGCACGTCGGCGAAACATGCGAGCCGCTGCCGGTATTCGTCCGAAGCCGCGGGGAATCGGTCGAGCACGTAGCCTTGGTCCGAGACCAGCAGCAGCACCGGCGCCGTGATCGCGCGCCAGCAGGCCATCGTGTCCTCGAGGCGGTACGGTGCAGGCGCGGCGGTCTTGTGCCAGGGGTCGCAAGCCATTTCGACTTGCCCGTCAGGCAGCACGCGGCCGACGTTTCGCGCGAGGAATGCCGCACGCTCCTCCGTCAGCCGCGGGTTGGCCTGCTGCAGGCGCCGCGCCAGCGCGTCGTGATCCGCATAGCGCCGCAACTGCGGGTCGGCCAGCACGGCGTCGAGCCACTGGTCGAGGCGCTTCGGCGCTTCGTCGGCGCTACCGTCCTTGAGACCGAGAACGTCGAGTATCGCCACCTGCGACACGCGTTGGGGCCGCGCCCCCGAATACACGCCGGCGATATTCCCGCCCATGCTGTGGCCGACGAGGCGCGCCGGGCGGTCCGGCGAATAATGCGCGAGCAGGGCGTCGAGATCAGCGTAGTAATCGGGAAACCAGTACGGCCGGCGCAGCCACTCGCTCGCGCCGTAGCCCCGCCAGTCGGGCGCGATGACGTGCCAGTCCTTTGCGAGCGCGGCGACGACAAACTGGAACGTCGCCGAGCTGTCCATCCAGCCATGCAGGAAGAACACCGGCGGCGCGTCGGGAGCGCCCCAGTGCCGGACGTTGTAGCGCAGCCCGCGCACATCGAGCTGCTCGCATCGGGATTCGGGATTCGATTTCATGACGGCAATGGTAGCAGCGCACGGGCCGGGACTGGCGCGAGCCGGTGCGCTGCAGCGGCCGCCCTCAGGCGAGAGTGACTTCCCGTGCCGTCAGCGAATAGCGGAAAGCCGCCGGGTCGAGGCTGTCGAAGCGCGTTCCGCCGCTTTCGCCCTGCGGATACATCAGGTACGGCGCCTGCGGTCCGCTGCTGCCCGGCAGGCGCACGTCGTGGGCGAAGTTGTAGCCGAGCCAGTTCATCTCCCACGCGCCGAACAACACGCGGCGCGCGGTTGCGACTTTCGGGTCGTCGAGCGCGAGGCCGCCCGGCGGTTCCTCGAGCACGACCTTGCGCACGTCCGCCGGATCGACCGGCACCCAGCCGAACTGCTCGAGCCAGACTTCGGCACGACAATGCTGTGCTTTCGAGACGTCGCCGCTCTTGCCGAGGCTTTTGTAGCCGAAACGCGAGTCGGCGACGCGCACGCCATACACGTCGCGTGCCGGCAGGCCTGCGGCGCGCGCGAGCCCGACATACAGGGCGTTCAGATCCGCGCACTTGCCGGAAAGATCGCGGTTTTCGAGCATCGTGCGGATGTCGCCGAGGCCGCAGCCGCGGGTCTTTGGGTTGCGGAACGTGTTGTCGACGATCCACTCGTAAATTGCCCGTGCGCGCGCCTCGTCGCTGGTCGCGCCGCGCACGATCGACTCTGCCGTGTCGCGCACGACACCGTCGGTCGGAATCAGCGCGGTGGGGCGGGTGTATAACGCCCGTTCGGCCGCCGGCAACTCGCGCGCGGGCCCCGGGCGGGTGAAGTCGACGGCCCGGTCGCAGGTCGCGAAGCGGCTGACGACTTCGAGCAGCGGGCTCACGGCGCCCGGCGCCCATTCGGCCTGCAGCATCGCGGCGCCGTAGTCCGCTTCGGTGACGACGCGCATCGTATCGGCATTGCCCCGCCACAGGTTGCCCATCGGGCGTATCCATTGGGGATCGTCGATGGACGGCAACGGCACCCAGACGCGCGTCGGGTCGCCGCTCGCGGCGGGCTCGATGCGGCTCGTCAATTCGAAAACGCGCCAGCCGTTGGCGGGGTGGGGCGCGAAAGGCTGCGCTGTCGCGGAGTCGGCGGCGCGGCTCCAGGCCGGGAGCGCGAGGCTGGCGGCGAGGGCGGAGGTTTTGAGGAAATTCCTGCGGTCCATGACAATCGTCCTGATCAGTGTGGTGTGGGGTCGTTCGGGGGCGCCACGAGCGTCATGACGCGCTCGCGCACGGCGGGGTCGTTCCAGTCGAGTTCGCCGCGTATGCGGTGGCGGGGCCGGTGGGAGGCGTCGAGGAGAAACGTCGTCGGGAGGAAGCGCACGTCCCAGGCGCGGGCGATGATCTGTTCGGGGTCGGCGACGACGAGCGGGTCGAGGCCGCGCGCGGCGAAGAACCGGCGCACGTCGCCCTCGCGGTCGGCGACCGCGACGGTGAGCAGCGCGAGGCCCGCTTCGGCAGCGTCGAGGCGCACCAGCGCGGGCATTTCGGCGCGGCACGGCTCGCACCAGGTCGCCCAGAAATTGACGAGTACCGCCCGGTTTCGCAGCGGTTCCAGCGCCGCCTGCAGCACCGCGGGGCGTGCATCGCGCGGATCCACCGCCACCGCTTCGAAGCGGCCGGGCGCGCCCGTGCCGCGAGTTGCGGCGACGAGCGTCGTCGGCGCAGCAGCAAGCGCCGCGAAGCTCGCGAGCGACGCCAGCGTGCGCCTGCGCAAGGCGCGACTGATGTCGGACATTGTCGTGTCCCGATTCCTGTCAGCCGCCCCGGCGCGGAAGCCGCCGGGGCTTAAATTGAGCGTGCGCGTTCGCGACGCCCATCGAAGAGGGCGGTACACAGACCGCCGGCCCGGTTCCGGGCATATCAATGATGTACCCGGAACCGCGGACGCCGGAACATCCGCTGGCATTTTCCGGCCGATGAGCGACAACGCCCGGCCGGACCGCGCATTATCGCCGCTGCAGCCGGATTTCAGAACCGGTCAGTGGCAGAACTTTGCGGGGACGCTTGCGGGGAGGGGGAGCAGCGGCGCCGTCAGCGACGGAGCGGGATCGGCGTTGCCCGTTCGACCGCCACGGCGGTGATGCTGTTCTTCGGGCTGCCTTCGATGAGCTTGTCGGAATAGGTGAGATAAACCAGGACGTTGCGGCGCACATCGACCATGCGCACGACCTGCAGCCGCTTGAACAGCACCGACAAGCGCTCGGAGAATACTTCCTCCTGCTGCGGCAGCGGTTCGCGCGTGCGGATCGGGCCGACCTGGCGGCACGCGATCGACGCTTCCGCGAGGTCTTCCGCAAGACCGACCGCGCCCGACAGTCCACCGGTCTTCGCGCGCGACACGTAGCACGTCACGCCCTCGACGCGCGGGTCGTCGTACGCTTCGACGACGACCTTGTGGTTCGGGCCGATCAGCTTCCACACCGTCGATACTTCGCCGACCGATTCCGCCCGCAGCGGCAGCGGCACGGCCGCGATCAGGGCAAGGATGGCGGCGAGGCGGCGGGCGCGCAGGGCGGGGCGGGGACGGGAAGATCTCATGGGCTGCGGTCCTGTGCGGGAAAGTGAGGTTTTCGGGTCATTCATCATTCGTCGATCGACGTGCGACGCGTCCGTTGCCGCTTGCGTTCGCCCTGCGTCCGCTTCGCTTCGAGCCGCCGGATCTTTGCTGCCCTGGTCGGACGCGTCGCGACCCGCGCGAGCGGTTTTTCATGGGCGCGGGCGATCAGCTCCGCGAGCCGGGCGCGCGCGTCGGCGCGGTTGCGGTCCTGGGTGCGGAAACGCTGGGCGCAGATCACGATCACGCCTTCGGACGTCGCGCGGCGCCCCGCCAGTTTCAGCAGGCGGGCGCGGACATCGTCGGGCAGCGACGGCGAATGCGCGGCGTCGAAGCGCAGTTCCACCGCCGTGGAGACCTTGTTGACATTCTGCCCGCCGGGGCCGGACGCGCGGATGAAGCGCTCTTCGAGTTCCTCTTCGGGCAGCGGCGACAGGAGCGGGACATCGACCATGGGCGACAGTATAGACCGCGGGACCGGGCGCCCTGGGACGGCGCCCGGTCGTGCCGGTCCCCGCCCCCAGCCTCGCCCGGTTCGCCTTACGAGGCGTGCAGCGACTGCAGGATCGCGGCGCCCAGCGTCGCCTGCGACTGCGCGCCCGACACCGCGAGTTTGCGGTTGAAGATGAAGAACGGAACGGCGGTGATGCCCTGCTTGCGGATCTGGCCCGCCATCCGCCTGACCGCCGCCGCATCGTCGTCGCTTTCGAGATAGGCGAGGACGGTTTCGCGCTCGTCACCGGCCGCGGCAGCGATATCCGCGAGCGTGGCGCTATCGCCGAGGTCGCGGCCGTCGCGGAAATGGGCGGCGAACAACGCGTGGCCGAGTGCGTTGACATGTTCCTGGGTGTGGCCGAGCGATTGTGCCCGGTAAGTCAGGCGATGCGCCTTCAGCGTGTTCGGACGGGTCGCGATGCGATCGAAAGCGAAAGTCACGCCATCGGGCGCGCCGGCTTCCACGATCCGGGCGAGGACTTCGTCGGCTTGGCGCCGCCCGCCGAACTTCGCGTCGAGGAACGGCCGATAGGGCACTCCGGCTGCCGGCGTGTCCGGATCGAGGAAGAACGGCAGCCGGTTCACGCGTATTTCTTCGAGGTCGGCGACGCCGTGGCCGACCTCCTCGATGGCCTGGCGCAGACGCTCGTTGCCGATGAAGCACCACGGGCAGACGAAGTCGGAAACGAAATCGATATCGAGAATCATGGAGGTTTTCTGTCGATTGGACCGTACGGGACGGCCGGAGAGCTCAGCGTGTTTCGGGGATGTCCGGGAGCCAGCGCGCTTCCCAGCTTGCCACATCCGGCAAGTGGCGGGACAGGGTGTTCTGCAGGCGGCTTTCGGCGCGATCGAGCAGGGCGAGGATTTCCGCGTCGGGCGCTTCGGGCAGCACCGGGACCAGCCGCACGATCAGGGCGCCTGCGCGCTGTCCGGCGCGCCCGGGAAAACCGGCACCCTTGACCCTCAGTTCGCGCGTCGTCGCCCGTCCGGGTTCGAGCTTCAGGTGGCGAACGCCGTCCGGCAGCGGAATCGGCAACTCGCCCCCCAGCAGCATCCTGAACGCGCTGACCGGGCGGCTCAGTATCAGGTCGCGACCGTCGAGCCGGTACAGCGCGTGCGGCGCCAGAACGACACGCAGGACCAGGTCTCCCGGCTCGCCGCCGGCGCGATCGCAGTCTTCGCCGGCCCCGGCGACCCGCAGTTCGTCGCCGTCGAGGACGCCGGCCGGAATCCAGACACGGAGCGTCCGCGCTGCGCGCGCCTGCCCGCTGCCGTGACAGGCCGCGCAGGCCTGCCTGCTCAGATAGCCGCGGCCCCCGCAATCGCCGCAGGGGGCGAGGCTCCTGCCATGGCGGACACGTCCCGAGCCGTGGCAGGTGGCGCACAGCCGGGTATGGCGCAGCACTTCCTCGCCGCTGCCGCCACAGGCATCGCACGGAATTTCATCGGCGATCGTGAACGCTTTCTCGCCGCCGGCGAACGCTTCTTCCACGCTCAGCACCAAGTCCTCGTGACGGTCGGCCCCGCGCGGCGGGGCTTCGGGAGGCGCATCGCCGGCCTCCGTGGCGTGGCGCGCCGCTGCCGGCGCCCGGCCGCGTGAATGTCCGGCGAGAAGGTCCTCGTAGGCGGCGCGCAGGCGCTTGAAATGCTCGATCGCGGCCGGATCGGCATTGCGGTCGGGGTGCCAGCGCATCGCGAGGCGGCGAAAAGCGTGCTTGATTTCGCGTTCCCCGGCGCCCGGGGACAGACCGAGGAGGCTATGGGGGTCGGTGCGCGACATTACACGCGAAAAAAGAGTTCATCGTCAGGAGTCCGGCGCAGCAAAGTGGGACAGGGTAACGCCTGACTCGCGCTCCGTCGAATCCCGCTGCGCGCGAGGGATCGACGTCTTTGCCCCCGGCGCCGGCCGGCTTCGACGCGGGGACCCTTGGTGATCGGCGGCACGGGCTGGCACAATCGGCCCCGCGGATACTTTCATCCCGGTAAGCGAATCCTGCAAGAAACGACGGAGAGTGCGCCGCCTGCGGGTCGGCACGACGAAGACATGCCCGGAACCCTGATCATCATCACTGCGCCGTCGGGTGCAGGAAAAACGACGCTCGTCAGCGGTCTGCTCGAACGCGATCCGCAGGTGAATCTGTCGGTGTCCTACACGACGCGCGATCCGCGTCCCGGCGAGCGGGACGGACGCGAATACCACTTCGTCGATGTCGCGACGTTTCGCGCGCTGCGCGATCGCGGCGAGTTCCTCGAATGGGCCGAAGTGCATGGAAACTACTACGCTACTTCGAAGGTCTGGTTGAAACAGCAAATCGCGACCGGGCAAGACATCCTGCTCGAAATCGACTGGCAGGGCGCGCAGCAGGTGCGCAAGAGCTTTCCCGACGCCGTCGGCGTGTTCATCCTGCCACCGTCGCTCGAAGAGCTGGAAGCCCGCCTGCGCGGGCGCGGCACCGACAGCGACGACGTGATCATGCGGCGGCTGCTCGGGGCGCGCGGCGAGATGCGTCATGTCGGGGAATTCGACTACGTTATACTCAACAACGACTTGCAGTGTGCGATCGACGACCTCGTCGCGGTCGTGCGGGCTTCGCGCTTGCGTTATGCAAACCAGCACGCGCGACATCTGCAGTATTTCGATTTTCTTGAACAGGACTGAACCATGGCTCGCATCACGATCGAAGATTGTCTGAAAAGGATCCCCAACCGCTTCCAGCTCACGCTGGCCGCGACCTACCGCGCGCGCCAGATCACGATCGGCTCCACGCCTCAGGTCGAGATTGAAAAGGGCGACAAGGACAAGCCGACCGTGATCGCGCTGCGCGAAATCGCGGCCGGAAAAGTCGGTCTGGAAGTCCTCAATCGCGGGCAGGCCTGACCCCTGCGGGGGGAGGGAACAGCCGATGGACGCTGCAGCGATTCCCGCTCCGGGCCCTTTCGGTTCGCCGTCCGGCCCCCCCGTGTCGTCTGATTTCATCGCGCTCAGGAAGAAGCTCGGGACCTATCTGCGTCCCGAGGATGTCGAGAAGGTCGAGGCTGCCTACCACTTCTCGGCGAGCGCCCACGAGGGGCAGCTGCGCATCAGTGGCGACCCGTACATTTCGCATCCGGTCGCCGTCGCCGACATCGTCGCCGACTGGCACCTCGACGCCCAGGCGCTGATCGCCGCCCTCCTTCACGACGTGATGGAGGACACGCACATCTCGAAGCAGGAGATCGCCGAGCGCTTCGGCCGCACCGCCGCCGAGCTCGTCGATGGCCTGTCCAAGCTCGACAAGATCGAGTTCCGCTCGCACGAGGAAGCGCAGGCCGAGAACTTCCGCAAGATGCTGCTGGCGATGGCGAGCGACCTGCGGGTGATCCTCATCAAGCTCGCCGACCGCCTGCACAACATGCGCACGCTGCAGTGCGTGCGGTCCGCAAAGCGGCGCCGCATCGCCAGCGAGACGCTCGAGATCTACGCCCCGATCGCGAACCGGCTGGGCCTCAACAATCTCTACCGCGAGCTGCAGGAGCTCGCGTTCGAGCACAAGTACCCGATGCGCTACCGCGTGCTGTCGCGCGCGATCAAGGCGGCGCGCGGCAACCGCCGCGAGGTCGTCGGCAAGGTGCTGCAGGGCATCGAGGAGCGTCTGCCGCAATGGGGCATCACGGCCGAAGTGCAGGGCCGCGAGAAGCACCTGTTCGGGATCTACCGCAAGATGGCCGAGAAGCGGCTGTCGTTCTCGCAGGTGCTCGACATCTACGGCTTTCGCGTCATCGTGCGCGACGTGCCGAGCTGCTACCTCGCGATCGGCGCGCTGCATTCGATGTACAAGCCGGTGCCGGGCAAGTTCAAGGACTACCTCGCGATCCCGAAGGCGAACGGCTACCAGTCGCTGCACACGACGCTGATCGGACCGTTCGGCACGCCGGTCGAAGTGCAGGTCCGCACCGCCGAGATGCATCACATCGCCGAGACCGGCGTCGCCTCGCACTGGCTGTACAAGGAAGACGAGAAGACGCTCACCGAGCTGCAGCAGAAGACGCATTCGTGGTTGCAGTCGCTGCTCGAACTGCAGTCGGCCTCGGGCGGCGCGACCGAGTTCCTCGAGCACGTCAAGATCGATCTCTTCCCCGGCGAAGTGTACGTGTTCACGCCGCAGGGCAGGATCCTGTCGCTGCCGAAAGGCTCGACGCCGGTCGATTTCGCCTACGCGGTGCACACCGACATCGGCAACCGCTGCGTCGCCTGCCGCGTCAACGGCGACCTGATGCCGCTGCGCACCGAACTGCACAACGGCGACCAGATCGAGATCATCACCGCCGCGCACGCGAATCCCAACCCGGCCTGGCTCGCGTATGTGCGCACCGGCAAGGCGCGCGCGCAGATCCGCCACTTCCTCAAGGGCGCGCAGCAGGAAGAATCCGTCGCCCTCGGCGAGCGGCTGCTGAACCAGGCGCTGCGCCCGCACGGGCTGACGCTCGGACAGATCAGCACCTTCGCGTGGGAGCGTTTCCTGCGCGACCGCAGCATGCGCAGCAAGAAGGAAGTGTTTGCCGACATCGGCCTCGGCCGGCGCCTGCCGGTCATCGTCGCGCGCCGCGTCGCGCAGGCGCAGGACCTCGAATCGGGCCGGCCGAACGTCATCAAGCCCAAGCCCGCCGGCGCGATCCTGATCCGCGGCAGCGAGGGCATCGCGGTGCAGCTCGCGCGCTGCTGCCAGCCGATCCCGGGAGACCCGATCATCGGCATGATCCGCAAGGGCCAGGGCCTCGAAGTCCACCTGCACGACTGCGCGGTGGTGGCGAAGCTGCGCAGCGACCGCGGACGCTGGGTCGACGTCGAGTGGGAGACGGGCGAAGACCGCCTGTTCGACGTCACGATCCGCGTGCTGACGCGCAACACCCGCGGCGTCCTCGCCAAGGTCGCGAGCGCGATCTCGGAGGAGGACTGCAACATCCAGAACGTCAGCATGGACAACGAGCAGGGCATCTACACCGCGATCAACCTTGTGCTGCAGGTCCGCGACCGGATGCATCTGGCAAAAGTCATGCGCGGCGTGCGACGGGTGCCGGAAGTCGTGCGGATCGGGCGGCTCAAGGGCGACGTGCGCAGCTGACCGGGCGGCGAGGCTGCGGTGCGGCCTGCGGTACACCGATCGCGATTGGCGCATTCGGGACGCTCGCCTACAATTGCCGATCTTTCCGGGAGCAATGCATGGCGATCTACGAATCCGAACACACCAAATTCATGCGCGAGTGGCTGGCGAAGCATCCGCAGGAAATCGAGGAACAGCGCAAGGGCCGCGCCCTGTGGTGGGACAAGCCGCAGGACGTCGTCGCGCAGGCGCGCCTCGACCAGTCGAAAGTGCCGGTCAAGCCCTATTACTACGATATCAACCACTGACGCGCGCCACCCGCGCCGCGGCACGCAACGCCTGATTGTGGAGCGGGTCGGACGCACGAACGTGTCTGACCGATGCCGCCATGTCGCTTCCTGATTCGCTGGTCCTGATCGACGTCGAGACGACGGGCGCGAACCCCGTGTCCGACCGCGTCACCGAGATTGCCGTGCTGCGCATCGAGCGCGGTGAAATCGTCGCGCGCTGGGAGAGCCTCGTCAACCCGGAGCGCCCCATCCCGTCGCTGATCCAGCGTCTGGTCGGCATCACCGACGAGATGGTCGCCGCGGCACCGACGTTCGCCGAACTCGCCGACAGCGTGCGCGGGCATCTCGACGGGGCGGTGTTCGTCGCCCACAACGCGCGCTTCGATTACGGCTTCATCCGCAACGAGTTCTCCCGCCTCGGCCAGCAGTTCGAGGCGTCGGTGCTGTGCACCGTCAAGCTTTCCCGCGCGCTGTACCCGCAACACCACCGTCACGGGCTGGACGCGCTGATCGAGCGCCACGGTTTCACGTGCGGCGCGCGCCATCGCGCGATGGGCGATACCGACGTGCTGTGGCAGTTTGCGCGCCTGGTCTCCGGATCCTTTTCCGCCGACGTGCTCGCGCACGCATGCGAGCGGGCGATGAAGCTGCCGGCCCGGCCGCCCGGACTGCCCGAAGGGGCGCTCGAGGGCGTGCCGGACGCGCCGGGCGTGTATTCGTTCTTCGGCGACAGCGACCGGCTGCTGTACGTCGGGCGCAGCGCGAGCCTGCGGGCGCGGGTCATGGAGCATTTTTCGGCCGGCGGCCGCGACGGCCGGGAGGCGGGATTGGCGCGCCAGGTGCGCCGCGTGGAATGGGAGGAGACTGCCGGCGAGTTTGCCGCGTCGCTGCGTGAAGCCGACCTGCTCAGGGCGCGTCGGCCGCTTCATGCACGGCCGGCGGTCGGCGGCGAAGAGGTGTTCGGCCTGCGCCTCGTGCCACAGCGCAAGCGCGCACCGATCTTCGAGCGCGTGCCGCTGCATGCGACCGATCCGGCGGCCTGGGAAGCGGTCCACGGCACTTTTCGTACCCGCAAGGAGGCCGACAGCCTGCTGCGTGAACTCGCCCAGCTCTACCAGCTATGTCCGCGCCGTCTCGGTCTCGAGGGCGGCAGCGGCGCCTGCGGCGCGCACGAGGCGCGGCGCTGCGCCGGTGTGTGCGCCGGCAAGGAGAGCATCGCCGCGCACGATGCGCGCCTCGCGGGCGCGCTGGAGTCGGTGGCGCTGCGCGCGTGGCCGTGGGCCGGCGCGGTCGTCATCGAGGAGCGCTGTGCGCATTCGGGGCGCGAGGCTTTCCATGTCGTCGACCACTGGTGTCATCTCGGCAGCGCGGACAGCGCTGAGGCGCTCGCGGCGCTGCTCGGCAACCTGCCGGCGCGCCGCTTCGACCTCGACACTTACCGCATGCTGGTGCGCTGGTTCGCTGCGGAGGCGAATCTGGCTGCCGTGCGACCGATCGAGACACTCGGCTGAGTCAGGCCTGGCGCCGCACGCCGGGCGGCCTCGGGGGTCAGGCGGCGATCGATTGCAGGCTGCGCAGGTCGGTGAGCGTGATTGAACGTCGGCCGCGCGGCACGATGATGCCGTCGCGGGTGAGCCGGTTGAGGACGCGCGAGAAAGTCTCCGGGGTCAGGTTGAGTTGCGAGGCGATCGTCTGCTTGTCGCACGACAGGCGCACTTCGGCATGCGGTGCGCTGCAGTCGGCATGCTGCACGAGGTAATGCGCGACGCGCTGGGTCGAGCTGCGCTGGATGCATTGCTCCATCCCTTCGACGAGCTCGCCCATCCGTTCCGACAGCCGCGCCATCAGCGCCTGCGTCAGCGACGGGTGCGCGGCCATCGCGGTCTGCAGCGCGGGGCGCTGCAGATGCAGCACCACGCTGTCGCGCGTTGCCTGGGCCGCGAGCGTCTGCGGCGTGTCGGACAGGATGTTCTCCTCGCAGAACGAATCGCCCCGGCCCGCGAGGCGCACGATCTTCTCGGCGCCCGCACTGGAGATCAGGAATAATTTGACTTCGCCCTCGATGACCGCGTACATGCCGGCCGGACGCGCGCCGCGGTGCATCAGCATTTCGCCGCGCGACGCACGGCAGACCCGCACTCCTCGCGAGAGGCGCTGTAGCGTTGCCGGATCGAGGCTGCTGAAGGGTTCAAGACAGGAAAGTGACTGGAACGCCGGGGTCTGGATAGCGGTCGCCATATTGTCGTGCTCCTTCGAGATGCTCGTGTTCAGGGATGCAGGCCGCAGTCTAGACGCTCCACGTGACGATCGACCCACTACGGGTCGGGCAGGCAAACTGGGGATACCTCCTTGGAGGTATAGGGGAATAAATGCAAGTCATTGACGCAAATGGTTTATACGGAATCATGGTAGCGATGGCCAGCAACCCCGGGGAAAAGGGGGTATGGGTGTGAACAGCGCCGGCAATGCGGATGTCCTTGTTGGCGTCAGGGTCATGGGCCGTGTGCGCGCCTCGATCGCGGGTCGCGCGACGCAACTGCTGCTGGTGCTGGCGTTCGTCGCCGTGGCGTTCATCAGCCTGGTCGGAATCGGCGCCTCGGCGGTCATCGTCGAAACCGTCCAGGGCAGCGGCAGCGCGGTCAACGCGGCGGGCGGACTGCGCCGTCTTGCTCATCGCGCAGCCAGCGTCGCGCTCGCAGCAGCCCTCGATGGCCGTACCGGACATGCCGAAGTCGCAGCGGCGATCGGTGCGTTCGAGGCCGGGCTGGGCCATGCGACGCTGGAGAAGGTGCTCGAACACGAACCGGGCAGCGTCTTCGCCTCGGTTTACCGCAGCATCCACGCGGACTGGTATGTGAACCTCAGGCCGCGCCTGCTCGGGGCGCCGGAGCTCGCGAGCGAAAGTCCCGACGTGTTGTTCTACGAGGACCTGCTCGCCGACGTCGACGCATTCACGGCGCAGATCGACGCGCTGGTGGCGGTGCTCGAGCAGGAAACCGAGACCGGCATCGAGCAGCTGCGCATGACGCTGGCGGTCGCGCTCGGGATGGTGATGGTCGTCATGGTCGCGGCGCTTTGCGTCATCCGCCAGCGCGTGTTCATGCCGCTGACCGAGCTGCGCGACTGCGCCGCACGCATCGCCAGCGGCGATTTCCGCGCCCGCAGCCGCTACACCGGGCGCGACGAACTCGGCCGCGTGGGTTCGGCGTTCAACGCGATGGCCGACGAGCTGTCGACCGTCTATTGCGACCTCGAGCAGCGGGTGGAGCAGAAGACCGCGGACCTGATGCGCAGCAACCGCGCGCTGGAGCTGCTGTACCACGTCATCGCGCGCCTCTATCACGCCCCGGCCTCGCCCGAGACGTATGCCGAGACGCTCAAGGATCTCGAACAGGTGCTCGGGCTCAAGGGCAGCTTCGTTTGCGTGCAGCCCAAGCACGGCGGCGTCGCAACGGTCCTTTCGACGACGATGGGCGACTGTCCGGCCCGCTCGCGCAGCGAGGAGGAGTGTACCCATTGCCCCGGGCGGACGATGCCGTGGAGCTATCGCCGTGAAGGCGACCTCGATGTGTTCCTGGTGCCACTGCGCGATGCCGACCACCTCTACGGCATGATGCGGCTCGCGCTGCCGCCGGGCGAGCGGCTGCGCGCGTGGCAGCACACGCTGGTCGAAGCGGTATCCCGCCACATGGGGATCGCGCTGGGCATTTCGCACCAGAGCGAGCGCGAGCGGCTCCTCGCGCTGCAGGAGGAGCGTTCGATCATCGCGCGCGAACTGCACGACTCGCTGGCGCAGTCGCTGTCGTACATGAAGATCCAGGCGAGCCTGCTATCGTCGGCGCTGCAGCGGCCCGAGCGTCGCGACGACGCGTCCGACATCCTTGCCGACATGAAGGGCGGCATCAACGCCGCGTACCGGCAGCTGCGCGAGCTGCTGTCGACCTTCCGCCTGCAGATGGAGGGGGATTTCGCCCGCCTGCTCGGCAGCACCGTCGAGGAGTACGCCGGCCGCAGCGGGATGCCGATCGACCTGGAGATCCGCCTCGGCGTGTGCCATCTGAACCCGAACCAGGAAATCCACGTGCTGCACATCATTCGCGAGGCGCTGTCGAACGCGACGCGCCATGCCCGCGCGAGCTCGATCCGCGTCGGGCTGTTCGGCCATCCGGACGGCGTCCGGGTGATCATCGAGGACGACGGCAAGGGCATTCGGCCGGCCGCTGCCACCGAACCGCACCATTACGGCCTGGCGATCATGGCCGAGCGGGCGCGGGGACTGGGCGGGGTGCTCGAGATCGTGCCCCCTCCCGACGGCGGCACGCGCGTCAGTGTCCGCTTCGACCCGGCCGCCCGGCACGAGGCTTCGTCACCCGCACCCACTGCCGAGGCGCAATGAACGACAGGAACGACACTCCCCAATCGGTCGTCATCATCGATGACCACCCGCTGTTCCGCAAAGGACTGATCCAGCTGCTGCGCACCGTGCCCGGCTTCCTCCTGGTCGCCGAAGCGGCTGATGGCAAGGAGGGCATCGCGCACATCCTGCATCTGCGCCCCGACCTGCTGCTGCTCGACCTGAACATGAGGGACATGTCCGGGCTCGAGGTGCTGAAGTTCGTGCGCCAGGCCGATCTGGACACGCGCGTCGTGATGGTCACCGTCTCGGATGCCGCCGAGGACCTCGTCGCGGCGCTGCGCGCGGGCGCCGACGGGTATCTGCTCAAGGACATGGAGCCGGAGCAGATGGTCGAGGCGCTGCAGGCCGCGGCAGCGGGACGCATCGTCGTGTCCGAGGCGCTGACCCACCTGATGGCGGCAGCGCTGCGCCGGGAAAAGCGTCCCGACAGCGTCACCGATGCGGGCCTCACCGAGCAGGAGCAGCGCATCCTCGAGCGCATCGCGGCCGGCCTGTCGAACAAGCTGATCGCCCGCGAGCTGGGCATCGCCGAAGGCACCGTCAAGGTGCACGTCAAGCACGTGCTGCGCAAGCTCAACTTCCGCTCGCGCGTCGAGGCGGCCGTATGGGCGGTTGCGAACCACCGCGGCGAGCGCTGAGCGCCGATCGATCCCCGCATCGCTGCGCGCCTCGCGCAGCGATATCCGGCCGGCCCCCTCATTTTTCCAAGCCGTAGTCTATGTTGAAGTCAGATTGACGGCTGAGGACGCGACTCATTCAGAAGGATTCTTTTCGCCCACTGCAAGCGGCGCTTGTCAGGTAGCGTTTTTCGCGGAGGAACCCGACCATGTTGAAACGCAAGCTACTCATCACTACCCTGATCGGCGCTGGCCTGATCGGTACGATGGCGTTCGGCGAGTACCAGGCTTCGCGGATAGCCAATACTTCCGCGCTGCTGACGACGATCGGCGTGCCGTTTTGTGCGCCGCAACGCAGCGGACCCCAATACAAGACCTTCTTCCGGCTCGCCATGGCGCAAGCGGAAGGCGGCCGTAAGCCGGCGCGAACCGAAGTCGGTCCGTTCAGCAGAGCGATCCCGGAGGCGGAGTCGATCGCCCACGCTGATGCCAACCCGCTGCTCATGAACAACCTGGGTACCTTGCACTACCCGATCACGACTTCCATACCAACCGCGCAGCAGTTCTTTGACCAGGGCTTGCGTCTTGCCTACGCCTTCAACCATGGCGAGGCGCTGCGCGCATTTCGCAAGGCGCGCACGCTCGATCCTGAGTGCGCGATGTGTTACTGGGGTGAAGCGCTCGTGCTGGGGCCCAACATCAACGCTCCGATGGACCCCGCTGCTGTCGCGCCTGCCTTCGATGCGGTGAACAAGGCGCAAGGGCTCTCGGCCAGGGCGAGCGCGAAGGAACGCGCCTTGATCGAAGCGCTGACGGCGCGCTACGCGCGGGATCCGCAGGCAGACCGCGCGGCGCTCGACGCAGCCTATGCCGACGCGATGCAGCGGGTTGCGGAGCGCTATTCCGACGACGACCAGATCACGCTGACCTACGCCGAATCCCTGATGGATCGGCAGCCTTGGGACTACTGGGAAGCCGGCGGCTTTCGACCCAAGGGGCGCGCGGCCGAGATCGTCGGCCTGCTGGAGAAAGTGCTGCGCAAGACGCCGGATCATCCGGGCGCGATTCACTACTACATCCATCTCACCGAGAGCTCCAGCGATCCTGCCCGCGCCGTGCCCTACGCGCAACGTCTGGGCCGGCTGATGCCGGGCGCCGGGCATGTCGTGCATATGCCGTTCCACACTTTCTTCCGTGTCGGCATGTACAAGGAGGCGATCGAGGCGAACCGGCAGGCCGTGCGTGCGGACGAGACCTACATCGCCCGTTCGGCGCCGGTCGGCATCTATCCGCAGGCCTACTATCCGCACAACGTTCACTCGCTGATGGTGTCCGCACAGATGGCCGGCGATGGCGCCACCGCCATCGAGTCCGCCACCAAGCTGGTCCGAATCGTCTCCGATGCGGCGGCCAAGAACATCCCCTGGGTGCAGCCGATCATGGCCGCGCCCTATTTCGCCCACGCGCAGTTCAGTGACGCGAAGACCATTCTCGGCCTGCCCGATCCGGGTGCGGACTTCCCCTATGTGCAGGCGATGTGGCACTACGCACGCGGTGTGGGCCTGGCCGGCGCCGGTGATGTGAGCGCGGCGCAGGCCGAAGTCGATGCGATCGTCGGCCTCGGGCAGCAAAACGACTTTGCCGACCTGGTCACCGGCGGCGTGCCGGCGAAGGACGTGCTGCGCCTCGCTGAACAGGTGCTGCGTGCGCGCATCGCCCAGGCGAACCGGGACCCGGTGCGCGCCGTTCGCCATTTCGAAGCGGCGGTCGCGCTGGAAGATGGGCTGGCCTACACCGAGCCGCCCTATTGGTACTATCCGACGCGCCAGTCCCTCGGGGCGGCACTGCTGCTCGCCGGCGACCTGGACAATGCGGAGAACGTGCTGCGCTCGAGCCTGGCACGCGCGCCCAACAATGGCTGGGCGCTGTTCGGCTTGATGCGGCTTTACGAGCAGCGCAGCGATGCGCCGGGTGCCCGGGCCGTCAGAGATTTGCTGGACAAGGCGTGGATCGGCGACACCCGTACCCTGGAACTTTCACGCCTGTGAGGGGCCGCGCTCGAGCGCTGTCGTGATGGGGTGGGTCAGATGTCGGCCGCGGCGAAACCGGAGTGAGCGAGTTCCGGTGATCCTGAAGCGCGGTTTCGCTTCCGGCAGCGAAACCGCGCTGTTTGACACTCAAGCAGCCTCCCGGAGCGCTCCGCTCTGTGGTTAAATCCACGCCCATGCTTTATGCCGCCGATCTCGCCTGTCTGAAGGGTGACCGCCTGTTGTTCCGTGGCCTCTCCCTGCAGGTGGCGCCCGGTGCCATGCTGAGAGTGGCTGGTCCGAACGGCTTCGGCAAAACCAGTCTGCTGCGCATCCTGTGCGGGCTCGCGCATCCCGAAGCGGGCGAGATTCGCTGGAACGGCCGGCCGATCGCCAGCGACCGCGAATCCTTCCATCGCACGCTGCTTTATCTCGGCCATGCGCCGGCCCTGAACGACCTGCTCACGCCGCTCGAAAACCTGCGCTTCACGTGTGCCGCGGCGGGCGACGAGGTCGACGAGGATGCTTGCGTCGACGCGCTCGTGCGCATCGGCCTCGCCGACCAGCTCGATCTGCCGGCGCGCGTGCTGTCGCAGGGCCAGCGCCGGCGCGTCGGGCTGGCGAGGCTTTTTCTCGGCATCGGCCGCAGCCTGTGGGTGCTCGACGAACCATTCACCGCGCTCGACGCCGCAGCGGTCGCCGATCTCGCCACCACGCTGTCGGATCACTGCGCCGCGGGCGGTCTCGTGATCCTGACGACGCATCAGGACGCCCCTTTTGCCGCACCGCCGACGGTGCTCGATCTTTCCAAGGTGGCCGCTTGAGCCGTACGCTGGGTCCGTTTGCTGCAGTGCTGCGTCGCGATCTGCTGCTCGCATGGCGAGGCCGGGCCGACGTGCTGGTCACGCTCGCGTTCTTCGTCGTCGTGGTGTGCCTGTTTCCGTTCGGCATCGGCGCCGAAACCAACCAGCTGCGTTCGATCGCGCCCGGCGTGCTGTGGGTCGCGGCGCTGCTCGCGACGCTGCTGTCGCTGCACCGCCTGTTCGCGCAGGATCACGCCGACGGCACGCTCGAGCAGCTGCTGCTGTCGCCGGAGCCGACGGTGCTGTGGGTCGTCGCCAAGGTCGTCGCGCACTGGATCGCCACCGGCCTGCCGCTCGTGCTCGTCGCGCCCGCGCTGGCGCTGCTATTTGACGTGGAGCAAGGAGCGCTCGGGGTCCTCGTCCTATCGTTGGCGCTCGGCACCCCGATCCTGGCCCTGCTCGGCGCGGTCGGCGCGGCCTTGACGCTGGGGCTGCGCGGCGGCGGCATGCTGCTCGCGCTGCTGGTCCTGCCGCTGTTCGTTCCGGTGCTCATTTTCGGCGCCGGCGCGGTGGATTCCCACCTTTCCGGCACCGGGGCGGACGCCCATATCCTGCTGCTCGGTGGCGGGCTGCTCGGGGCGCTGGCGCTGGCGCCCGTCGCATGCGCGGCGGCGCTCAGAATCGCAGTCGAATGATGAAAGAGATGAAAAGACCTGAACGCGGCAAGAGCCTGTTTCGCTTCGCGGCACCCCAGCTGTTCTACCCGCTCGCGGGCGCCCTGGCGCCGTGGTTCGCCGGCGCCGCCGCGGTGCTCACGATCATCGGGCTGTGGCTCGCGTTCTTCGTTGCCCCGACCGATGCGCAGCAGGGCGAGGTGTATCGCGTGATCTTCATCCATGTACCGGCGGCGTGGATGTCGATGTTCGTGTATCTGATCATGGCGTTCTGGTCGGCGGTCGGACTGGTCATGAACACCCGCCTGTCGTTCATGATGGCCCGCGCGCTGGCGCCGACCGGGGCGATGTTCTGTGTCGTCGCGCTGGTGACCGGCGCGCTGTGGGGCAAGCCGACGTGGGGGGCGTACTGGGTGTGGGATGCGCGCCTGACGTCGCAGCTGCTGCTGCTGTTCCTGTACTTCGGCTTCATGGCGCTGACCGAAGCGATCGAGGATCCACGCCGTGCCGACAAGGCGGGCGCGATCATCGCCCTCGTCGGCGCCGTCAATGTGCCGATCATCTATTTCTCCGTGAAGTGGTGGAACACGCTGCACCAGGGGGCGTCGGTGAGCCTGACGAAAGCACCTTCGATGGCCGCGACGATGCTCGCGGGCATGCTCGTGATGGCGCTGGCGTCATGGGCCTACACGATCGCCGTGACCTTGTGGCGGGTGCGCCCGCTGATTCTCGAGCGTGAACGTCACGCCGAATGGGTCGCGGCCGAACTCGACGCGCTGGAGGGCAGGATCTGATGCAGTGGGAGTCATGGAGCGCGTTCTGGCAGATGGGCGGTGCGGCGCCGTTCGTGTGGGGCAGCTACGGCATCACGGCGCTGCTGGTGGCAGGGGAACTGATCATGGTCATGCGCCGTCGTAAGGACGCCCTGCGGCGTCTGCTCAGGCTGCGTCGCGCGAGGGCGGGCGGCAGCGGCGGGCAGCGTGCTTTTGAGGAGATCGTTGAATGAAACCCCGTAGCAAACGTCTGCTGCTCGTGGCCGGCGCCGTCGCGTTGCTGGTCGGTGCGGTGGCGCTGGTGCTGAACGCGTTCCAGCAGAACCTGGTGTTCTTCCATACGCCCACCGAGGTCGCGGAAGGCAAGGCGCCCGTCGGCCGGGCGTTTCGCATCGGCGGCATGGTCGAAACCGGCTCGATCCGCCGTGCAGCCGATGGCGTGACCGTGCAGTTTGCGATCACCGACACGGCGAAAGTGATTCCGGTCTCCTACAAAGGCTCCCTGCCCGACCTCTTCAGCGAAGGGAAGGGCGCGGTGGTGCAGGGCACGCTCGGCCCCGACGGCCAGTTCCAGGCGTCCGAAGTGCTCGCCAAGCACGACGAAAATTACATGCCGCCGGAGGCGCAGCACGCCGTCGATCAGGCCAAGAAAGCGGCACAGACGGTGGCCCAATGATTCCCGAACTCGGCCATTTCTCGCTGATTCTCGCGTTGGTGCTCGCGCTCGTCCAGGCGGTCGTCCCGATGATCGGCGCCAACCGCAACCGCATCGCGCTGATGGCGGTCGGGCGGCCGGCGGCGCAGGGGCAGTTCCTTGCCATCGCGTTCGCCTTCGGCTGCCTGACCTGGGCCTTCGTCACGAGTGACTTCTCGCTGCAGCTGGCGGCAGTCAATTCGCATACCGACACGCCGCTGATCTACAAGATCACCGGGGTGTGGGGCAACCACGAGGGATCGCTGCTGCTGTGGGCGCTGTCGCTGTCGCTGTGGACGGTGGCGGTGACGGTGTTCAGCCGCAACCTGCCCGACGCCTTCATGGCGCGCGTCCTCGGCGTGCTCGGCTGGATCAGCGCGGGCTTCCTGTCGTTCACGCTGGTCACGTCCAACCCTTTCGACCGCCTGCTGCCGGCGGTCGCGCAGGGGCGCGACCTCAACCCGCTGCTCCAGGACGCGGGCATGATCATCCACCCGCCGCTGCTGTACATGGGCTACGTGGGCTTTTCGGTCGCGTTTGCGTTCGCGATCGCCGCGCTGCTCAGCGGCCGCATGGATGCCGCTTGGGCGCGCTGGTCGCGGCCGTGGACGACGGTCGCGTGGGTGTTCCTCACCGCCGGCATCGCGGTCGGGTCGGGCTGGGCCTACTATGAGCTCGGCTGGGGCGGCTGGTGGTTCTGGGACCCGGTCGAAAACGCGTCCTTCATGCCGTGGCTGCTCGGGACCGCGCTGATCCATTCGCTCGCGGTCACGGAGAAACGCGGCGCGTTCCGCAGCTGGACGATTCTGCTCGCGATCAGCGCGTTCTCGCTGTCGCTGCTCGGCACTTTCCTGGTCCGCTCGGGCGTTATCACCTCGGTGCACGCGTTCGCAACCGATCCGCGTCGCGGCCTGTTCATCCTCGCGCTGCTGGTGCTGGTGATCGGCGTTTCGCTGACGCTGTTCGCGTGGCGCGCGCCCAAGCTCGCAGGCGGCGGCAGCTTCGGCCTCGTGTCGCGCGACGCGACGCTGCTCGGCAACAACGTCCTGCTCGCAGTGGCGACGGGTTCGGTGCTGCTCGGGACGCTCTACCCGCTGTTCCTCGACGCGTTGAACCTCGGCAAGATCTCGGTCGGGCCGCCGTACTTCGAGGCGGTGTTCGTGCCGCTGATGACGCCGGTCGTGGTGCTGATGGTGCTCGGGCCGTTCGTCCGCTGGAAAGGGGACGGCATTGGGCGCGTGCTGCGGCCGCTGCTGCCGGTGATGATGGCGAGCATCGCGATCGGCCTCGGCGTTGCGTTCGCGGTCGGGCACGTCACGGTGCGCACCGTGCTCGGCCTGGTGCTGGCGTCGTGGGTGTTGCTCGGCAGTGCCCGGCTGCTGATGAGCCGCTTCGCCGAGCGTCGCGGCGCGAGCCCCGCGGCGGTGCTGCGGGGCATCCCGTCAGCGTGGTGGGGAATGTGGCTCGCGCATGCCGGCATCGGCGTCTTCATCATCGGCGTGACGATGGCCGGCAGTCTCAACGAGCGCCTGGACGTCAGGATTCAGCCCGGCCAGACTGCACAGCTCGCCGGCTACACCTTCACGTTCCGCGGTGTCGCCGACGCCCCGGGGCCGAACTACGACGCCGCGCGGGCGACGATCGAGGTGACGCGCGGTGGTCTCCCGGTCGCGACGCTGCACCCGGAGAAGCGCTTCTACGTCGCGCAGCAGATGCCGATGACCGAGGCGTCGATCGACATCGGCCCGTTCCGCGACGTGTACGTCAACCTCGGCGACCGCCTCGACGACGGCAGCTGGGTCGTCGGCCTGTTCTACAAACCCTTCATCAGCTGGGTATGGCTCGGCTGCGTGCTGATGGCGGTCGGCGGCGTTTTCGCCGCCTCGGATCGTCGCTACCGCCGCCTCGCGGAGCGTGAAGCGCCGGCCGGCGCGGCGCGCCGCACGACATGAGTAATCGACAATGAAAGCGAAGTTTCTCGTCCCCCTCGCGTTATTCCTCGTGTTGGCGGGTTTTCTCGGTTACGGGCTGCAGCTCAATCCGCGCGAGGTGCCGTCGCCGCTGGTCGACAAACCGGCGCCGCAGTTCCGCCTCGCGACACTGGCTGCCCCCGACGCCGCGCTCGGCGTCGCCGACATGCGCGGCGAAGTGTGGCTGCTGAACGTCTGGGCGTCGTGGTGCGTGTCCTGCCGCGAGGAGCATCCGGTGCTGATGGAGCTCGCGCGCGACAAGGTCGTGCCGCTCGTCGGCCTCAATTACAAGGACACGCGCCCCGAAGCGATCGCCTGGCTCGAAGCGCACGGCGACCCTTACACCGCGTCGGTCGTCGACGCGGATGGCCGCGTGGGGATCGACTACGGCGTGTACGGCGTGCCCGAGACTTTCCTCATCGACCGGCAGGGCGTGATCCGCTACAAGCATATCGGGCCGGTCACCCGGGAGGCGGTGCGCGACGTGCTGCTGCCGAAGATCGCGGAGCTGTCGCGTGCGAGCTAGATCCTCCTTCTGGCGTCTGCTGCCTTCGGCCGTGTCGGCCGTGCTGTTCACGCTGATCCTCGCCGTTGCCGCGCCGCAGGTTCTTGCCGCTGACGAAGCCGTGCCGCTCGTGACCGACCCGCAGCTCGAAGCGCGCGTCATGGATCTGTCGCACAAGCTGCGCTGCCTGGTGTGCCAGAACCAGTCGATCGCCGAATCGAACGCGCCGCTCGCGCTGGACCTGCGCAACCAGGTCCGCGAGCAGCTGGCGGCCGGCAAGAGCGAAGAGGCGGTGGTCGATTATCTCGTCGCCCGCTACGGCGATTTCGTGTTGTACCTTCCGCCGTTCAAGGGCACGACGCTGCTGCTGTGGCTGGGGCCGGCGCTGCTGCTCGTCGCCGGTGCGGGCTGGCTCGGATGGCGCCTGCGCCGCCGCGCCGCGGAGGTCCGCAGCGCGCCGCACCTGACGCGTGACGAGCGTGCCCGCGCCCGCGCCCTGCTCGACGGCACGTCCCCTGGCACGTCCCCTTCCTCCGAGGAGCCCCGTTCGTGATTCCCTTCCTGATTCTGGCCGCCGTGCTGGTGGCCGGTGCGTTGCTGCTTGTCGTTCCGCCGCTGCTCGGTGGCGGGAGCCGCGCGCGCGAACAGGCGCACCGGCAGCGCCAGGCCGAAACCGTGCTCGTCGTGCTGCGCGAGCAACTGGCGGAGCTGGAGGCCGAACATGCGGCCGGCCACATTGCCGAGGCCGACTATCAGCGCTCGCGCGAAGAGCTCGAACAGCGCGCGCTCGAAGAGGGGCGCGCGGCCGAAAGCGGCGCCGATCTGCGGCCGGCACGCCCATGGGCGGTTGCGATCGTCGTCGCGCTGCCGGCGCTCGCGGTGCTGTTCTACCTCGCGCTCGGCGAACCGCGCGGGCTCGATCCGGCGCAGATCGCCGCGCAGCAGGAACACCAGATCACGCCCGAGCAGATGTCGGCGCTGGTCGCCCAGCTCGCGCAGCGCCTCGAACGCGAGCCGAACGATGTCGAGGGGTGGATGATGCTCGGCCGCTCCTACTCGATGACGAACGATCTCGACGGGGCCGCGGCGACCTGGCGCAAGCTCGGCGCGAAGATTCCGGACCAGGCGGACATTCTCGCCGACTGGGCCGACCTGCTCGCCGGCGCGGCGGGTGGCAGGTTCGACGGCGACCCGGATCGCCTCATCCGCCGGGCGCTCGAACTCGACCCGGCTCACCTCAAGGCGCTCGCGCTCGCCGGCACGGCGGCGTTCCAGCGCGAGGACTTCGCCGCCGCATCCGCTCACTGGGAACGCATCCTCGCGAACATGGACCCCAGCGAAGGCGTTTACGCGGCGGTCGTCGCAAGCATCAACGAGGCGCGCTCCAAGGGCGGCATGCCGTTGCTGGAAGCGGCGGGCCCGGGTGCGGCGGCGCGGACGGGCCGCAGCGCCGGCGAGGCGGTCGACGAGGCGCTTAAGGTCAGCGGCCGGATCAGCATCTCGACCGAGCTTGCCGCGCAGGTCGAAGCGGACGACACTGTGTTCGTCTTCGCCCGCCCGATGGAGGGCGGGATGCCCGTGGCGGCGCTGCGCCTGCGCGCGGGCGAACTGCCCGCGTCATTCAGCTTTGAAAATGCACCACGCATGGCGAAGGGACCGCTCCCGGCGCAATTGAGCATCGGAGCGAGATTGTCGAAGCAGGGGGAGGCGACCGCCCAGGCAGGCGATCTTGAAGGGGAGCCGGTGAACGTCGCGCCGGATGCGGCGAACGTGGAGATCGTGATCGATCGGGTTCGCAACTAGCGCTGCCGTGCGCGAGGCGGGCGGACGAGGCTATTTTCGCGAGGACGTTCAAGCGGGCGGGTGGCCGCGATCCGGCCGCGGCGAAGTGCATGTTGCACCCCGCGCGTCCGGTGCAAGGGGATGTGCTCAGGTCCCGGCGCAACCGCAGCCGCCGCCACCGCCACCACATCCGCCAGCACTGCGCGGGGCCGGTTCGGTCGGCACGGGTTCCTGGGCGTTCAGCTGGACGGTGAAATCGATGACGATATTGCCCGGTTCGCGGGCGACGTAATTGATCTTGATCTGCGAGCCATAACGCTGCTGGATCTGACCGAGCAGCGGCAGCGGGTCATGGTCATTCACGAAACGCATCGTTTCCCCTTCTTCCAGGGACTCGAGGGCGCCGAAGATGGCGGCGTGGCGAAAACGCTTGGCGACGCCGCGGGCGTCGAACGGGAATACGGAACGGTCGATGATCGGCAGTTCATTCATGAAAGCATCCTCCGGGGGTGGGGGTGGGTGCGGCAAGTGTCCGCTGGTTGGAAATGCTAGGGAGCCGCAAGCGCTGCCGCCTTGAGCAAGAACAAGAATCGCGTGGCGACGCGACGACGTCAACGAGTGTTTGACGGCGGAAAATCCTCGCCATCGATGAGCAGTTCGAAGCGCTCGTCGATCAGGCGCGGATCGTCGAAATGACGGCGCCCGACGAACGCGGTCGCGTGCCGCCCCCACTGGCGCATCGCGCCCGGGTTGACGATTCCCATCGGCCAGAAGAGGAAGCGCTCGGCGCGTTCGGTGCCGGCGACGAAGCCGTCGGGACCGTACAGGCTGCGGCTTTCGCCGTGCGGCAGCGGTAGGCGGCGCAGGACGTCGTCCGCCTGCAGGGCATAACGGGACGACGGCGTCGACACCGGAGAGGGCTGCTCGTGCACGCGCTGCAGGTAATGCGTGCGCGGGGCGATGCGCAGCACGACGCGCTGCGGCTCGGCCTGGCGCGGCAGGGCCTGCGGCACGAACCGCCACTCGTCGACCGAGGCCGGGGCGATGCGCGGTCGTGCGCGCGGCGTCGGGAAGAAGAAATGGTAGCAGCCGCAGGGGTGGATGCTGTCGAACAGCAGCGGTTCGCCGTCGGGCGCAAGGGTCACGCGCCACACCAGGCCGTCGAGATGTCCGGCGAGCAGGTCGAGCGCGCCGCGGGGCGGCCGCGCCGGGAACCACGCCGTGTAGACGAGCTGCAGCAGCACCTGCCCGCCGACGCGCGCGTGCGCCGCGCGGTAGAAAACGGCCGGCTGCGACGGATCGACTCTTGCCGGGCCTCGCGGCGGCCACGCCGGCGTGCCGATCAGGTCGTCGTCGCCCGCGACATCGACTACCAGCACCGGCGCATGGGCGAGCGCGAGGACGCGCAGGGCTTCGCCCTCCACGTACGGCACGCCGAGCGGATTCGCCGCTGCCTCGCGGATCTGCCGCGCCTGTTCGCGTCGCGACGGCAATGCTTCGTCGGGCGGGGCGAAGTGCTGCAGCCGACCCTGAACGGGCAAGGAGGCGAGCGGCAGCGCGAAGACTTGTGCGGTCTCGCGCTCGAACACGCGGACGCCGGCGGCGAAGGGGATCCGCGTCAGCGGGTAGAGGCCGGCAATGCGCCGTACGGTGCTGTAGTCGTCCGGCACCACCGCGGCATCGCGCAGCGCGGCGAGCCGGACGGGGTCGGCAAGGTCGGCCGCGAGCAGTTCGTCGTGACACTGTGCGAGCGCCGCTGCGAGGCCGGCGTGCGGCTGTGGAATTGCGGCGGTGAGCGCGTCGCGTGCCGGCGGCGGAAGGTTCGCGATTTCGGCGCTGCGCGCCGTGGCGTCGAGGCGTGCGAGTCGTCCCGCCCAGAATCGCACCGCGGCGTCGCCGGTTGCTTCGGTGCGGAAGCTTGCGAGCAGGCGATCGACCCTCAGGTGCGGAAAGCCGCGGATGCGGGTCGCCGACGCGTCGCCGACCCCTTCGCGCGCCACGACGGCATCGACGCGGGCGAAGAGGGCTTCGCAACGCGCGTGCGGGTCGATGCGCGGCGCCGCGCGAAACGGTGGGCCGGCGCACGCGGTAAGCAGCGTGCTTCCCGCCGCGATCAGCGCGACGAGCGTTCGTCTCGTGCCAGTTGCCATGCAGCCCCCGCCCCCGGCCGTCCGCTCAGCCGGAATATTCGAAACGTACCCGCTTGACGTTGCAGAGCAGTTCGTAGGAAATCGTCTTTGCGGCCTGGGCGATGCGGTTCACCGGGATGTTCGCGCCCCACAGCTCGACGCGGCTGCCCAGGCCGGCAGCGGGGAGATCGGTGAGATCGATGGTCAGCAGGTCCATCGATACGCACCCGATCAGGCGCGTGCGCAGGTCGTCGACGGCGACCGGAGTGCCGTTGGGCACGCTGCGCGGATAGCCGTCGGCGTAGCCGAGCGCGACGAGGCCGACGCGAGTCGCGCGCTCGGCATGGAAGTGCGCGCCGTAGCCGAGCGGCGCGCCCGCGGGTATCTCGCGTACCGCGATCACCGTGCTCTCGAGCGTCATTACCGGACGCAGGCCGTTCGGCTCGTCGGGCATCGGATCGGCGCCGTACAACAGGATGCCGGGGCGCGCCCAGTCGCGGTGCGCGGCCGGCCAGCCGAGGATCGCGCCGGAGTTCGCGAGGCTGCGCGGACCGGGCAGCTCGCGCGTTGCGGTGTCGAATGCCGCGAGCTGCTCGCTCGTCGCGAGGACTTGCGGCTCGTCGGCGCGCGCGAAGTGCGTCATCAGCGTGATGCCGCCGACCTTGCCGCTGTCCTTGAGGCGCTGCCACGCCGGGCGCAGCTCGTGCGGCAGGAAGCCGGCGCGGTTCATGCCGCTGTTCATCTTGAGCCATACCTCGAGCGGCAGCGCCGGGCGCGCGTGGTCGATGATGCGCAGCTGCTCGGCATGATGGACGACGATCCACAGGTCGTGGCGAACCACTTCGTCAAGCTCGGCGGCGGCGAACACGCCTTCGAGCAGCAGGATCGGCTGGTCGATGCCGGCGGCGCGCAGTTCGAGCGCCTCTTCGAGGAACGCGACCGCGAAACCGTCGGCGTCGGCGGCGAGCGCGCGCGCGCATTGCACCGCGCCGTGGCCGTACGCGTTCGCCTTGACGACCGCCAGCGCGCGGCCTCCGTGCCGGCCCCGGGCGAGATGGTAGTTATGGCGCAGGGCGTCGAGATCGATCAGCGCGCGGGCGGGTCTCATGCAGCAGCGAAGGCCTGGGCCTGGTGAGCGGTAAGACGCTACTTTGCCACAGCGCCGCCGGCTTGCGTCGGCGCTGTGGCGCTTCAGTCCATTGCACTGCGGGCGACGGCCAGATTGCGCTGGGCACCTATGTGGCCGCGAGCACCTCGGTGCGTTTCGTCGACTGGCCTTGGGCATCGCCGGGCCGCGGACTGGCCGTCCTGGGGGCGAGCGGACTCGCCTGGACGGCGTTCAGCGAGCGGCGCCACATCTATGATCTCGGCTCATGGGCCTACGCCGGGTCGATGCCGACTCTGGCCGGGATCGGCCTCGCGCAGCTGGCGCAATGAGTGGTCGTACCCGGATTGGCGTTGTGTGCCTGCGTGAATGGCATCCGATGCGCCCGAAACCTGCCGGGAGGCCGCCGACCGGCGACGAGGGTAGGATTCAATGACGGACGACGAGAACGCCAGGCCGGCTTGATGGAGGTCCTCGAGATGCCTCGACCAGACGCCGGAGATTGACATGCGTATTTACGAGAGATGGATCCTGCCCCGGCTGATCGACCTCGCCATGCGCAATCGCGAGGTGCGGCGCTACCGGGCGCGCGTCGTGCCGCAAGCGCGCGGATGGGTGCTGGAGATCGGCATCGGTTCGGGGCTCAACCTGCCCCACTACGGCGCGGGGGTGCAACGGCTCTACGGTCTCGACCCGTCGGGAAGGCTCCTTGCCATGACGGGCAAGCGCGTGTCCGGTGCGCACTTTCCGGTCGAGTTGATCAACTGCGGCGCGGAGGCGATTCTCCTGGCGGATGGCAGCATGGACGCGGTGGTGACGACCTTCACGCTGTGCAGCGTCACCGACCCGCTGCAGGCGCTGAGGGAGATGCGCCCCGGGTGCTCAAGCCGCACGGCCTGCTGCTCTTCGCCGAGCACGGCCTTGCCCCGGAGCCGGGTGTGCAGCGCTGGCAACGGCGTCTCACACCGGGTTGGCGCCGCATCGCCGGCGGCTGTCACCTGGATCGCAAAATGGACGCGCTGATCGGCCAGGCGGGTTTTGCAATTGAGCACTTGGTGACCGAATGCGCCCGCGGGCCGCGTCCCATGACCTACATCTACTGCGGACGCGCTCGCCGCTGAGGATGCATGCCGGGGCTCCACGCCCGGCCGTGGCGGACTGCCTCGGTGCCTAGCGCTGCATTGCGATGATCGCCATGCCGGCGAGCGCGACGGCCGCGCCGACGGCGTCCCAAGGGGTGGGCGTGACCCCTTCGACGGCCCACAGCCAGGCCAGGGCAACGATAATGTACACCCCGCCGTAGGCAGCGTAAGTGCGCCCTGCCGCAAACGGATGCAGCGTGAGCAGCCAGAGGCGAAGACCGCGAGGGCTACCGCCGCCGGCAGAAGCAACCAGGCAGGTTTGCCGTGCTTGAGCACGAGCCAGGGGAGGTAACACCCGAGGATCTCGGCCACAGCCGTAACGGCAAAGAGGCCCGCAGTCTTGGCAAGTTCGATCATGATGGGCCGTGCCTTTCGGGGTTCTCTGCCTTTGCACGGCAGGCCCGAGCCTCGTCATGGGCGGCGGCAACCAGTTCATGAAGGATGCCGCAGTCCGCGGCCACGTGCCCGGCGCCGCAGCTCGCTCGCAACGCCAGCAACTGATTCTCCAGCGCGCTCAGGGACTTCAACCGCGCCTGCACCCGTCCGAGA
The DNA here is from genome assembly GCF_017894365.1 of Aromatoleum bremense. Lineage (NCBI taxonomy): Bacteria > Pseudomonadati > Pseudomonadota > Betaproteobacteria > Rhodocyclales > Rhodocyclaceae > Aromatoleum > Aromatoleum bremense. Next base: position 2,233,017 of record NZ_CP059467.1, read on the forward strand.
TGCTCGTCGATCAGCCGGTTGATCTCACCGCAATCGGCCTCCGGGTGGGCGACGAAATCGAGCAGGTGCCTGATCTCCGCAAGCGACATGTCGAGCGCCCGACAGTGGCGGACGAAGCTCAGGCGCTCCAGGTGCGCCGCGCCGTAGGCACGGTAGCCGTTCGCTGCCCGGGCGGGCGGCGGCAGCAGGCCCTCCTTCTCGTAGTAGCGGATCGTTTCGACATCCACGCCGGTCGCCTGGCCAAGTTCGCTGATGCGCATGACACCTCCTCGCACGATTGCTCATGCTACGCCGTTGACCCCGGAGCGACTACAGGGTTTTCAATGTTGATACTGCCGAAGCGGGCAGGACTCAGGGAACCCTCGAAAGGAGCGCGAGATGAAACCATTGATCACGTTGGGACTGGCCGCGGCCCTGGCGATGTCGGCGCCGGCCGTCTTTGCCGCCGATGCGCCGGGCGGCGCGGGCGGGCAGACGAAGCAGGAGGCCCCCGGCACGGCGGACTTCGACAAGCAGATGGCGCAGGTGCAGGAGAACATGAAAGCGATGCAGGAGCAGATGGACAGGATCCGCCAGACGCAGGATCCCCAGGCGCGGCAGAAGCTGCTCCAGGACCACTGGGCCACGATGCAGAACAACATGCAGATGATGCACGGGATGTTGGGGCCGGGGATGATGGGCTGCTGCGGCAGCGGCCCGATGATGGGCCAGGGCATGAGGGGCGGCCGCATGATGGGTGGGCCGATGTGGGGGGACTACCGGCGCCTGACGCCCGAGCAACTCAAGCAGCGCCAGTACATGATGGAGCAATACATGCCGATGCAGCAGATGATGATGGATCAAATGATGCAGCATCAGCAGTGGATGTGGCAGCAGCCGCAGCCGAAGTGAACCGTCCCGGGGCGGTCACTTCGGTGCCTCGCCCCGCGAGCGACGTTCCATTCCTCGTGCATGAACACCATGAAACAATCCGTTTTCGTCATCACCAACATGGACTGCCCGACCGAGGAGGCGCTGATCCGCAAACGCCTCGCCGCGCTGCCGGGCGTGGATGCGCTGACGTTCAACCTGATGGAGCGCCGGCTCACCGTCGGCCACGCCTTGCCCGACGAGCGGCCGATCCTCGACGCGCTGCGCGAGATCGGCATGCAGGCGCGGCCCGCGCAGCAGGCGCGGTCCGAAACCTGCAGTAGCTGCGAAGCCGATCGGGGGTCCGCCGTATCAGCCGGAGCCTGGGGACTGGTGGCCGCCTCGGGCGCCGCCGCGATCGGTGCCGAGCTCCTCGCCTGGACCGGTGCGTCGGAGACCACCCCGGCGGTCATCGCGCTCGCCCTGCTCTCCATTGCCACCGGTGGTCTTCCCACGCTGCGCAAGGGTTGGATCGCGCTCAGGACCTTCACCCTCAACATCAACTTCCTGATGAGCATCGCCGTGATCGGGGCAATGGCCATCGGCGAGTGGCCCGAGGCCGCGGTGGTGATCTTCCTCTTCGCCCTGGCCGAGCGCATCGAGACCCTGTCGCTCGAACGGGCCAGGAACGCTATCCGCGGCCTCATGGCGATGACCCCGGATACGGCCAGCGTGCGCCTGGCAAGCGGCGAGTGGCATGAATTGGCCGCCGCCGAAGTGCAGCTGGGGCAGACTGTCCGCGTGCGGCCCGGCGAGCGCATCCCGCTCGACGGGGACGTCACCGCCGGCGCGAGCGCGGTGAACCAGGCACCGATCACCGGCGAGAGCATCCCGGTGGAAAAGGCGCCGGGTGACGCGGTCTTCGCCGGCACCGTGAACGAGCGCGGCGCCTTCGAGTTCCGCGTGACGGCGATCAAGGGCGACACGACGCTCGCGCACATCATCCGCGCGGTGCAGGAAGCGCAGGGGCAACGCGCCCCCAGCCAGTGCTTCATCGACCGTTTCGCCCGTGTCTACACCCCGGCGGTCGTGCTGCTCGCGGTGTTGATCGCGGCGGGGCCACCGCTCGTCTTCGGCGCCCCGTTCCAGGACTGGTCCTACAAGGCGCTGGTCATGCTGGTGATCGCCTGCCCGTGCGCGCTGGTGATCTCGACCCCGGTCACGATCGTGAGCGGGCTGGCGGCCGCGGCGCGACACGGCATCCTGGTCAAGGGCGGCGTTCATCTGGAGAACGGCCGCCTCATCCGCGTGGTCGCCCTGGACAAGACCGGAACCCTGACCCACGGCCGGCCCGTCATGACCGACGTCATTGCGCTCGCGGAACGGCCCGCGGACGGGCTGCTGCAGCTGGCCGCGAGCGTCGATACCCATTCCGAGCATCCGGTGGCGGAAGCCATCGTCGCCGCGTGGCATGGCTCCGAGCGGCGCCCCCTGCTCGACGTCACCGCCTTCGAAGCGCTCGCCGGTCGCGGCGCGAAGGCCACAATCGATCGCGGCCTCTACCACGTCGGCAATCACCGCCTGGTGGAGGAGTTGGGCCTCTGCACGCCGCGCGTCGAAGCAGTGCTCGAGCGTCTGGAGCGGGAGGGCAAGACCGCGGTGGTGCTCGCCTCCGAACGCGAACCGCTGTGCGTGCTCGGCGTGGCGGACACCGTGCGCGGCCACAGTGCCGAGGCGATCCGCGAGCTCCACGCGCTGGGCGTCGTGTCGGTAATGCTCACTGGCGACAACCCCACCACCGCGCGCGCCATCGCCGATGCGGTCGGTATCGACGATGCCCGCGGCAATCTGCTGCCGGAGGACAAGCTCGCCGCCATCGACGACCTGCTCGCCCGCTACGGCACGGTCGGCATGGTGGGCGACGGCATCAACGACGCGCCCGCGCTCGCCAGGGCGTCCATCGGCTTCGCCATGGGCGCGGCGGGCACTGACACCGCCATCGAGACGGCCGACGTGGCGCTCATGGACGACGACTTGCGCAAGCTGCCGCGCTTCATCGCGCTCTCGCGGCGCACCGCGCAGGTGCTGCGGCAGAACATCACGCTCGCCCTCGGCATCAAGGCGGTGTTCTTCGCGCTCGCGCTTGCGGGGCAGGCAACACTGTGGATGGCGGTGTTCGCCGACATGGGGGCGAGTCTGATCGTGGTGGCGAACGGGCTGCGGCTGCTGCGAACATAGGGCAAGTCGTCCGAGGGAGCGCATCACGCACATTCCGCCCGACGTCTCTGCCTCATGCGCCGGCGCCCGCGCAGGCGAGGTGACGACAGATCCGCGGTAACCTACAATCGACGCCGTGCGCAATTTCGTGATCATCTTTCTCGTGTTTTTTCTGCCGCTGCAGTGGGGAACCACTGTTCTGGCGGCGTATTGCCTGCACGAGGAGAGTCCGGCTGCAATGCAGCATATCGGTCATCACGCACATCATCGCGAGCATCATGGCACCACTCTGAAAGAGGACGGTGGGCAGAAAGGCAAGGCATGGGACGCGAGTTGCAGTGCGGACCACGAACACAGCCATTGCACTCACGCCATCGTTCATGGCTCGCGCCTGCCCGAGATTTTTGCATCCGGGACAGGCGAAAGCCCCTACGGGACGTTTGTCCCCGACCCGCCGTTCGACGGCCTGCTTCGTCCGCCTCAAGTCACCCTCGCCTGACAGGCCGGCGAGGGTAATCAGTATCGTGCGCGCTCCGATCGAGGATCGATCGCGCACGCTCCCTCGTCGGTTTTCCATGATCCGCCGCGTCGCGCCCATCGCCCGAGCGGATCGGACCCATTTCCGACGAGGATTTCATGAGAAGAATACCCCCGAGGGGCGGCGTGACGCTGTGTGTGGCGTTGTGCCTTCCCGTAGCCGCATGGGCGCAGGACCGGCCCACGACCCCCTCACCGAACGTTGAATCGGTACCGGCTGCGCTTGCGCCGACACACGGTCAAGCGCCGACCGCGATCGCCGCGGCGGGCGCACAGCGACTCTCCTTGCGCCAGGCCATCGAACTTGCGCTCACCCATAACCCGGATCTCGCGGCAGCCACGCTGGAGGTGGACGCCAACGAAGGTGTTCGCCAACAGGCGGGCGCGTACCCCAACCCCGAAATTGCCTACCTTCAGGAAGACACGCAGCGCGCAACACGCACCACCACGCTGCAACTGAACCAGCCGATCGAACTGGGCGGCAAGCGGACGGCACGCCTGGCCGCGGCCGAGCGTGGCTACGACATCGCAACCGAGGATCTGGCGGCACGGCGACTGGCGCTACGTGCGGCCGTTACTACGGGCTATTTCGATACGCTCGCCGCGCAGGAACGCGTGCGCGTGGCAGACGAAGCCCTTGAACTGGCCGGGCGCGCCACGCGCGCGGCGACTTTGCGCGTGAAGGCCGGCAAGGTTGCGCCGATCGAGGAAACCAAGGCGCAGGTCGCGCAAGCCGGCGTGCAAGTGGAAGCAAATCAGGCACGCAGCGAGTTGCGAGGTGCCCAGGCACGATTGGCTGCGCTGCTTGGGCAAGGCCAGCCCCAAGCTTTGGTGCTCGACGGCAATCTAGACGCACTGCCGACCTACCCGACGCTGGAAGAAATGCAAGGACAGGTCGAGAACGCGCCGGCGCTTCGCCGCGCACGATTGGAGATCGAGCGCCGCATGGCCCTCACCGGGCTTGAGAAGGCGCGCCGCATCCCGGATCTCATCGTCAGTCTGGGAGCCAAGCGCGAGGAAGCGCTCGGCCGCAACCAGGCCATCGTCGGCGTGTCGATCCCGCTCCCGCTGTTCGACCGCAACCAGGGCAACCTGCTGGAGGCGCTGAAGCGCGAGGACAAGGCCCGTGAGGAGCTGAGATTCGCGCAACTTCAGGTTTTCGCCGACGCCGTGCAGGCCCGCGAACGGCTGGAGTCGGCCCGCATGCAGGCCGGGGCGCTCGCCGCGCAGGTGCTCCCCGGCGCGCAAAGCGCGTATGAAGCGGCGGTCAAGGGGTTCGAGCTCGGCAAGTTCAGTTTCCTCGAGGCTCTGGACGCCCAGCGGACCCTGCTGGAGGCGCGCGTGCAGGCGCTGCGCGCGATGGCCGAGGCGCATCGCGCCCGCGCCGAACTGGATCGCATCCTGGGAAGCGGTGATGCGGAACCCATCGCATCTGCGCCCGCTACCCGTTGAAAGCATTGGAGACATCTATGAACGAACCGAAACCCAAGAAGCAGATGTTGGCGATTGTCGCCGTTCTCGCCGCCGGATTCCTACTTGGCGCCGCGATCCTGACCAGCGAGAAAACCGCCCCGGCCGGCGACGGGCATGGCGAGCACCAGGAGGCAGCCCATGACGACGAGAAGGGCGGCCAGCATGCCGACGAGCACGACGACGAAGACGGCGAGGCGCACGATGAGGCGCGTGCCGAACCGGCGAAAGGTCCGCATGGCGGCAAGTTGTTGCGCGATGGGCGCTACGCAGTCGAAGTGACGATCTTCGAGACCGGGGTCGAGCCGCAGTTCCGCCTGTACCCTTATCTCGACGGCAAGTCGCTCCCTGTCGACCAGAGCCAGGTCGAGCTCACGCTCGAGCGCCTGGGGCAACCGGCGCAAGTCTTCAAGTTCGAAAAGGAAAAGGACTACCTCAAGGGCGACGCCGTGGTGGTCGAGCCGCATTCCTTCGCGGTGAAGGTGCGGGCGGTGCACGACGGCAAGACCTACCAGTTCGGCTACGAACAGGCGGAAGCTCGCGTCGCGATGACCGATGCGCAGTTGCAGGGAGCGGGAGTGGAACTCGCCACTGCGGGGCCGGCCATGATCGGCACCACCGTGAGCCTGCTCGGGGAGGTCCGCTACAACAGCGACCGCACCGTGCAGGTTGTGCCCCGACTGGCAGGGCTGGTGGAGTTGGTTGCCGCCAACGCCGGCGACCGCGTCCGCAAGGGCCAGGTGCTGGCCGTGCTGAGCAGCCAGGCACTGGCGGATCAGCGCACGGAGCTCCTCGCAGCGCAGCGCCGCTTGGCTCTTGCGCGCACCACGTACGAACGCGAGAAGACTTTGTGGGAAGAGAAGATATCGCCGGAGCAGGACATGCTGCAGGCGCGTGCGGCGATGCAGGAGGCCGAGATCGATGCCCTGAGCGCGCGGCAGAAGCTGGCGACGCTGGGCAGTGTGCCGGGCGGCGGCGGGAGTCTGACGCGCTACGAGCTGCGTGCGCCGATCGACGGCGTCGTCACCGAGAAGCGCGTCTCGATGGGCGAATCGGTCAAGGAGGACGCTGCCTTGTTCACCGTGTCCGATCTGTCCTCGGTATGGGTCGAGGCGCCGGTGTCGGTGCAGGACCTAGCCGTGGTCGCGACGGGGCAGAAAGCGAGCGTGCGGGCGAACGCATTCGAGGCCGTAGCCGAGGGGCGTATCGCGTATGTCAGCGCGCTGATGGGCGAACAGACCCGCAGCGCGATGGCGCGAATCGTGGTGAACAACGACAAGGGGCTGTGGCGCCCCGGTTTGCCGGTCACGGTCGAAGTGCTTGCGGACGAAACGCAGGTGCCGGTCGCCGTGGCCGCCGACGCAATCCAGGACCTGCGCGACTGGAAAGTGGTGTTCGGCCGCTATGACGATGCGCTCGAAGCCCGACCGCTCGAACTGGGCCGCCGCGACGGCCGCCATGTCGAGGTCCTGGGCGGACTCCGAGCGGGCGAACGCTATGCCGCGAAGAACAGTTTCGTCATCAAGGCGGAACTGGGCAAAGCCGGCGCGAGCCACGATCACTAATCCGGAGGCACGACGATGAAACAGATCACTGCAATCATTCGCCCCAACAGGCTCGAAGCCGTGGAAACGGCGCTCCATGCGCTGCCGCACCTGCCGGGTTTTACCGTTTTCAAGGCCACGGGGCACGCGCGCGGCCACGGCCAGGATCACCGTTTCGTTGCCGATGAATGGAACCCGGATGCCCACGATGCGCTGGTGCTACTGGTCCTGTGCACCGACGACGATGCGCCGGCCATTGTCGAAGCCGTGACCGAGGCGGCCCATACCGGCCATCCGGGCGACGGCATCGTCGGGATCGCGGAGCTTGCCGCCGCGGTGCGTATCCGCACCGGCGAACGCGACGCTGCGGCACTCTGAGGGATATCCCATGTTCGAACGCATCATCCGTTTCGCCATCGATCAACGATGGATCGTCCTCCTGGCTGTGCTCGGCATGGTCGGAATGGGCATCTATAACTACCAGCGCCTGCCCATCGACGCCGTGCCGGACATCACCAACGTCCAGGTGCAGATCAACACCGAGGCCCCCGGCTACTCGCCGCTGGAGGCCGAGCAGCGCGTCACCTTCCCGATCGAAACCGCGATGGCGGGGCTGCCACTGCTCGAAGAGACGCGCTCGCTGTCGCGCTACGGGCTGTCACAGGTTACCGTGGTGTTCAAGGACGGCACCGACATCTACTTCGCGCGCCAGCTTGTCAACGAACGCATCCAGGAGGCACGCAGCAAACTGCCCCCCGGACTCGCGCCGGCACTCGGACCGATAGCCACCGGTCTCGGCGAGATCTACATGTGGACGGTGGAAGCCGAGGACGGCGCCCGGAAACCGGATGGCACGGCCTACACGCTGATGGACCTGCGCGAGATCCAGGACTGGATCATCAAGCCGCAGCTGCGCACCGTGCCGGGCGTGACCGAGATCAACACCATCGGCGGCTATGCCAAGGAGTTTCACGTCGCACCGCTGCCCGACCGTCTGGTGTCGTTTGGCCTCGCCATCAGCGACGTCGTGACCGCGCTGGAGCGCAACAACGCGAACGTCGGCGCCGGCTACATCGAGCGCAGCGGCGAGCAGTACCTGATTCGCGCCCCCGGACAGGTGTCGAATATCGACGACATCGCCAACGTCATCGTCGGCCACGCCCGCGGCGTGCCGATCCGCATCCGCGATGTGGCTGAGGTGGGCCTGGGCAAGGAACTGCGCACCGGCGCCGCAACCGAGAATGGCCGTGAAGTAGTGCTGGGCACGGTGTTCATGCTGATCGGCGAGAACAGCCGGGACGTGTCGCGCGCGGTCGATCAGCGCCTGCAGGCGGTCAACAAGACGCTGCCCGCGGGCGTCGTCGCCAAAACCGTCTACGACCGCACGCTGCTCGTCGACAAGGCCATCGCGACGGTCAAGAAGAACCTGACCGAAGGCGCGCTGCTGGTCATCGTGATCCTGTTCCTGTTTCTCGGAAACATCCGCGCGGCGATCATCACCGCGCTGGTGATTCCGCTGGCGATGCTGTTCACCTTTACCGGCATGGTGAGCAACAAGGTCAGCGCCAACCTGATGAGCCTGGGCGCGCTCGACTTCGGCATCATCATCGACGGCGCGGTGGTGATCGTCGAGAACTGCGTGCGGCGCCTCGCCCACGCGCAGGCCGCGGCCGGGCGCCCACTGACGCGCAACGAACGCTTCCATGAGGTTTTCGTGGCATCCAAGGAGTCGCGGCGGGCGCTGCTGTTTGGTCAGCTGATCATCATGGTGGTGTATCTGCCGATCTTTGCGCTGACCGGCGTCGAGGGCAAGATGTTCCACCCGATGGCGTTCACCGTCGTGACGGCGCTCGTCGGCGCCATGATCCTGTCGGTGACCTTCGTGCCGGCCGCCGTGGCGCTGTTCCTGTCGGGCAAGATCAGCGAGAAGGAAAACCGCCTGATGACGTGGGCGAAGCGTGGTTATGCCCCGAGCTTCGATTGGGTGATGGCGAGAAAACCGCTCGTGCTCACGATCGCCTGCGTCTGCGTGGTGCTGTCGGGTTTGCTCGCGACGCGCATGGGCAGCGAATTCATCCCGAGCCTCGACGAAGGCGACGTTGCCCTGCACGCGCTGCGGATTCCGGGCACCAGCCTGACCCAGGCGATCGACATGCAGGTGCAGCTCGAGCAGACGGTGAAGGCGTTCCCGGAGGTCGACACCGTGTTCGCCAAGCTCGGCACGGCCGAGATCGCCACCGACCCGATGCCGCCGAACGTGGCCGACAACTTCGTGATGCTCAAGCCGCGCGACCAATGGCCGGACCCGAAGCGACCCAAGGCCGAGCTCGTCGAGGCGATGCAGACCGCGGTGCAGCAGGTACCGGGCAACAATTATGAGTTCACGCAACCGATCCAGATGCGCTTCAACGAACTCATTTCGGGCGTGCGCAGCGACGTCGCGGTGAAAGTGTTCGGCGACGACATGGACACGATGGCCGAGACGGGCGAGCGGATTGCCGAAGTGCTGGAAGGCATTTCCGGGGCCGCCGATGTGAAAGTGGAGCAGACCACTGGTTTGCCGATGCTGACGGTGCACATTGACCGCGACCGCACCGCCCGGCTGGGCCTGAACGTCGCCGATGTGCAGGACAGCGTCTCCGCCGCACTGGGCGGCCAGGAGGCCGGCGCGGTGTTCGAGGGCGACCGGCGCTTCGACATTCTGGTGCGGCTGCCCGAAGCCTTGCGCAGCGACCTCGACGCGATGCAGCGCTTGCCGCTCCGGCTACCGGCCGGGGACAACGGTGCGGCCCGCGGATTCGTGCGCCTGGGAGACGTCGCAAGCATTCGATCGGCGCCCGGCCCGAACCAGATCAGCCGCGAAAATGGCAAGCGCCGTGTGGTCGTGACCGCGAACGTGCGGGGGCGCGATATCGGCTCATTTGTCGCGGAAGCCGAGGCCCGGATCACCGAGATGGTGCAGGTGCCGACGGGTTACTGGACGACCTGGGGCGGCACTTTCGAGCAGCTGCAAAGCGCCGCCAAGCGCCTGCAGATCGTCGTGCCGGTCGCGTTGCTGCTGGTGTTCACGCTGCTCTTCGCGATGTTCGGCAACGTCAGGGACGGACTCATCGTGTTCACCGGCGTGCCGTTCGCGCTGACGGGCGGGATTCTCGCACTGTGGCTGCGCGACATCCCGCTGTCGATCTCGGCCGGTGTTGGCTTCATCGCGCTGTCCGGTGTGGCGGTGCTGAACGGACTGGTGATGATCTCGTACATCCGCAGCCTGCGCGACGATGGCCTCGCGCTGGACCACGCGATCCGCGAAGGCGCGCTGACGCGACTGCGTCCGGTGCTGATGACGGCATTGGTGGCGTCGCTGGGCTTCGTGCCGATGGCCATCGCCGTCGGGACTGGCGCCGAAGTGCAGAGGCCGCTGGCGACGGTCGTGATCGGCGGCATCCTGTCCTCCACCCTTTTGACGCTGCTGGTGCTGCCCGCGCTGTACCGGCTCGCGCACGCCCGCGATGAGCAAAGGCAATTGTCCCGAATTGCGGTCGCCGCGGCAGCTGCCGCGCCCGCTGCAAGCATCTGACTGAAACTGAAACGGGGTACGAACCGTGCCGCGCCGCCTACGAGCGAAACGCGCTCGAGTTCGTACCCAATCGAGAGAGATCCAAATGGAAGCACGTACCAAGATCGTTTTTCTTGCAGCCCTGGGCGGACTTGCCGGATCCGCGAGCAATATCGTTCATGAATGACATGGCAGACAAGGGACCGATGGCGGCTCACCTTGAGCAGGCGCTCCTCGACGCGGTCCGTACCGGCAACGCGCAGGAAGTGCTTCGGCGGCTGGACGACGGGCTGTCCTTCGCCTGGCGGGACGCGGAAGGATGCAGTGCCCTGTTTCATGCCGTGTACCGGCGCCAGTGGAAAGTGGTCGACGCTCTGCTGGCGCGCGGTGCGTCAATCGATCTACCTGATTTTCGGGGCTGGACGCCGCTCTTCTGGGCCGCCTTCAACGGGCACGCGGATATCGTCATGTTTCTGATCAGCCGTGGCGCCGATCCCGACGTTCGCACGGCCGAAGGTGAATGGCCCCTGTTCTGGGCAGTTTACAAGGGCCACATGGCGGTTGTCCGACACCTGCTGATCGGCGGAGCAAGGAGAGACCTGCTTGATGGGGATGGACATGACGTGCTCTGGCTGGCACGGACTCTGAAGCGACGGGAGTTCGTAGCGATGCTGGAAGGGCAGCGTCGCCGGCACGGTATCTCGCGTGCCCAACCGGACGAGACATGAGCGCAGGGGCCGCGCACTATGACCGGCGCACAGTAACCCTCTCCTGATTGCGTGTCTCGCCGGCTAGTTTCCGGCTCTAACGAAGCAGCCGCCTTACCCAAGAACCGCCAGCTCGGGCAGCACCTCAATGCGAGCGTCAGTGGTGAATGTCCGGGAAATGCGGGTGCTTATCGATCATGGCAGCGCGACGTCCCGGCCATCGCCCGGAGCGTCGCCTGGCCGGATGAGCGCCGCGCGTCCCCTCGACTGCGACCCTCATCCGGCACCGCCCTCATGGTCGACCCCAGGATCGCCGTCACATTACGGTAATATTGCGCATCTTCCGGGCCCTGCCTGCGCCCGGAAGCCGGCCTCCGGAGGGCCTGGTCATGCGTCTGCACCCACTCTTGAAGCCCCTCGCCTACCTTGCAGGCTGCCTCCTCTACGCCGTCCCCGACTGGCTGACCGACGAGTTCGGGTCGGTCAGCATCGACCAGGTTCTCTATCACCTGAATCTCGGCACCGATGGCCTGCTCTCGAGCGACCCGCAACTGCTCGTGCGCTTCCTGTGGCGCGGCGTCGCGCTGCCGGTTGCCCTCGCGCTCGTGCTGTGGGCCCTCGACACGTACGTCCGCTACCTCCGCGCGCATCCGCAAGCCGCGCCGATGCGGGTGATCGGCCCGGTGCTCGGCGCGATCCGCCGGCGCGGTGCGCGCATCGGCGAGCTGCTGAGGGGAGCGTTCCGGCGCGCGCTGCCGCACGCCCTGCCGCTGGTCGTGTTCGGCACGGGGGCGGCGTTCTTCATCGACAGCTTCTCGCTCGCGAGCTACGTCCGCACTTATTTCGGCGAGGATTATTTTTCCGGATCCTATGTCGACCCGCGCCGCGTCAGCCTGCGCAAGGAGAAGCCGAAAAGCCTGGTCCTGATCTACGTCGAAAGCCTCGAGAACACCTACTCGGATCCGGCGCTGTTCGGGCGCGACCTGCTCCAGCGCCTCAACGCCTACAAGTCGCGGGCGATCGCGTTCGACGACTATCGCCAGATGCCCGGCGCCCATTTCACGATCGCGGGAATCGTCGCGACGCAGTGCGGGTTGCCGTTGAAGTCGGTGGCGCTGTTCGGCGGCAACACGCAGGGCGAGCAGATCGACCGCTTTCTGCCCCGGGCGCACTGCCTCGGCGACATCCTCGCCGGGCTGGGCTACACGAACGTGTTCCTGAACGGCTCGAGCCTCGTCTTCGGCGGGGTCGGCAACTTCTTCCGCGATCACCATTACGCGAAAGTGCTCGGCCGCGAAGAGTGGGTCGGCCTCGGCGAAAAACCCGAGACAATGAGCGGCTGGGGGCTGCACGACGACGACCTGTTCCGCCGCGCGCGCGAGGAGCTCGGCGTGCTGATGAAGGCGAAACGGCCGTTCAACCTGACGGTGCTGACGATCGACACCCACCACCCCTACGGGCATCTGTCGTCGCGCTGCGCGCGCGAAGGACGCAGCGATTTCGACGGTATCGTCGAATGCACGGCCGGCCAGGTTGCCGACTTCATCGAGCATATCGCCGCGAAAGGCTGGATGGATCGCGTCGCGATCGTCGTGCAGGGCGACCACCTCGCGATGGGCAACACGTCGTACGACAAGCTGATCCGCAACCCGCACCGCACGATCTTCAACCTGCTGATCGGCGGCGACAGGAAGCTCGTGAAGAATACCGACGAGGTCACGCATTTCGACATGCTGCCGACGATGCTCGACCTCGTCGGGCTGCGCGTCGCAGGGCAGCGCGCCGGCCTCGGCTACTCGGCGGTCGGCCCGGCCACGGTGCCCCGCCCGGCCGACCGCCTCGCGCGCATGGAAGCGCAGCTGATGAACTACAGCGCGACCTACCGCGAACTGTGGGAGCTCCCTCCGGCGCCCGACGGCGGCCCGGTGCAGCTTGTCGCGCCCGATCATCCGCCGACATCGCCGCTCGCCGACCCGCGCCAGCTTGTGCGCGTCAACTGATTGCCGCGCAGGGGCAATGCCGGGCAGCGCATGCCGCGCCACGCTCGCCTCTCGCTGCCGAATCGAAAACCGCCTTTATACGCATATAACAGCAAGTTTTTGAGATGCGTAAGCCGTACGTAAGTCTCCGGGACTACTTTTCGTCTGTCCGGACGAAAGACCGGCCTGACTACCGTACGAGTGGAGGGAGACATGCAAAACGACATGGTGGCAAGAGTCATTGCCAATCCGAAGTACCAGCGCCTGGTGAAGTTGCGCACGTCATACGGCTGGCTGCTGACAGCGATCATGATGGTCGTCTACTACGGCTACATCGCGGTCATCGCGTTCAACAAGGAGCTGTTCGCGCAGCGGCTCGGCGAAGGCGTCATGACGGTCGGCATTCCGGTCGGCTTCGGCGTGATCGTGTTCACGATCATCATCACCGGCATCTACGTGCGCCGCGCGAACTCCGAGTTCGACAGGCTGACCCAGGAAATCATCAAGGAGAGCGCCAAATGAGCGGCCGTTTCACGCATATCGGCGCCGGGCTCGTCCTCGCGCTGCTGTCTGCCGCCGCGCTCGCCGCGGGGGGCGACCTCGGCCAGGCCGAGAAGCAGCCGACCAACTGGACCGCGATCGCGATGTTCGGCGGCTTCGTCGTCCTCACGCTGTTCATTACCAAGTGGGCGGCGGCGAAGACCAAGTCGGCGGCGGACTTCTACACCGCCGGCGGCGGCATCACCGGCTTCCAGAACGGGCTGGCGATCGCCGGCGACTACATGTCGGCGGCGTCGTTCCTCGGCATCTCCGCCGCGGTGATGGCGAACGGCTACGACGGACTGATCTACTCGATCGGCTTTCTCGTCGGCTGGCCGGTGATCACTTTCCTGATGGCTGAACGCCTGCGCAACCTCGGCAAGTTCACGTTCGCCGACGTTGCCGCGTACCGCTTCAAGCAGACGCCGATCCGCGCGTTTGCTGCGTCGGGCACGCTGGTCGTCGTCGCGTTCTACCTGATCGCGCAGATGGTCGGCGCCGGCCAGCTGATCAAGCTGCTGTTCGGCCTCGAGTACTGGATGGCGGTCGTCATCGTCGGCGCACTGATGATGGTGTATGTGCTGTTCGGCGGCATGACGGCGACGACGTGGGTGCAGATCATCAAGGCTGTCTTGCTGCTCGCCGGCGCGTCGTTCATGGCCTTCATGGTGCTGCTGGCCTACGACTTCTCGCCGGAAGCGCTGTTCGCCGCTTCGACGCAGGTCAAGGAGCAGCTCGCGCTGTCGGCCGGCAAGACGCCCGAGGAGGCGAGCATCATCGGCCAGGCGATCATGGGGCCAGGTTCGTTCATCAAGGACCCGATCTCCGCGATCTCGTTCGGCATGGCGCTGATGTTCGGTACCGCCGGCCTGCCGCACATCCTGATGCGCTTCTTCACCGTGCCGGATGCCAAGCAGGCGCGCAAGTCGGTGTTCTGGGCGACGACCTGGATCGGCTACTTCTACGTGCTGACCTTCATCATCGGCTTCGGCGCGATCGTGCTGGTGTCGACGAACCCGGGTTTCCTCGACGCGAAGGGCGTGCTGATCGGCGGCGGCAACATGGCCGCTATCCACCTCGCCAACGCGGTCGGCGGCAACGTCTTCCTCGGCTTCATCTCGGCGGTCGCGTTTGCGACGATTCTTGCGGTGGTCGCCGGCCTGACGCTGTCGGGCGCCTCGGCAGTGTCGCACGACCTGTACGCGACGGTGTTCAAGAAGGGCAACGCGGATTCCGCGTCGGAGCTGCGCGTGTCGCGGATGACGACGGTCGCGCTCGGCATCGTCGCGGTCATCCTTGGTATCGCGTTCGAGAAGCAGAACATCGCGTTCATGGTGTCGCTGGCCTTCGCGATCGCGGCGTCGGCCAACTTCCCGGTGCTGTTCATGTCGGTGCTGTGGAAGGACTGCACGACGCGGGGTGCGACGATCGGCGGCTTCCTCGGCCTGATCACCGCAGTCGCGCTGACGGTCGTGTCGCCGTCGGTGTGGGAAGCGACGCTCGGCAATCCGAAAGGCTCGGCGCTGTTCCCCTACACGTCGCCGGCGCTGTTCTCGATGGCCGCGGGCTTCATCGGCATCTGGCTGTTCTCGATCCTCGACAACAGTGCGCGTGCGAAGGAAGACCGCGCAGGTTACCTCGCGCAGAAGGTGCGCTCCGAGACGGGTATCGGCGCGGCCGGCGCCTCGGGCCACTGAGCCTGGTTTGCAAGCCGCCGTCCGTCACGGTGACGGGCAGCGGTGAACAGCAAAACGGCGACGACCGGAAGGTCGTCGCCGTTTTGCATTCCGGTTCGCCGCAGCGTGCGGTCAAGAGTTTCCGCGTTCGCCCGCCGCGTGCACGGCGAGCCACACCGCGTCAGGCCCGGTCGAGACGATGCGGTGACGGCAATGTGCCGGAATCGTCACCCAGTCGCCGGCGCGCATCACGAGCTGTCGGCCATCGGCGAACGCGAGCACCGCCTCGCCGCGCGCAAGCATCACCCACTCGTCGTCGGGCTGGTCGTACCAGAAGCCTTCCGGGCTCGCCGCCGCGTTCGACGCGATGCGCTCGATGCGCAGGCGCGCGTTGGCGAACAGCTTGTCGAAAATCTCCGTGCCGCTTGCGGGCGACGGCAGGTCGAACAGGTTGCCGTGGTCGGGCATGGTCCGTCACTTGCCCCGCTTCAGGTCGACGAGCGGCACGATGCCCGGTGGCAGGTCGAATTTCGGGCGGTTCGCTTCGGGCTCGGCCAGCGGCACGCACGGTTTCAGCGTCGCGAGGCTGCGCACGGTGAGTTCGTGGTAGCAGCGCGTGCCGTCGACTTTCCATTCCATTTCCTGCGCGGTGAGTTCGCGGACCACCTTCGCCGGGACGCCCGCGGCGAGCATGCGTGGCGGGACGACCATGTCGGCCTTGACGAAGGCGCAGGCGGCGATGACCGCCGAGTCGCCGACGATCGCGTTGTCCATGACGACCGCGTTCATGCCGACGAGTGCGTTGCGGCCGATGCGGCAGCCGTGCAGCACCGCCGCGTGGCCGATGTGGCCGTCCTCCTCGACGATCGTGTCGAGGTTCGGAAAGCCGTGCATCACGCAGTTGTCCTGCAGGTTCGACCCCGGTTCGAGAATGATGCGGCCGAAGTCGCCCCGCAGGCTCGCGAGCGGCGCGACGTAGCAGCGCGCGCCGACGATGACGTCGCCGATCAGCACCGCGTCGGGGTGGACGAAGGCGCTCGGGTGGACGACCGGACGCAGGCCGTCGATTTCGTAGCAGGGCATCGTTTGAATCTCCCGGATTCGAAAAGGGGACAAGACCGCCGGAGGATGGCGAGCGGAGCGCGGCGACGAGCGCTTGCGCGGGTTGGGGCGCCCAGAGCCGGCGATGCAAACGGGGCGCCGCAGCGCCCCGTTTGCACGGCAACCGGCGTTACCTCATTCGACGTGATAGCGCCGCTGCACGACGCGGAAGCGGTTCGCGACGAAGGCGCTGTCGGCGTAGCTCGCATTGGCCGCCGGGTTCATGCCGACTCCATGATAGTCGGAGAACGCCGCCGACTGATTGACGAACACGGCGCCGGTCAAGTTGATCGACAGCGCCGCACCGGCATGCATCGTCGCCGTGGTGATCGCGTCGAGCACCTGCGGCTTCGTCGAGTACACGCCGACCGTCAGCGCGCCGTGCTCGCGCACGATGCGCTCGGACAGCGCTACCGCGGCGTCGGCATCGGCGACGCGGACGACGAACGAGATCGGGCCGAAACGCTCGGTCATGTAGCTTTTCTCGTCGCTCGCGTCGCAGCTGAGCAGCACCGGCGTGCGCACTTCCGCGTTCGGGAACTCGGGGTGTTCGAGTTTGCGCGACGCGAGCACGACGCGGCCGTACTCGCCGGCTTCGTCGATGCGGCGCAGCGTGTCCGCGGACTGGATCGCTCCGAGCACCGCGGTCGCGACCGCCGGGTCCGCGAGCGTCTTGTCGATCGCGGCGGCGAGATCGGCGGCGAACTCGTCAAAGCTCTTGTGTCCCTGGTCGGTGTCGATGCCGCCGGCCGGCACCAGGATCGCCTGCGTCGTCGTGCACATCTGGCCGGAATACAGGCACAGCGTGAACGCGAGGTTGCGCAGCATCGCCTTGTACGCATCGGTCGACTCGACGACGACGTTATTGACGCCGGCGAGCTCGGCGTACACCTGCGCCTGCCGGGCGTTGTCGATCAGCCACTGGCCGAACAGGTTGCCGCCGGTGAAGTCGATGGATTTGACCGCCGGGTGGGTCGCGAGCGCCTGCGTGTCCTCGCGCTTGGTGACGACCGCGAGGCTGACGAGGTTCGGGTCGAGGCCCTGCTCGGCGAGCACTTCGCGGGCGATGCGCACGGTGATCGCCGCCGGCAGGATCGCGTGCTCGTGCGGCTTGACGATCACCGGGTTGCCGGTCGCCAGCGCGGCGAAGAAGCCCGGATAAGTGTTCCAGGTCGGGAAGGTGCCGCAGCCGATTACCAGCGCGACGCCACGGCCGACGATCTCGAAGTGCTTCTTCATCCGCAGCGGCGGATTCTTGCCCTGCGGCTTCTCCCACACCGTTTCGGCGGGGATGCGGCTCATCTCGTCCCACGCATAGGCGACCGCTTCCAGCCCGCGGTCCTGCGCGTGCGGGCCGCCGGCCTGGAAAGCCATCATCCAGCCCTGGCCGGTCGTCAGCATCACCGCATGCGCAATCTCGAAGCTGCGCTTGTTCAGGCGGTCGAGGATCTCGAGGCAGACGCCGACGCGTCCCTCCGCCCCGAGCCGCTGCCAGCCATCCTGCGCGGCCTGCGCCGCCTCGATGAGCGCCGACGGCGAGCACACCGGATAACGCACACCGAGGTCGGTGCCGTAGGGCGAGCGTTCCGGAGCGAGCCGGCCGGTTTCGCCGGCCTGGTCGAGCGGGAAGTCCTGGCCGAAGCAGGCTGCGACCGCGCGCTTGCCGTCTTCATTGGCAGTCTCGCCGTAAACCTTCGGGCTCGGCATCTCGGGATACGGCGTCCAGAAGCCGCGGCTGCGGATTGCCTGGACGGCTGCGTCGAGCGTGGCGCGGTGTTTTTCGAACAGCGGGTGGGTCATGGAACTCTCCTCTCGTCGGGATGGAATGCCGCCGCGCAGGGCTCTGCGTTCTGGGGTGCGCCGATGTTGCAGTGCGGCAAATTGTCAAGCAAAAAACAGTTGTCTTTTGATCTGGGTCAAGATTACTATTGATTGACCGGTCGGTCAAACAACGCCAACACCCCCAATTCGACGCTGGCAGGACGCGACCAGGACGCCGACAGGGTGCCACGCCGCACCCGGGCAAACAATCAGGAGACCTGAATGAGCAACGAGCTTGACATGCAGGGAGAAACGATCCGCATGGAAGTCGTCGGCGGGGTCGCGACGCTGACGCTGAACCGGCCTGACCGGCTCAACAGCTTCACGAACCGCATGCACGAGGAAGTGCGCGAGGCGCTCGCCGCGGTGAAGGCCGGTCGCGAGAGCGGCATCGTCCGCGTCCTCGTGATCACCGGTGCCGGGCGCGGCTTCTGCGCCGGGCAGGATCTCTCCGACCGCGCCGTCGCGCCGGGCGAGGCGCCGGTCGATCTCGGCGCATCGGTCGAGAAGAACTACAAGCCCTTGGCGATGGCGCTGCGCAATCTCGACCTGCCGGTGATCGCCGCGGTCAATGGCGTCGCCGCCGGCGCCGGGGCGAGCATCGCGCTGGCGTGCGACCTCGTGTTCGCCGCGCGTTCGGCGAGCTTCATCCAGTCGTTCAGCAAGCTCGGCGTGGTGCCGGATACCGGCGGCAGCTGGATCCTGCCACGCCTCGTCGGCCCGGCGCGCGCGCTCGGCCTCGCACTGCTCGGCGAGAAGCTCGGCGCCGAACAGGCCGAACAGTGGGGCCTGATCTGGAAATGCGTCGACGACGACGCGCTGATGCCGACCGTGCAGCAGGTCGCGGCGAGCCTCGCGCAGGGGCCGACCTTCGGCTACGCGCAGACCAAGAAGGCGATCTGGGCGAGCTCGACGAACGGCTTCGAAACCCAGCTCGACCTCGAGCGCAACATGATGACGGTGTGCGGCCAGTCGAACGACTACCGCGAAGGCGTCGCCGCGTTCATCGAAAAGCGCGCCCCGCGCTTCAAGGGGGACTAGGACATGAAACTCTCGCCATTCGCCGCAAAGGACGTCAAATGAAGGCGCTGAACAAGAACGTGAAAGTGCTCGTGATCGGCGCCGGCGCGATGGGCAGCGGCATCGCCCACATCGCCGCGCGCGCCGGCCACACGGTGTATCTGTACGACGGTCGCCCGGAGGCGGTCCAGTCAGGGTGTGCCGGCATTGACAAGGACCTGCGCTACCTCGTCGCCAAGGGGCGGCTGCCCGAAGCCGAGGCGCAGGCCATCCGGGTGCGCGTGCTGCCGGTCGCGGCGCTTGCCGACGCGCGCGACGCCGGCCTCGCGATCGAGGCGATCGTCGAGAACCTCGACGTCAAGCAGGCGTTGTTCAGGGACCTCGAAGCGCTGCTCGGCGAAGACGCGATCCTCGCGAGCAACACCTCGTCGCTGTCGATCACCGCGATGGGCGCCGGACTCGCGCGCCCGGGGCGCTTTGCCGGGCTGCATTTCTTCAACCCGGCGCCGCGCATGGCGCTCGTCGAGGTCGTCTCGGGCCTCGCGACGGAGCGCGCGATCGCCGACACGCTGCACGCCACGGCGCGGGCGTGGGGCAAGATTCCGGTGCATGCGAAATCGACGCCGGGCTTCATCGTCAACCGCGTCGCCCGGCCGTACTACGCTGAAGCGCTGCGCGTGCTTGCCGAGAAAGCCGCGGAGCCGCAGACGCTCGACGCGATCCTGCGCGAAGGCTGCGGTTTCGCGATGGGGCCGTTCGAACTGATGGACCTGATCGGGCACGATGTGAACTTCGCCGTCACCCGCTCGGTGTTCGAGGCGTATTTCAACGATCGCCGCTTCGCCCCGAGCCTGATCCAGCAGGAACTCGTTTTTGCCGGCCGGCTCGGGCGCAAGAGCGGGCGCGGCTTCTACGACTATGCCGAAGGCGCGGTCAGGCCGCCGGTGCGCAGCGAACCGGTGCGCACCGCCGAGGCGAAGATCGCCGTTGTCGGCGACATCGGCGCCGCGGCGCCGCTGATCGCGCGGCTCGAAGCGGGCGGCGTCGAGGTGCGGCGCGAAGCGGGCCAGGGCGGACGCGGCTGGATGAAGATCGGCGCGGCGTGCGTCGCGCTGTCCGACGGACGCACCGCGACCCGCCGCGCGGTCGAGGAGGAGTGCCCGAACCTGGTGCTGCTCGACCTGTGTCTCGACTTTGCCGCGACCGGGCGCATCACCGTCGCGCGCGCCGACCAGTGCGGCCTCGGCGCCTTCCGCGCAGTCATCGGCACGCTGCAGAAAACCGGCGCCAATGTGAGCGTCATCGACGACGTGGCCGGCCTGCTGTCGCTGCGTATCGTCGCGATGCTCGCGAACGAGGCTGCCGACGCGGTGCTGTACGGCGTCGCCAGCGCCACCGACGTCGATACTGCGATGTGTCACGGCACGAACTACCCGAAGGGCGGGCCGCTCGCGTGGGCCGACCAGCTCGGCGCGGCGTTCATCGCCGAAGTGATCTCGAACCTTGCGGCGCATTACGGTGAAGAACGCTATCGCGTGTCGCCGTTCCTGCAACGCAAAGCCTTCAAGGGAGAGCTGGTGCATGACTGAGGCGGGATTCAGGGATCTCACCAACGGACTCGAGCCGCAGGCGCTGGCCGAACGGGTGCGCGACGGCATGTCGGAGATGGACCCGACGCTGAAGGGCTTCGGCATCGGCGTCGAAGCGATCGGGCCCGGCTACGCGAAGATGACGATGACGGTGCGCAAGGACATGCTGAACGGTTTCGGCATCTGCCACGGCGGCTTCATCACGCTGCTCGCCGATTCGGCGTTCGCGTATTCATGCAACAGCTACAACGAAATGACCGTCGCGTCCGGCATCAGCCTTGACTTCATGGCGCCGGGCCGCCCGGGCGACGTGCTCATCGCGGAAGCGAAAGAGCTTTTCGTCGCCGGTCGCACCGGGGTCTATGACGTCAGTGTCGTCAACCAGAAAGGCGAGCTGCTCGCGATGATGCGCGGCAAGTCGTACCGGTTGAAAGGCCGGGCGGTCGTGGATTTGTGAGCAACCCTTGACGTGGATCGGAGCGCGCGATGTCCAGTGGTGGCCACAATCGCGCTTCATCATGAAATCCACGCAGCCGAAAACCTTTGGAGGAGAGAACCATGCCAGTGAAGACGCCGTCGCCCGGTGATCTGGAGCCGATCGAGACCGCCAGCCGGGACGAACTGCGCGCCTTGCAGCTCGAGCGGCTGAAATGGAGCGTGCGCCACGCGTATGAAAACGTGCCGCATTACCGCAAGAGCTTCGATGCGCAGGGCGTCCATCCCGACGACCTGAAAACGCTCGAGGACCTCGCCCGGTTTCCGTTTACCGCGAAGGCCGACCTGCGCGACAACTACCCCTTCGGGATGTTCGCGGTGCCGCGCGGCAAGCTCGCCCGGATCCATGCGTCGTCGGGCACGACCGGCAAGCCGACCGTCGTCGGCTACACGCTGAAGGACATCGACACCTGGGCCAATGTCGTCGCACGATCGATCCGCGCTGCCGGCGGACGGGCCGGCGACATGGTGCATGTGTCCTACGGCTACGGCCTGTTCACCGGCGGCCTCGGGGCGCATTACGGCGCCGAGCGGCTCGGCTGCGTGGTGGTGCCGATGTCCGGCGGCCAGACCGAGAAGCAGATCCAGGTGATCCAGGACTTCAAGCCCGACATCATCATGGTGACGCCGTCCTACATGCTGACGATCCTCGACGAGATGGAGCGCATGGGAATCGACCCGAAGTCGACGTCGCTGAAGATCGGCATTTTCGGCGCCGAGCCCTGGACGCAGGGCATGCGCGAGGCGATGGAGGCGCATTCCGGGCTCGAAGCCGTCGACATCTACGGCTTGTCGGAAGTGATGGGGCCGGGCGTCGCGAGCGAATGCGTCGAGTCGAAGGACGGCCCGGTCGTCTGGGAAGACCACTTCTACCCGGAGATCATCGATCCGCATACCGGCGAAGTGCTGCCCGACGGCGCCGAGGGCGAACTGGTGTTCACGACGCTGACGAAGGAGGCGATGCCGGTGATCCGCTACCGCACGCGCGACCTGACGCGGCTGTTGCCGCCGACCTCGCGCAGCATGCGACGCATGGCGAAGATTACCGGGCGTTCCGACGACATGCTGATCATCCGCGGCGTGAACCTGTTCCCGACACAGGTCGAGGAGCTGATCTGCAAAATGCCCAAGCTCGCGCCGCAGTACCTGCTCGAAGTCGACAAGCAGGGCCACATGGACACGCTGACGGTGAAAGTCGAGATCAACCCGGAGGCCGACGTCGGACGTCATCCGGAGCAGAAGGAAGCGCTGGCGAAGGAGCTCGCGCACCACATCAAGACCTTCATCGGCGTCTCGGCGAAGGTGCATGTCGGCGAGCCGTTCTCGATCGAGCGCGTGACGATCGGCAAGGCCAGGCGCGTCATCGACCGCCGCCCGAAGGAATGAGCGCAGTAGGACTCATCAGAGAATTTGAATTCTCCGGCAGCGCGATCCCGCGCCGCCGGACATGAAGAAGGAGCATATTCGATGTACACACAAGCTCTGGATATTCCCCAGCAGAACACCGAGGCGAAGGGCCCGCGGACGATCGAGAACCCCGCCTACCAGGCCGAATTCGACGCGAAGATCGACGCCGGCGGCTATATCGAGGCGAAGGACTGGATGCCCGAGTCCTATCGCAAGACGCTGGTGCGGCAGATCAGCCAGCACGCGCATTCCGAAATCGTCGGCATGCTGCCCGAAGGCAACTGGATCACGCGTGCGCCGACATTGAAGCGCAAGGCGATCCTGCTCGCGAAAGTGCAGGACGAAGGCGGCCACGGGCTGTATCTGTACGCGGCGGCCGAGACGCTCGGCGTGTCACGCGACGAGCTGCTCGACGCGCTGCACTCGGGCCGTGCGAAGTACAGCTCGATCTTCAACTACCCGACGCTGACCTGGGCCGACATCGGCGTCATCGGCTGGCTCGTTGACGGCGCCGCGATCATGAACCAGATCCCGCTGTGCAAGTGCAGCTACGGCCCGTATGCCCGCGCGATGGTGCGCATCTGCAAGGAAGAATCCTTCCACCAGCGCCAGGGCTACGACCTGCTGCTGGCGATGATGAAAGGCACCGAGGAGCAGCGCGACATGGTGCAGGACGCGGTGAACCGCTGGTGGTGGCCGTCGATCATGATGTTCGGCCCGCACGACAAGGACTCGACGCACTCCGCGCAAAGCTCGCGCTGGGGCATCAAGCGCATCTCGAACGACGACCTGCGGCAGAAGTTCGTCGACGCGACGGTCGAGCAGGCCAAGGTGCTGGGCGTGACGATGCCGGACCCCGAGCTGAAATGGAACGAGGCGCGCGGCCATTACGACTTCGGCGCGATCGACTGGGACGAGTTCTGGAACGTCGTGAATGGCCACGGCCAGGGCAACGTCGACCGGCTCGCGGCGCGCGTCAAAGCCTGGGATGACGGTGCCTGGGTGCGCGAAGCCGCGCTCGAATACGCGCGCAAGCACGACGCACGCGACAGCCAGGCCGCGTGAATCCCGATAACAAACCGACCGAAGGGCGGGCTGAGCCGCTCTCAACAGAGGAGATGAGACATGGAACGCAAGGAATGGCCGCTGTGGGAAGTTTTCGTCCGCAGCCGTAACGGGCTCGACCACAAACACTGCGGCAGCGTGCATGCGCCGGACGCGAAGCTCGCGCTGCAGGTCGCGCGCGACGTCTACACCCGCCGCCAGGAAGGCGTGAGCCTGTGGGTCGTGCAGGCCGACCACATCGTCGCTTCCGACCCCGACGCGAAGCCGGAGCTGTTCGATCCGGCCGAAGACAAGATCTACCGGCACCCGACGTTCTACCAGCTGCCGGACGAAGTGAACCATATGTAAAGAGGGCGATGACGATGACCCAACAGATGACAAGCCCCGAACATATCGAATACGTGCTGCGCCTCGGCGACAACGCGCTGATTCTTGGCCAGCGCCTGTCCGAGTGGTGCGGCCACGCGCCGGTGCTCGAAGAGGACATGGCGCTCGCGAACATGTCGCTCGACCTGATCGGCCAGGCGCGCATGCTGCTCACCCACGCCGGTCGGCTCGAAGGCCGCGGTCGCGACGAGGACCAGCTCGCGTTCCTGCGCACCGAGCCGAACTACCGCAACCTGACGCTGTGCGAGCTGCCGAACCAGGACTTCGCGCGCACGATGGTGCGCAACTTCCTCTACAGCAGCTTCCAGAAGCTGCTGTGGGAACGCCTGATGACGTCGAGCGATGCCGAACTGGCCGCGATCGCCGCGAAAAGCATCAAGGAAGCGCGCTACCATGCGCAGCACGCTGGCGACTGGGTGATCCGCCTCGGCGACGGCACGGCCGAATCGCACGCGCGGGCGCAAGGCGCGCTCGACTACCTGTGGCCCTACACCGCTGAGTTCTTCGTCACGACGCCGGTCGACGACACGGTCGCGGCGGCTGGCGTCGGCCCGGCGTGGAGCGAACTGGAAACGGCCTGGGAAGCGCTCGTCATGCCGGTGCTGGCCGAGGCGACGTTGACGGTGCCGGCGCGCACGCCGTTCCGTTCGTACGGCAAGTTCGGCCGCCACAGCGAGCACATGGGGCATCTGCTCGCCGAGATGCAGATCATGCAGCGCACCTACCCCGGCGCGCAGTGGTGAGCGGGGCGACGACCGCCATGCTGACCGAAGCCCGCGCCTGGGAGGTGCTCGAGGCCGTGCCGGACCCCGAGATCCCGGTGATCTCGGTGACCGAGCTGGGCATCGTGCGCGAAGTCGTCGCGACGGCCACAGGCCTGCGCGTCGTCGTCACGCCGACCTACTCCGGCTGCCCGGCGACCGAAGTCATCGCGCAGAGCATCCGCGACGCGCTCGTCGCTGCCGGCGGCGGAGACGTGACGGTCGAGACGCGTCTCGCGCCGGCCTGGACGACCGACTGGATCACCGAGCCGGCGAAGGAAAAACTGCGCGCCTACGGCATCGCCCCGCCGGGCGGCGACGCACCGGTCGGCCCGCAGCCGATCCGCTTCGTGCCGAAGAAGCTCGCGTGTCCGCGCTGCGGCTCGACCGATTCGGTGCGCCTGTCCGAATTCGGCTCGACCGCGTGCAAGGCGCTGTATCGCTGCCGCTCGTGCCTCGAACCGTTCGAATATTTCAAACCGATCTAAGTCGCCCGAGAGCGGCCACGGAGACCACTGATGACCCCCAGAACGCCGAAATTCCATCCCCTGAAAGTCACCGAAGTGCGGCGCGAGACGCCCGAATCGGTAAGCCTGCGTTTCGAGGTGCCGGCCGAGCTCGCCGACGACTACCGCTTCGTGCAGGGCCAGCACCTGAACCTGAAGGTGCGGGTCGGCGACGAAGAGATGCGCCGTTCGTATTCCATCTGTGCCGGCGTCGATGACGACGAACTGCGCGTCGCGATCAAGAAGATCGCCGGCGGCGCATTCTCGACCTGGGTCAACGACAACGGCATCAAGGTCGGCGACGTGCTCGACGTAATGACGCCCGAAGGCCGGTTCCACACGCCGCTCGACCCGTCGCATGCCAAGCACTACGTCGCGTTCGCCGCCGGCAGCGGCATCACGCCGATCCTGTCGCTGATCAAGACGACGCTGCGCGCCGAGCCGAAAAGCCGCTTCACGCTGGTGTATGGCAACCGCCGCCAGGGCAGCGTGATGTTCGCCGAGGCGCTCGAGGACTTGAAGAACCGCTATCTGTCGCGCTTCACGCTGTACAACCTGTTCTCGCGCGAGGAGCAGGAAGTGCCGCTGTTCAACGGCCGGCTCGATGCCGCGCGCGTCGCCGCGTTCCTCGACACGCTGATCCCGGTCGATACCATCGACGAAGCGTTCATCTGCGGCCCCGGCGGCATGATCGACGAAGTGGAGGCGGCGCTGCACAAGGCCGGCGTCGCGCACGAGCACGTTCATCTCGAGCGCTTCGGCGTGCCGGCTTCCGCGCCCGAACATCATGTCGAGCCGGGCGACGCGGCGCAGGCGAAAGTCACCGTGATCGCCGACGGTCTCAGGCGCGAGATGGAGTTCCGCGCCGAAGATCCGTCGATCCTGGACGTCGCGCTGCGCGCCGGCATGGACCTGCCGTATTCGTGCAAGGGCGGCGTGTGCTGCACCTGCCGGGCGAAAGTCATCGAAGGCAAGGTGCGCATGGACAAGAACTTCACCCTCGAGCAGCCCGACATCGATGCCGGCTACATCCTCACCTGCCAGGCGCATCCGCTGACCGAGCGGGTCGTGATCACGTTCGACGAGCGCTGAGCGCCCGACGGCGACCCGGAAACGGACGAAACGGAAAAAACAGCGCATGGCTCGAGGCAAGGCACCCACATTCGAACTGCAGCGCGCGACGATCCTCGGCGCGGCTGCCGCGCTGTTTGCGCAGAAAGGCTTCCACAACGCATCGATGTCGGCACTCGCGGAAGCCTGCGGCGTCTCGAAGCCCCTGCTGTACCACTACTACCGCGACAAGGAACACATCCTCTTCGACATCGCGGACAGCTATATCGACCGCCTGCTGGCGATCATCGACGGCGTTGCGGCACGCGGCCTCGACGACGACGCGCATTTCTCCGAGCTCGTCACACGGTTCATGGAGGAATATGAACACGCGCACGACCAGCACATCGTGATCGTCCAGGACGTGAAATTCCTGCAGCAGGAGCAGGCGGCGAAGATCGCCGAGAAGCAGCGCAGGGTGGTTTCGGCGTTCGCCGACGCGATCGTGCGGATCGAGCCGGGCCTGAAGGGGCGCAAGCTCGAACGTCCGGTCGCGATGATCCTGTTCGGCATGATCAACTGGACTTTCACCTGGATGCGGACCGACGGGCGGCTCACATTCCGCGACATGGCTCCGGTCGTGACCGGGATTTTCCTCAACGGCGTCAAAGGGTTCATCGAACAGAGCGGCAGGGTCACGGCATGAGCGGCGAGCCCCGCGGGCCCGCTGCTGTCGCCTTCCGGACTGCTCTCCGCGACATCGGGGAGCAGCGCAGCCCAAGGTGCATGTACGATGTGCGGCGGTGGCTTTCCGAGTGATGCGTCGGCCACCGCATCAATTCGGGCAAGATGAGGAATTTTTGCTCGTCAACCAGCGATTTGATACACAATAATCAGTCTGAGCAACAAAAAGTGTTGCACGTGGCCGGGACCCAGTCCGGGGTCGGCCGCTTATAAACCGAAGAGGAGGAGACACACATGAAGCTACGCACTTCAGTAATCGCGGTTCTCGGCATGGCTTTCGCGGCAGGTGCTGCTCACGCCGACATCAACGTCGGCGTTACCGTTTCTGCCACTGGTCCGGCCGCCTCGCTCGGCATCCCGGAAAAGAACACCATCGCGCTGATGCCGACGACGATCGGCGGTGAGAAAGTCAATTACATCGTGCTCGATGACGCTTCGGACACCACCGCCGCGGTGAAGAACATCCGCAAGCTGGTCTCCGAGGACAAGGTCGACGTCGTGCTCGGCTCGACGGTTTCGCCGAACTCGCTGGCGATGATCGACGTCGCCGCCGAATCCGGCACGCCGATGATCTCGATGGCCGCTTCGGCGCGCATCGTCGAACCGGTCGATGACAAGAAGCGCTGGGTGTTCAAGACGCCGCAGAACGACGCGCAGATGTCCACCGCGATCATCGAGCACATGACGAACAGCGGCGTGAAGACCGTCGCCTTCATCGGCTTCGCCGACGCCTACGGCGAAGGCTGGTACGAGCAGTTCTCGAGCGTCGCGGATGCCCGCAAGCTCAAGCTGGTGGCCAACGAGCGCTTCAACCGCAACGACACGTCGGTGACCGGCCAGGTGTTGAAGCTGATCGCCGCACGCCCCGACGCGATCCTGATCGCCGGTTCCGGCACGCCGGCGGCGCTGCCGCAGAAGGCGCTGAAGGAGCGCGGCTACACCGGCAAGATCTACCAGACCCACGGCGTTGCGAACAACGACTTCCTGCGCGTCTGTGGCAAGGATTGCGAAGGAACGTTCCTGCCGGCCGGGCCGGTGCTCGTCGCGAGCCAGCTCGCCGATAGCAACCCGGTGAAGAAGAGCGCGATCGAGTACATCACGAAATACGAGGCGGCAAACGGCAAGGGCAGCGTGTCGACGTTCGGTGCGCACGCCTGGGATACCGGCGTGCTGCTCGCCGCGGCGGCGCCGGAAGCGCTGAAGAAGGCGAAGCCGGGCACCAAGGAGTTCCGCGCTGCGCTGCGTGACGCGCTCGAGAGCGTGAAGGAAGTGCCTGCCGCGCACGGCATCTTCACGATGAGCCCGACCGACCACCTCGGTCTCGACCAGCGTTCGCGCGTGATGGTGCAGATCCAGAACGGGGCCTGGAAGCTCGTCAAATAATCAGTCGGAAACACGCTGAAGCAGACCGGTTCGGCGGCGTCGTCGGGCGCCGCCGAACCCGCTTTCGATGCATCGGAGACAGACCGGGTCCCGCCTTGGCAGGTTCTGGTCCGGTAACGAGGTTTGTCCATGGATTTCCAGATAGCTCTGCTGCTCGGGCAGGACGGCATCACCAACGGGGCGATCTATGCGCTGCTCGCGCTCGCGCTGGTGTTGGTGTTTGCGGTCACTCGGGTGATTTTTATTCCACAGGGTGAGTTCGTGTCGTACGGCGCGCTCACGCTGGTCATGATCCAGGCCGGCGCGATTCCCGCGACGGTATGGCTGCTGCTCGGCGCCGGGCTGCTCGCGGCGGCGCTCGATGTGCGTCTCGCGCTGCGCGCCGGCCAGCCCGGCCGGCTCGTGCGGCTCGTCGGCTGGTATGTCGCTTATCCGCTGGCCCTGGTCGCGCTGCTGTACACGCTGCCCGTCAAGGACTTCCCGATGGCGGCGCAGATCCTCTTCGCGCTGGCCGTCGTCGTGCCGATGGGACCGCTGATGTACCGGCTCATCTACCAGCCGATCGCCGCCGCGCCGGTGCTGGTCCTGCTGATCGTGTCGGTCGCGGTGCACGTCGCGATGGTGGGCCTGGGGCTCTTGTTCTTCGGCGCCGAAGGCTCGCGCACGCCGCCGTTCTCGGAAGCGCGCTTCGAAATGGGCCCGGTCATGGTTTCCGGCCAGACGATCTGGGTCGTGGTCTCGTCGCTCGTGCTGATCGTCGCGCTCTACCAGTTCTTCGAGCGCACGCTCTACGGCAAGGCGCTGCGGGCGACCGCGATCAACCGGGTCGGGGCGCGGCTGATGGGCATTTCGCCGGCGCTCGCGGGGCGGCTCACGTTCTTCCTCGCCGCGCTGATCGGGGCGCTGTCGGGCGTGCTGATCGCGCCGATCACGACGATCTATTACGACACCGGCTTCCTGATCGGCCTGAAAGGCTTCGTCGCCGCAATCGTCGGCGGGCTGGGGAGTTATCCGATGGCCGCTGCCGGCGCACTGCTGGTCGGCCTGCTCGAAGCGTTCAGCTCGTTCTGGGCCAGCGCACACAAGGAAGTGATCGTGTTCACGTTGATCATCCCGGTTCTGCTGTGGCGCTCGCTCAGAGGCCGCCACGTGGAGGAGGAGGAATGAAACCGATGTTCTCCCCGCGCCTGATTCTTGGCGTCTTTATCGCGGCGCTCGCGGTGGCTCCGCTCGCGCTGTCGCCGTTCTACGTCACGCTCTTGAACTACATCGGCCTGTATGCGCTCGTCGCACTCGGGCTCGTGCTGCTGACCGGCGTCGGCGGCCTGACGAGCTTCGGCCAGGCCGCTTTCGTCGGCCTCGGCGCCTACACCACCGCGGTGCTCACGACGGCGACCGAACTGCCGGGCTGGCTCGCGTGGGCGGGTGGCTCGCCGTGGCTCGCGCTCGTCGTCGGCCTGGTCTTCACCGCGGTCGTCGCGCTGGTACTGGGATCGCTGACGCTCAGGCTGTCCGGCCACTACCTGCCGCTCGGGACGATCGCCTGGGGCATCAGCCTGTACTTCCTGTTCGGCACGCTCGACACGCTCGGCGGCCACACGGGTCTGACCGGCGTGCCGCCGATCACGGTGTTCGGCTTCGAACTCGACCGCGGCGAAGAGCTCTACTACCTGATCTGGCTGTTCCTGCTGGCGGCGGTGTTCACGACCCAGAACCTTCTCGATTCGCGTGAAGGGCGCGCGATCCGGGCATTGAAGGGCGGCATGGTGATGGCCGAGGCGATGGGCGTGAACACCGCGCGCTCGCGGATGATCATCTTCGTCATCGCTGCGCTGCACGCCTGTGCGTCCGGTTGGCTGTACGCGCACCTGCAGCGCTTCGTGAACCCGACCCCGTTCGGCCTGCACATCGGCATCGAGTACCTGTTCATGGCGGTCGTCGGCGGGGCGGGCCAGGTGTGGGGCGCGCTCGTCGGTGCCGGCGTGATCACCATCGCCAAGCAGTGGCTGCAGGACGTGCTGCCGAGAATCTTCGGCCAGAGCGGCAACTTCGAAGTGATCTTCTTCGGCCTGATGATGGTCATCGTGCTGCAGCGGGCGCGCGACGGCCTGTGGCCGCTGCTGGCGCGGCTCGTGCCGGTGCGTGTCGTGCGCCGCGAACTCGACGCCGCCGCCGAGGCGCTGCCGAGAAAGCCGCTGCCGGCCAAAGGCGAAGTGATCCTCGAGGCCAAGGAGGTCACGCGCCGCTTTGGCGGCCTGGTCGCCAACAACAACATGAGCCTGTCGGTGCGCGCCGGCGAGATCCTCGCGCTGATCGGTCCGAACGGTGCGGGCAAGAGCACGATGTTCAACCAGATCTCGGGCGTCGATACGCCGACGTCGGGCGAAGTGCGGTTCCTCGGTCGCGCGGTCGCGGGGCGCGACTCGCGCGAGATCGCGCGCATGGGCATGAGCCGCACGTTCCAGCACGTGAAGCTCTTGCCGACGATGACGGTGCTGGAGAACGTCGCGATCGGCGCCCACCTGCGCGGCGACAAGGGCGTGCTCGCGTCGGCGTGGCGGCTCGACCGCAGCGAGGAAGCGCGGCTGCTGAACGAAGCCGCGCGGCAGATCGAGCGGGTCGGGCTGGCCGAGCACATGTTCGATGCGGCCGGCAGCCTCGCGCTCGGCCAGCAGCGCATCCTCGAGATCGCCCGCGCGCTCGCCGCCGACCCCTGCCTGCTGCTGCTCGACGAGCCGGCCGCGGGCCTGCGCTTCAAGGAAAAGCAGGCGCTTGGCGAGCTGCTGCGCAAGCTGCGCAATGAAGGCATCGGCATCCTGCTCGTCGAACACGACATGGACTTCGTGATGGGCCTCGTCGATCGCGTCGTCGTCATGGAATTCGGCGAGAAAATCGCCGAGGGCCTGCCGGAAGACGTGCAGAAGAACCCGGCGGTGCTCGAAGCCTATCTCGGAGGCGTCGAATGAACGCGAACACCCACGGCAGCAACCTGATCCTGAAAACCGTGCTGGAAGTGCGCGACCTGACCGTGTCGTACGGCAAGGTCGAAGCGCTGTCGAACGCCAACATCAAGGTCGGCGAAGGCCAGATCGTCACCGTCATCGGCCCCAACGGTGCGGGCAAGACGACGATGCTGTCGGCGATCATGGGATTGCTGGAGTCGCGTGGCAAAGTCGACTTCGACGGCACCATCGAAGGCGTGCCGGTCGTCGAGCGCATGGTGGCGCGCGGCATGAACCTGGTGCCCGAGAAGCGCGAGCTGTTCGGCGAGATGACCGTCGAGGACAACCTCGTGCTCGGCGCGTTCCAGCGCCATCGTTCGGGCCACCGCGACCACGCGCAGACGATGGAGGAGGTCTACCAGCTGTTCCCGCGCCTCAGGGAGCGGCGCAGCCAGCTCGCCGGCACGCTCTCCGGCGGCGAGCGCCAGATGCTCGCCGTCGGCCGCGCGCTGATGGCCAAACCCAAGCTCTTGATGCTCGACGAGCCGAGCCTGGGCCTCGCGCCGCTGATCGTGCGCGAGATCTTCCGCATCATCAGCGAGCTGCGCCGGCGCGGCGTGTCGATCCTGCTCGTCGAGCAGAACGCGCGCGCCGCGCTGCAGGTCGCCGACTACGCCTATGTGCTCGAGACCGGCGAGATCGCGATGGAAGGCCCCGCCCGGCAGCTCGCCGACGACCCGCGCGTCATCGAGGCTTATCTCGGCCTCGGCGGCAAGCATCAGGAAATGCTGTCGACCTGAGTGCAGGAGGTGCGGCGGCGCCCCGGCGTCCGTCGCACCCGTTGCCCGGCGGTCATGCGTCCGCCCTGTAAGTCGAAAACGGGCCCCGGGCAGCGCCCGCGCGGTGGCGCATCGCCCGCGAATGCTGGCAGAATGACCGCGGTTCGAATTTTCGATTCCCGCCCCAGGAGGCACCGTGAATTCCCGTCTGCTCCAACCCGTTCGCCTCGGCGCGCTGGAATTGCCGAATCGTGTCGTGATGGCGCCGCTGACGCGCTGCCGCGCCGACAATCCCGAATTTGCCCCGACCGAATCGACGGCGCGCTATTACGCACAACGCGCGAGCG
This sequence comes from Aromatoleum bremense, assembly GCF_017894365.1. Taxonomy (NCBI): domain Bacteria; kingdom Pseudomonadati; phylum Pseudomonadota; class Betaproteobacteria; order Rhodocyclales; family Rhodocyclaceae; genus Aromatoleum; species Aromatoleum bremense. Next base: position 2,265,486 of record NZ_CP059467.1, read on the forward strand.
CCGGCCTGATCGTATCGGAGGCGACGATCGTCTCGGCACAGGGGCGCGGCTATCCTTATACGCCTGGCATCTGGTCCGACCCCCAGGTCACCGGCTGGCGGCGCGTGACCGACGCAGTCCATGCCGCCGGCGGGCGCATCGTCTGCCAGCTGTGGCATTGCGGCCGCCTGTCGCTGACCGAATTCCACGATGGCGAACTGCCGGTCGCGCCGTCCGCGATCAATGCCGAATGGAAGATGTTCTCGGCCGAGGGGCTGAAGACGACGCCCACGCCGCACGCGCTGAGCCGCGAGGAAATCGCCGCGATCGTCGCCGACTTCGGACGTGCAGCCCGCAACGCAGTGCTGGCAGGCTTCGACGGCGTCGAGATCCATTCGTCGAACGGCTATCTGATCCACCAGTTCTTTTCGCCGATCGCCAACCGGCGCGACGACGAATACGGCGGCAGCCACGCGAACCGTGCGCGCTTCTTCTTCGAGGTGCTCGATGCGGTGGCCGCCCAGTGGTCGCCGTCGCGCATCGGCTTCCGGCTCAACCCAATGATGAACCGCTTCCATGGCATGCGCGTCGACGAGGACACGCTGCCGATGTTCGAGTACGTCGTACGCCGTGCCAATGCCTATGAGCTGGCCTATCTGCACCTGACCGAACCGTATCTGCCGAACCAGCTCGACGGCGCGGTCGGCGCGATCGACGAGGTGGCGCGCCATTTTCGCGATATCGCGACGATGGCAATCGTGACGAATGGCGGCTTCGACCAGGTGCGCGCCGAAGCTGCGCTCGCCGCCGGAATCTGCGATGCGGTCGCGTTCGGGCGCCCGTACATCTCGAACCCGGATCTTGTCGAACGCTTCCGGGTGGGCGCGCCGTTGAATGAGTGGGATGTGGATACCTTCTATCAGGGAGGCGACCGGGGCTATATCGACTATCCTACGCTCGGTGGATGACGGTTTTATGGCGGTGAAATCGCTGTTTTTCGTGTTGTATCCACGTTCGGGGCCAATGCCCCGACAACCGCGACGGTGCTAGAATCCGCGCGGTAAAGCTGCAATTCTGTACCACACACACACCAATCGAGGATAAGCATGAACAAAGGTGAATTCGTCGAGGCCCTGGCCGACCGTCTGGATGTTTCCCGTGCGCAGGCCGACCGGGCCCTGTCGACCGTGCTGGATATCATCGTCGAACGCATGGCTGCCGGCGAAAAAGTTGCCTTCACAGGCTTCGGCTCTTTCGAAGTGTCCGAGCGGGCTGCGCGTACCGGGCGGAATCCGCAAACCGGTGCCTCGATCAAGATCGCCGCGTCGCGCGTGCCGAAGTTCTCCGCCGGCGCTACGTTGAAGACCGCAATCAACAGCAAGTAAGAAGCCCGGCTTTTTCATGCCGAAGAAGGACCCGGCGCCTCCTGGCGTCGGGTCCTTCGTTTTTCTCTTTCCCGGATACGGAAAATCGGGTACCATCCGCATCGTTGTGCAATGCAGCAGTCGGTCTTTTTTCAGGTCTATCTCGCGGGATCAGGATTCCGCGGACCCAGCCGAGGGACTGTATCCACAGCCCCATCGCCCCCGACCCTCCCGTCGAACTCCATTCGTTCTTCTGATCGTATGGCATCGCGAATGCCGGTTGGTGCCGATGCGCGGTCGATTTCCGTCTGTTTTTCCGACGGAATCCGGCCGGCCCAAGCCCATCGCGCGCTTGCCGCCACCGCGTCCCCTATGGGACGGTGCGATGCTTTTTTATTTGCCCGATCACCCGGGCATCGATTCGGCACGACCATCCGTTGTGCCGGACATACAAGGAAGAACCCATGACGTTCCAGGAACTCGGCCTCCACGAAGCCCTGCTTCAAGCCATCGCAACCACCGGTTACACGGTCCCGACTTCGGTCCAGGAGCAGGCGATTCCCGCCGCGCTCGCCGGCGCCGACCTGATGGTGTCCTCGCATACCGGCAGCGGCAAGACCGCCGCCTTCACGCTTCCGAGCCTGCACCGCCTGATCGACCGCAAGCCTGCGCCTGGCGCCGGCCCGCGCGTGCTGGTGCTGACCCCGACGCGCGAACTCGCGCAGCAGGTCGAAAAAGCAGTCAAGACCTACGCCCGCAACCTGCGTTACCTGAACACCGCGTGCCTTGTCGGCGGCGCGCCGTTCTTCGCCCAGGCGAAGCTGCTGTCGCGCCCCGTCGACGTCGTCGTCGCGACTCCCGGCCGCCTCATCGATCACCTCAACCGCCGCAAGCTCAAGCTGTCGGACATCGAAGTGCTGGTGCTCGACGAAGCCGATCGGATGCTCGACATGGGGTTCGTCGAGGACATCGAGACCATCGTCGCCGCGACGCCGGCCAGCCGCCAGACCCTGCTGTTCTCGGCGACGCTCGACGGCGTGGTCGGCAACCTCGCGCGCAAGATGACACGCAATCCGCAGCGCATCGAGATCGCCGCGACGGTCGAGAACCGCGCGAACATCGAGCAGCGCCTGCTGATGGCCGACAACATCGTGCACAAGAACCGCCTGCTCGAATCGCTGCTCGGCGGCGATGACCTGCAGCAGGCCGTCGTCTTCACGGCGACCAAGCGCGGTGCCGAGGAGGTGTCGCTGAACCTGCAGGAAAAAGGTTTTTCGGCCGCTGCGCTGCATGGCGACATGCACCAGACTGCGCGTAACCGCACGCTGGACAAGCTGCGCCAAGGCCGCATTGGCGTGCTCGTCGCGACCGACGTCGCGGCGCGCGGCATCGACGTCGCCGGCATCAGCCACGTGATCAACTTCGACGCGCCCCGGCAGGTCGAGGACTACGTGCACCGCATCGGCCGTACTGGTCGTGCCGGCCGCGACGGCATCGCGATCACGTTCTCGGGGCCGCGCGAGATGGGGATCATCCGCGCGATCGAGCGCTTTACCGGCAAGCCGCTCGCGGTGCATGTGATCGAAGGCCTCGAGCCGACGCAACGCCCGTCGTCGCCACGTCGCGCGCCGACCAGTGGCAAGCCGGGCTTCGGCGGTCGCCCGGGCGGGTCGTCGTACGGCCGCGAAAGCCGTGACAGTCGTCCGGGCGCCGGCAAGGGCTGGTCGTCGGAGTCGCCGTCCGGAAACCGGGGCGGCTACGGTCGTGACGGTGGCGCCGGCCGCAGCGAAGGCAGCCGCTTCGGCGGCGACCGTCCGGACGGCGCCCGCCGCCCGCGTCCGGCTGCCCGCGGCTGAACGATCGAGCGGGACGACTATCCCAAGGGTCGTCCTTGCGACGAGGCGCGCGGCGCGTGAGCCGCTCACCTCGTCGTGTAGCCGGATCGGTTGCTCGACGTTGTATGCCGGAATGAAAAAAGCGCGGAACCGCCACAATGCGGTTCCGCGCTTTTGCTTTTTGGCGTCGCGTCGCGTCGCGCAGGGTCCCGTGGTCGCAGCGTTGCGCGTCCGGCGGGGCCGGACACTGCTGCCACGGCCCGCGCCGCCGGCTTCAGCTGCGGCCGGCGCTGACTTCGGTGGCGCGCAGCTGCGCCGCGAGCTTGTCGAGGACGCCGTTGACGAAACGGTGGCCGTCCGTGCCGCCGTAGCCTTTCGCCAGCTCGATCGCCTCGTTGATGATGACGCGGTAGGGAGTGTCGAGATTGTGCTTGAGTTCGTGCGTCGCGAGCAGCAGGATTGCACGTTCGACTGGCGACAGTTCATGCACGGCGCGATGGATGAACGGCGCGAACTCTGCCTGCAGGTCGTCGACGTTGTTCAGCGTGCCGCGCAGCAGGCTGATGAAGAGCTCGCGGTCGGCCTTGTCGAAGCCCGAGACCTGGCTGACATGCTCCTCGATGAGCGGCATCGAGTTGGCCGAAAGCAGCCACTGGTAAATCCCCTGCAGCGCGAATTCGCGCGCCCGGCGGCGGGCAGCCTTGCCGCTCATTGGAGCTGTTTCAGCAGCTTGGCCATCTCGATCGCGGTGCGGGCGCAGTCGGCGCCTTTTTCCTGCATCCGCGCGAGGGCCTGGTCGTCGTCTTCGGTCGTCAGCACGCCATTGGCGATCGGCATGCCGGTGTCGAGCCCGACACGGTTGATGCCGCTGCCCATCTCGTTCGAAACCAGCTCGAAGTGGTAGGTCTCGCCGCGGATCACCGCGCCGAGCGCGATCAGCGCATCAAAGCGGCCGCTGCGCGCCATCGTTTGCAGCGTCAGCGGGATTTCCAGCGCCCCCGGAACGGTGGCGATGCGCACCAGTTCCGGCGACACGTTCAGGCGCAGCAGCTCGGCGGTGCACGCCGACAGCAGGCCTTCACAGACGTCCTGGTTGAAGCGGCTCATGACGATGCCGACGCGCAAGCCGCGGCCGTCGAGATCGGTTTCGAATTCGGGGATGTTGTCGTAACGGGCCATGTTCGATTCTTCAATGACAAAAAGGCCGGCAGCACGGTCGCGATGCGCGACGGCTCCCGGCGCGGAGGCTCAGGGTAACACCCTCAGGGGCGTTCGACGAAGCCGGTGATCTCGAGGCCGAAGCCGGCCATGCTCGGGATCTTGCGCGGGCTGGCGAGGAGCCGCATCTTGCCGACCTTCAGGTCGCGCAGGATCTGCGCGCCGACGCCGAAGAGGCGCGCGTCCCATTTCGCCGCGAGCGGGGTGTCACCGCGCAGGCCGGCGAGCAGTTCGCTGCCCGACTGCGGCCGATAGAGCAGCACGATGACGCCCTGTTCGGCTTCCGCCAGGCGCGCCATCGCCTGATTGACAGGGAAAGTGTGGCGGCCGCTCTCGGGATCGATGAAGTCGACGACCGAAATCGGCTCATGCACGCGCACCAGGGTTTCGCGCTCGGGGCGTATTTCGCCGTGCGAGAGCGCGAAATGCACTTCGCCGGTCGTCTTGTCTTCGAACGCAGCGAGCCGGAAGCGGCCATACGGCGTCTCGACGTCCTTTTCGGCGACGCGCTCGACCAGGTGCTCGTTCGCGGAACGGTACTCGATCAGGTCGCGGATCGCGCCGATCTTCAAGCCGTGCTCTTTCGCGAACTCGACGAGATCCGGCAGCCGCGCCATCGTGCCGTCGTCCTTGAGGATCTCGCAGATCACCGACGCTGGTTCGAGCCCGGCCAGCGCAGCGAGGTCGCAGCCCGCTTCGGTGTGGCCGGCGCGGATCAGCACGCCGCCCTTCTGTGCCATCAGCGGGAAGATGTGGCCGGGCTGGACGATGTCGGCCGGCTTGGCGTGGCGCGCGACGGCCGCCTGCACCGTGCGCGAGCGATCGTGTGCGGAAATGCCCGTCGTGACGCCTTCAGCCGCCTCGATCGAGGTCGTGAAAGCGGTGCCGTGCGGCGAGCGGTTGTCGCGCACCATCAGGTGCAGGTCGAGCTGGCGGCAGCGCGCTTCGGTCAGCGTCAGGCAGATCAGCCCGCGGCCGAATTTCGCCATGAAGTTGATCGCTTCCGGCGTCACGTGTTCTGCGGCGAGCACGAGGTCGCCTTCGTTCTCGCGATCTTCCTCGTCGACGAGCACGACCATGCGGCCGGCGCGGATGTCCTCGATGATCTCGGTGATCGGGGCGAGTGCGCTCATTGTGCGGACTCCTCACGCCAGGCGAGCATGCGTTCGACGTAACGGGCGATGAGGTCGATCTCGAGATTGACGCGACTGCCTGCGGCGAGGTGCTTGAGATTGGTCACGGCCACGGTGTGCGGGATCAGGTTGATCGAGAATTCGCGGCTTTCGACGCGGTTCACCGTCAGGCTCACGCCGTTGACCGTGATCGAACCTTTCTTCGCGATGTAGCCGGCGAGCGTTGCCGGTGCCCGGATCACGAGGTCGTGGCTCTCGCCGACCGGCGTGAAGCTCACGACTTCACCGACGCCGTCGACGTGGCCGGTGACGAGATGGCCGCCGAGCCGGTCCGCGAGGCACAGCGCCTTCTCGAGATTGACCTCGTTGCCGACCGCGTCGAGGCCGGTGGTGCAGTTCAGCGTTTCACGCGACACGTCGAACTGCACGCGGCTGCCGTCGAGCGCGACGACGGTCAAGCAGACGCCGCTGTTCGCGATGCTGTCGCCGATGTGCACGTCGGCGAGGTCCAGTCCGTCGGCATCCACGGTCAGGCGCACGCCGTCCTGCAGGGGTTCGATACGTTCGATTCGGCCGCAGGCGGCCACGATTCCGGAAAACATGATGGAGGGACGGGCGAGTGGGTGAGCAGCGATTGTAGGCGAAAGTCGGCGAAAAACGGTGGATTGCCAGTCGCTTTCCGTCGCGGCCTCCCTGCGCCGGGTTCAGTGCAGCGCGCGGTCGAGCAATTCGCCGAACGGCTCCGCCGCCATGAATCCGACGACGCGCAGGCCTTCGCGCTCCTTGCCGTCGCGATCGAAGAAAATCATTCCCGGCGGACCGAACAGCGTGAAACGCTTCAGCAGCGCCTTGTCGTCGTCGCTGTTCGCGGTGACGTCGGCCTTCAGCAGCAGCATGCGGTCCATGCGCGCCTGCACCGCGCGGTCGCTGAACGTGAAGCGCTCCATCTCCTTGCACGACACGCACCAGTCAGCGTAGAAATCGAGCATCACCGGGCGGTCGGCGGAGGCGAGGCGTGCGTCGAGTTCGGCGACGGACGCGACTTTCTCGAAACGCGGCGCATTGGCGACGGGCGCCGACGCTTCCGCCCGCAGCACCGCGAGCGGCTGCAGCGGGTCGCGCGAGCCGGCCAGCGCCCCGACGAACATCGCCGCCCCGCCGATCAGCATGATGACGCCGGTGCCTTTCCAGAAGCGCGCCCAGCCTTTCGCGTGCGCCGGCAGCGGGTCGATCGCGTGCAGGAAGATGCCCGAGAACAGCAGCAGCGCCGCCCACGCGAGCATCGTCACGAGCGCCGGGACGACCGGCGTCAGCAGCCACACCGCGACGCCGAGCAGCATCACGCCGAAAGCTTTCCTGACGCCTTCCATCCACGGCCCGACTTTCGGCAGCACCGAGCGCGCGGCGACACCGACCGCGATCAGCGGCGCGCCCATGCCGAGCGCCATGACGAACAGAGCGAGTCCGCCGAGCGTCGCGTTGCCGGTCTGCGCGATGTAGAGCAGCGCCCCGGCGAGCGGCGCGGCGACGCACGGCCCGACGATCAGCGCCGACAGCACGCCCATGATCGCGACGCCGCCGAGACTGCCGCCTTTCTGGTGATTCGCGGTCGAGCTCAGGCGGCTTTGCAGCGCGCTCGGCAGTTGCAGCTCGTAGAAGCCGAACATCGACAACGACAGCAGCACGAACACCAGCGCGAAGGCGCCGAGCACCCACGCGTTCTGCAGCGCGGCCGACAGCAGCGTGCCGGAGATGCCCGCCGCGATGCCGGCCACGGCATAGGCTGCCGCCATGCCGAGGACGTACACGAGCGACAGCGCGAAAGCGCGTCCGCGCGAGATGTGGTGGCCGTGCCCGACGATGACGCCCGAGATGATCGGGATCATCGGAAAAGTGCAGGGCGTGAAGGCGAGCAGCAGGCCGAAGCCGAAGAAACTCAACAGGACCAGCGGTACGCTCGCGTCACGCAGCAGGCCGGCAATGCGGCCGCTTTCGTCGCCGCTCGGAGCCGTCCCGGAGCTTGCGCCCGCCGTGTTGCCGGGCGACAGGAGGCGGTCGATCAGGCTGCCGCCCGCCGCTACCGGCGTCGCCGTCAGGTCGATGTCGGTGCTCTGCTGCAGCGGCGGGTAGCAGATGCCGCCGTCCCAGCAGCCCTGGCTCGTCGCGGTCAGGCGGAACGCGGTGACGCCTTCGGCTGCGGTGACCGGCAGCAGGATCCTGATCCTGTCGCGGTAAGTCTCGACATCGCCGAAGAATTCGTCGTGCCTGATCTTGCCCGGCGCGCGTTCCGGAATGCCCAGTTGCACGGCCGGCGGGTCGGCGGTGAACTTGAACTTGTCGCCGTAAAGATAGTAGTCGTCGGCGATGTCGAACGTGATCTCGACGGTGGCGGGATCTAGCGCGCGAGCAGCGAAGCGGAAGGCTTTTTCGGGCTCGATCGGGCTGCCTTGCGCGAATGTCGGCGGGAGCAGGGCAAGCAGGCTGGCCAGGGCGGCCAGCAGTAACAGGAGGCGGCGCATCGGTGCGGGAAGGGTGTCGGAATTAGTCGGATTCTGGGGCGTGGCCGGCAACGGGGCCTGAACCGGGATCAAGCCGTTCGAAGATGACGCACTGCGCGCGATCACGGGGTCGGTCTGCGCCCGGTGGATGCCAGAGCCGTCTCTGCGGCCACCCAGTCGAGATAAGCAGGCAGACCCCGCACAACAGGGACCGCGATGATCTCCGGAAGTTCGTACGGGTGCGCGGCGCGGACCGCGGCTTCGAGCGCCGCGTAGCGGTCGGCGCTCGTCTTGATGAGCAACGGAACTTCCGCCGCCTCTTCGATCGCGTCGTGCCAGCGATAAACGGAACGGCAGGGCGCGAGCATGTTCACGCACGCGGCGAGCCGCTTTTCGACGAGATGCGACGCGAGCGCACGGGCACTCGCCTCGTCGGGAAGATTCGTCAGGACGACCAGCACTTCGTTCATTCGCGGGCTCACCCCTTTCAACTCTCGGCGGCCGGCTTGACGAGCGTCACGGGGATCGTGGAGCGCTTCAGCACCTCGTGTGCCACCGAGCCGAGCACCCTCTGCAGCAGCGCGGTGCGCCCGTGGGAGCCCATGACGACCTTGTCGAAACCGTGTTCCTTCGCGTAGCGGGTGATTGTGTCCGCGACATGGCCGACCGCGACGTGGTGGGTGTAGGGAACGTGCGCTTCGTCGAGGATGTGGCGCGCGGGGGCGAGCGCCGCGAGCCCTTCGTCGCGATGGTAATCCTCGAGCTCCTCCGGGCTGACGAACAGCCGCGCATGGCCCGAGTCGATCGGAATCTGCACGTTGAGGAGGTGGATGTCCAGCTGCGCGTCGCTGCGATAGAGCGCCAGCACGTGCGCCACGGCGCGGTTCGCGTTGTCCGATCCATCCACGGGTACGAGCACTTTCATCATCGCCATCGCAATCTCCTTTACTTGTCGCCCGGGCGCCCGGCGCGCGGGTCGTCGACCGCCAGTTCGACCAGCGGCGGCGGCGCCGCGCCACGCCTGGCGAGCCAGCTGCCGAGCACGACGACGAACGCCGCGCCGATCACCGACGTTGCATAGTGCAGCCACGACGGCATCTCTTCGACCCACGGCCTGACCGTCACGTCGCCGACCAGCATGCCGCCGGCGATCCAGCCGAGCAGCGCCGCGCCGAGCGTGATGACGACCGGGAAGCGGTCCATCAGCTTGAGCACGAACTTGCTGCCCCAGACGATGATCGGGATGCTGATGACGATGCCAAAGACCACCAGTCCGAGATCGTCTTTTGCCGCGCCGGCCACCGCGATGACGTTGTCGAGGCTCATGACGGCGTCGGCGATGATGATCGTGCGGATCGCGCCGAGCAGGTGCGGCGCGCCCTCGACGCCCGCGTGGCTGTCGCCTTCCTCGGGCTGCATCAGCTTGAGGCCGATCCACAGCAGCAGCAGCGCGCCGATGATCTTCAGGAACGGCAGTTCGAGCAACTGCAGCGCGAAGAAGATCAGCACGATGCGCAGCGCGATCGCGCCGACAACGCCCCACGCGATGCCCTTGCTGCGCTGGTGCTCGGGCAGCTTGCGGCACGCCAGCGCGATGACCACCGCGTTGTCGCCGCCGAGCAGGATGTCGATCGCGATGATCTGCAGCACCGACACCCAGAATGCGCCATCGGTCATGAATTCGAACACGTGTGAACTCCTTGCTGATGGGGGCCGGCCGGCGCCGCGTGCCGCTCCGTAGTCGCTATGTTCCGCACGGTACGCGCGCTTGGCAATCCGTATATGCCGCAGGCAGGCCGCAGCTGTGCGCGGCGCAGGAAAACGCGTGGAACTTTGACTCTGCCGGCCGTTCAGATCGTGCGGCGCTGCCGTCCCTTGCGCGGGCTCGGGGCTACTGCGCGCCGCACTTTTCGATGCCGCCATCCGTTTTCGACATCCTCGCCGAACAGCGCATCGCCGAAGCCATCCGGCGCGGCGAATTCGACAACCTGCCCGGCGCGGGGCGCCCCCTCCATCTGGACGACGAACCTCTCGTGTCGCCGGAACAGCGCATGGCGAACCGGATACTGAAGAACGCCGGCTTCGCGCCGGCCGAAATCATGCTGCGCCGCGAAATCGCCGCGCTGCGGGGGCAATTGGCCGACAGCGCCGGCAGCGAGCGTGACGATATCAAGCGGCGCCTCGCGCAGCTGGTCGCGGCGCTCGGCATGATGTCGCGCCGGTGATCGGCGCTGCGTGCGGTCGTCCGGAGGTCTGAAAGGTCAGGGCAGCTTGACCGCCTCGATCTTCGCCTTTGCGCCGATCCCCCGCGTCGTCGGCAGCGGCACGTAATGGGCGCGGCTGGTGACGTTGTCGTCATGGACCGCGAAGCCGACGTTATACACGCCCCCTTCGGCGAGCGCCTTGTCGTCACTGCTCGCGAGGCCGAGCGGGCGGATGATGACGACGGTCCAGACGCCGTCCTGCCAGCTGCCCGAAGCCTTGTTGTCGGCCGCCGAACCGCTCGCCTGCGCCGCGCTGAGAACATACTGCGGCAGCATGTCGCCCTCCTTCCAGCCTGCGCCGGCATCGAAGGGTGCGGCGTTGCCGCCCTGGACGAGAAGGTGTTCCTTCTTGAACACCTGCTCGGCCGTGACGGCCTTGGCGCCGGCCTTTGCGGCGTCGAACATGAACTTCGGCTGCTTTGTCTCCTTGTCCAGGTTCGAAGCGAAAGGATTCTTGCCTGCGTCGAAATTGCGGTATTCGAGGACGTACCCGTCGTCGGCCATGCCGACCGGATTGCTGCGGTGCGCACGCCACTGGATCAGGTCGACGAAGCCGCCCGCCGCCTTGAGGCGCTCGATCTCGGCGAGCGGCTTGCCGGTCTTCCAGTCGGACGGGTCGGTGCGCGTTGCCGGCAGGTATTTGCGCACGTCGGTTTTCTTGATCGCCGCCAGCAGCGGGTTGGCCGCCACTTCCTCGCTGCTCGCCTGCCCGCGGGTGTCGCGCTCGCCATCGTGGCACGTCAGCCAGCACCCCTGCTCGGCGAACAGCGGCACCTTGCCGTCGTCGAGCATGATCGACACGCGGTCTTCATAGATCGCCGGTTGCTTGCCGTCGCGGACCTCCTGCTTGAGACGCGGGCCGCCGTACGCTTTCCACTCCTTGCCGTCGAAACGGTAATACGGGTATTCGACGCCGGGCCACGCGCCTTTCGTTTTCCACTGCAGGCGCAGGTACGCGTTTCGCGTGTCGTAAGCGGCCTGGACCGTCAGAACAGCGTGATCTCTTCGGCGGGAACCTTCGACCAGTCGATGGTCGCCGGATCGGCTGCGATCGAGGGGCCGGCGGTGAGGACAGCGCAAATCGCGCTCAGTGCAAGCTTGTTCATGGCGTCTCCTGGTCGTGAAGAAGGGTTCTGGCGCCGGTTGCGTGGCGCTGCTGCCAAGATATGCCGGACAGCATAATACCGATACTGTCGACGCGGCAGATTCATGACGAGCGCGTTGACTCCGGGCAGCCGGGGCCGGGCCGATGAGCGATGTCAGGTCGCTACTTGAGAAGCCGCCGCCGCGTCAGCGCGAGCGCCAGCCAGAAGGCTGCGGCGCCGTAGCCGGCGATGACGCCCAGATGCAGGGCGACGTTCTCCGGCAGCCGTCCGAGCAGCAGCGGGCGGGCGAGTTCGATCGCGTGCGTCAGCGGCAGCAGGGTCGCGGCGGCACGCAGCGCGGGGGGGAGCTGTTCGATCGGGAAGAACACACCGGACACCAGCGTCATCGGCGTGATGAACAACGTGAAGTAATACATGAAGAAGTCGTAGCTTGGCGCGAGCGCCGTCATCACCAGGCCGAGCGCGGCGAACGCGAGGCCGACGAGGAAGATCAGCGGCAGCAGCCACAGCACGTAACGGGTGTCGACGAGGCTGAAGGCCGAGATCACGAGCAGGATCGCGGCGCCCGACAGCAGCGCTTTCGACGCCGCCCACACCAGCTCGGCGAACACGACGTCGTCGAGGTCGATCGGTGCGTTCATGATCGCTTCCCAGGTCTTCTGCACGTGCATGCGCGAGAAACCGGAATACAGCACTTCGAACGACGCCGCATTCATCGTCGAATAGCACACCATGCCCGCCGCGAGAAAGCTGATGTAGCGCACGCCGCCGACTTCGGGCACCAGCATGCCGATGCCGAAGCCGAGGCCGAACAGGTAGATCACCGGGTCGGCGAGGTTGCCGAGCACCGACGGCAGCGCGAGCTTGCGCCAGACGAGGAAATTGCGCCGCCATACCGGGATGAAGCGGCGCGAGAGTTGCGGCGCGCGCCAGGAACTCGCTGAGGTCGGCATCGATTCGCTCTGGTCAGTCCCTGAGCTCGCGCCCGGTGAGCTTGAGGAACACGTCTTCTAGGTTCGCCGGGCGGTGCAGGTAACGCAGGCCGCTCTGCGCGGACAGGTGTGCGAGCAGCGGCGCCGCGTCCTCGACGTAGCAGAAGGCGGTCTCGCCGCTGACTTCGAAGCGCCGCGCGAACGCCGCCGCATGCCGCGCGGCCCAGGCTTCGGCGCCGCCCGCGGCACCGCCGCCGTTCCAGTCGCCGTAGACCTCGACGACCTGCGGCTCGATCTGCGCGGCGATGACATCGCGTGGGCTGCCTTCGGTCAGCATGCGTCCGGCGTCGAGAATCGCGAGGCGGTCGGCGAGGCGCTCGGCCTCGTCCATGAAATGGGTCGTCAGCAGGATCGTCGTGCCGGCGCGGCTCAGGTGCTTGAGGCGTTCCCAGATCAGGTGGCGCGCCTGCGGATCGAGGCCGGTGGTCGGCTCGTCGAGGATCAGCAGGTCGGGGCGGTTGACCAGCGCGCGGGCGAGCGTCAGGCGCCGCTTCATGCCGCCCGACAGCGCCTGGATGCGCGCGTCGCGCTTGCCCTCGAGGCCGGCGAACGCGAGCAGCTCCGGGATGCGCGCGCGGATCGTCGCCTCGTCGAGGCCGAAATAGCGGCCGTAGACGATCAGGTTCTCGGCGCACGTGAAATCGGGGTCGAGGCTGTCCTGCTGCGGCACGATGCCGACGCGCATGCGCGCTTCCCGCGCGCGCGCCGGCACCGGCAGGCCGGCGAGTCGGATCTCGCCGGCGGACGGCGCGGTGAGCCCGAGCGCGCAGCGCAGCGTCGTCGTCTTGCCGGCGCCGTTCGGGCCGAGCAGCGTGAAGCACTCGCCGCGTCGCAGCTCGAGGTCGATGCCGGCGACCACCTCGGTGTCGCCGTAGCGCTTGCGCAGGCCGCGGATCGACAGCGGGGAGGCCGGCGACCGGCTCGCGAGCGTCAGGGGACGATCCGCCTGCACCGGCTCTCCGGAAAAGTCCGTCCTCGCAAGATGCACTGCATCATCATCCTACCGGCGGCTTGGTGTCGGTGAAGCTCGGGCGGGCGAACAGGCGTGCGGCCAGTGCCGCGAGCGCGGGGTGCCCGGCGCGCCAGTCGTAGTCCGGATGGCGCAGGTCGAGGTAGGCGAGCGCGGCGCCGACCGCAATGTCGCCGAGGCTCAGGCTGTCGCCGTGCAGCCAGTGACGACCGGTCGCGCGCCGCTCGAGCTCGTCCAGCGCCCGGCCGATCTTGCCCGTCTGGTGCGCGATCTCGTCGTCGCTGCGCTTCGCCTCGGGGCGGCGCGACTCGAGCACCATCGCGACGGCCGCATCGGTGATGCCGTCGGCGAGCGCCTCGATCTGCCGCACCCGCACCGCCTCGATCGGTTCGTGCGGCAGCAGGTGCGGGGAAACGTTGAGGGTTTCGAGGTAGCCGGCGATGACGGGGGAATCGAAGAGCACTTCGCCGCCGTCGGTGAGCAGCGCCGGCACCTTGCCGAGCGGGTTCACGGAAGGGATGCGCGTGTTCACTTCCCACGGCGAATCGACGACGAGCTCGAACGGCAGCCCTTTTTCGGCGAGGATGATGCGGATCTTGCGCGCGTACGGGCTGGTGAGCGAGGCGAAAAGCTTCATTGCGGCGATCTCCTTGAGGGCGGGTGCCCGGGCACTGTTCAGCGCGGCGCCCAGGCGCGCGCGATGATGTCGCGGATCAGATGCAGCTTGCCGTGGAAGAAATGGTCGGCGCCCGGGACGACGACGATCGGCAGTTCCTGCGGTCGCGCCCAGTCGAGCACGTTCGCCAGCGCGACGTTCTCGTCCTCGGCGCCGTGGATCACCAGCGTATCCTTCGGCACCGCTTCGGTGGTGTAGCTGCGCGCACCGCGCACTTCGCCGGTCGCGGTGCCGACCAGCACGATGCGCTCGGCCGGCGTCAGGCTGTCGGCGAGCCGTTTCGCGACCCGCGTCTGGACGAAGGCGCCGAACGAGAATCCGCCCAGCGCGATCGGCAGGCTGCCCCAGCGCGATTGCGCCCACGCGATCACCGACAGCATGTCCTCGGTCTCGGCGTCGCCATGGTCGTGCGCGCCCTCGCTCTTGCCGACGCCGCGGAAGTTCGGCCGGATCGTGGCGTAGCCGAGTTCGCGCAGGCTGCGGGCGAGCGTGTGGGCGATCTTGTTCGTGTTCGCGCCGCCGAACAGCGGGTGCGGATGGCACACCAGCGCGATGCCGCGGATCGTCCCGGGGACGTCGATCAGCGCCTCGATCGCGCCGTCCGGGCCGCGCAGCAGCACGCTTTCGCTCGCCTGCGGCCGGCTCATGCGGCGTCCGGCAGGCGCAGGCGGGTCACGATGCGGCCATGGACGAGATGCTCGTCGATGATCTCGTCGATGTCTTCCTTGTCGATATACGTGTACCAGACGTTGTCGGGGTACACGACGAGCACCGGGCCTTCGTCGCAGCGGTCGAGACAGCCGGCCTTGTTGATGCGGATCTTGCCGCGGCCCTTGAGGCCGAGCGCCGCGATGCGGTCTTTCGCATACGTCTGCATCCCGGTGGCGTTGTGGTTGTTGCAGCAGGTGTCGCCGGGTTCGCGCTGGTTGCAGCAGAAGAAAACGTGGTGCTTGAAGTAACTCATCGACGGTCTCCGGTGGGGAAGGTGGCCGGCGCCGCAACGCCGGACCGGCTTCGGGCCGATTATAGCTGCGGGACAATCCTCCCCGCGCAGTTCAGCGCCCGGCCAGGTGTTCGCCGCGCCACAGGCCGATCGCGGACAGGTAGGCCAGCGCGAGAAACGGCCACAGGTTCGCCGTGAGCCGGGTCAGACCGTGGAAGTTGAGGAAATTTCCCTGCGGCAGCGACGCCAGCCCGAGCATGAAATACGGGTTGTCGGGGAGCAGGTTCGTCAGCGTCGTGGCCGCCAGCATCGTCACGCCCGCGAGCGCGTGCTGGTGCAGGCGCGGCAGCAGCAGCGCCGCCGCCAGCAGCGGCACGCCGTACAGCAGCCCGCGCGTGGTGCCGGGCGTGAGCCACACCAGCGCCGCGCCGGGGGCGAAGAACGACGCGGTCGCGACGGTCTTCGCGGCAAGCCCGAGCAGCAACAGCAGCGCAACCGGCAGCGGACTGGCCGCCTGCATCATGCAGCGGCAGAAAAGGCCGACGGCGACGATGCTCACGGCGACGACGACCGATTCGAGCAGGATGAAGCGTTCGGGATCGAAATGCAGGGGCGTCGGCAGGCCGAGCAGCTGGCGCAGGTCGCCGCTGCCGAACAGCAGGCTGTCGGGCATCAGCTGCGCGAGCAGCCACAGGCCCAGCAGCATCAGGCCGAGGTCGCCCGAGTGGCCGGGAATGATGCGTTCGGAGCGCCAGCGGTGCAGCCAGCCGCGCTCGTCGAACAGCGCATGGCCCCAGCGCGCGCCGGCGAGCGCGCCGATCAGGCCGCCGAGGACGTTGAACCCGAGGTCGATGTTCGACGACACGCGGGTCGGCAGGAAATTCTGCGTGACTTCCATCGAGAAGCTCAGCACGCCGGCGATCAGCGTCGCGACCACGACTGCGCCGGCGCGCCCGAGGCGCTCGGGGAGCGCCGGCGCGAGCACGAAGCCGAACGGCACGAAGCCGAGCAGGTTGAGCGCGAGATCGGCGTAGCGGAAATACTTCGGCCACGGCGCGAACAGGAAGTCCAGCGGTGGCAGGCCCGTCGGCTTCCACCCGGCGAGCGGGTGCAGGCAGGCGTAGACGATCAGCAGTCCGTACGCGAAGGCGAGGTGGCGCGGCAGGGTGGGAACGGCGCGCGCGGCGGGCATCGGCAGGTCCGGGCGAAGAATCTGGGAAGCCGATTCTATCCCGGACGCCGGGGCGGGGACGTCGTCCCCGCTGCAGCGGATCAAACGGTGGTCGTCAGGCGGCTGTCCGCGCAGCGGTGGCGGGTGAGGGGGTTGAGCCGGCGCAGCACGTTGGCTGGCGCATATTCCTTCTGCAGCGCGTCCCAGTCCACGGCGTCGAGTGTGTTCTTCACCAGCAGGCCGAGGTCTGTGTCGCCTTCGGTCAGCAGCCGGCGGCCGAAGAACAGCGTATCGGCATCTTCCTCGCGCAGCGCGAGCGCAAGGTAGTCGCGGACGTTCGCGGTCAGCGTGAGGTCGGGCGTGCCGCGACCGGACAGCGGACGAAAGCCGCGCGCGTCGAGCGTGAAGTCGAGCGTCAGCCCGGCGTCGCGGACCTTGATGCGCAGGTGCCGGCCGCTCAGCGGTTCGAGGTTCTCGCGCGGCAGGATGCGCCCGAGCGCGAGGTTCAGCGCGGTGGTCAGTGCGAACGTCGGCGGGCGCTGCGGCAGGCGCGCGGCAAGGCGCGCGAGCGGCGCGGGCAGCGTGAAGGCCGGGAGGCGAAGCGTGGTCATCGGGATGGGCTCCAGGAAGGCGGATTCAGGATGGAACGTATTGTTCCACACCCGGGCGGCCGTGCCAGAAACCGTTGCACGGCGCCTCGACCATGCATTCGGCGCTGCGGCGGAAAGCTTCCTGCGGGGCGAGCCGCTCGTCGGCGGATTCGCGGAACAGTTGCAGCACCCGGATCGTATGCTCGCCCTGCGGACTCACCCGCACGACCTGCGCCGAACGCCGCACCGACGACAGGTCGGCGAGCAGGTTATGCACGCGCGCCGATTGCGTCTGCACGCCGTTGAGCGTCAGGAAAGGTTCGCCTTCGCGCGTGCGCAGCACCAGGCCGTCGCTCATGCCGAGGCAGCGGAATTCGCAGGTGTCCTTCTGCAGGTTGAAGTGGCGCGCGGTGAAGCAGCGCGCCGAATGCGCGAGCGGCAGCCGGCCCCACGCGAGCACCTCGGTCTTGATCTGCGGCGCGCCCGACGCGAGCAGCTCGGCGAGCACCGCGCCCGACATCTCCGGCGGCGCGACCCAGCGCGTCGCGCCCGACTCGGCCAGCAGCGCAAGCGTGTGCGGATTGAAGATGTTCAGCGTCGGCCCGGCGATCCAGTCGCGTCGGCCGGCGCCTGTCAGCAGGTGCACGGCCGACATGTCGTTCGCCTCGACGCGGAAATCGGCCTGGGCGACGATGCGGCGCAATGCCTTGAGATCGGATTCGGATTCGATCAGCGACTGCGACGACAGCACGACTTCCTTGCCGGCCGCCCGCAGCATCGCGGCGACCTCGAGCCAGTCGTCGAGGCGCAGCTCGTGGCGGCGCGAGCACACGGTCTCGCCGACATAGACGACGTCGGCTGGGCTGTCGGCGACCTGCGCATAGAAGTCGAGCGTCGCCTGGCGTGGCCAGTAATAAAGGAGGGGGCCGAGAGCGAGTTTCATCGGGGTCATCGGGTTCATCGCGTTCATTTCCACGGCCGGTAGTACGCGCCGAGCGTATGGCTGCGGCCTTCGGAGACTTTGTCGAGCTCGGCGATCCAGGCCGGCTGGACGCGGAAGCCGTCAATGTCGCGCATCACGCGGTCGAGCGCCTCGCGCCACACGCGCGTGACCTGCGCGACGTAGGCCGGGCTCCTCTGGCGGCCTTCGATCTTGATCGCGCGAATGCCGGCGCGGGCGAGGTCGGGGAGCAGCTCCAGCGTGTTGAGGCTGGTCGGTTCCTCGATCGCGTAGTAGGTCTCGCCGCCCACGTCGAAGCGGCCCTTGCACAGCGTCGGGTAGCCGGCGCGTTCGCCGTCACCGAAGCGGTCGATGAGGATGCCGTTGAGCCGCGTCTCCATCCCGCTCGGCGTCTGTTCCCAGCGCACGTGCTTGCCCGGCGAGCACGCGCCGTTGCAGTTCGGCGATTCGCCCGTCGCGTACGCGGACAGCGCGCAGCGCCCCTCGACCATCACGCACAGGCCGCCGAAGCCGAACACTTCGATCTCGACCGCGGTGTTCGCGATCACCTGCTCGACCTGCGGCAGCGACAGCACCCGCGGCAACACCGCGCGCTGGATGCCGAAGCGTTCGGCGTAGAAGTTGATCGCCTCGTAGCTCGTCGCCGAGCCTTGCACCGACAGGTGCAGGCGCAGTGCCGGGTGCGTCTTCTGCGCATAGGCCATCAGGCCCGGGTCGGCGAGGATCACCGCGTCGATGCCGAGGTCGGCGGCGCGGTCGATCGCCGCGGTCCAGGCCGACCAGTTGCCTGCCTGCGGATAGGTATTGAGCGCGAGCAGCACCTTGCGGCGGCGATCATGGGCGTAGCGCACGCCTTCGCGCATCGCGTTGGCGTCGAAATTGAGCCCCGTGAAGTTGCGCGCGTTGGTCGCGTCCTTGAAGCCGAGATAGACGCAATCGGCGCCGTGGTCGACGGCCGTCTTCAGCGCCGGCAGGCTTCCTGCCGGGCAGACGAGTTCTATTCTGGAATTGGAGGTCATGGAGGGGGCTGGGGAAAAGAGCCCCGCAACCATAGTGCGACTCGCCCCGGGCCGCGTTGACCGGGGTCAAGGGCGCGGCCGGCGGCTCCGTGCAAGCGCCGGCCCCCGTTGCGGCGATCGAAACCTACCGTGCCGCGTTCGGGAAGAACAACTGCTCGCCGCCGATCCTGTAGGCGGCGATCGCCTGTTGGCCCGCCGGGGAGACGATCCAGTCGATGAACTGCTGGCCAAGTTCGCGCTTGACGTGCGGGTGCTTCGCGGGATTCACGAGGATCACACCGTACTGGTTGAACAGCCGCTGGTCGCCTTCGACGACGATCGCCAGGTCCTGGCGGTTCCTGAACGACAGCCACGTGCCGCGGTCGGCGAGGAGGTAGGCGCCGAGCGACGCCGCCATGTTCAGCGCCGGCCCCATGCCCGAGCCCGAGTCGCGGTACCACGGCCCCTTCGCCTGCTCGATGTCGATGCCGGCGAGCTTCCACAGCCGCAGTTCGGCCGCGTGCGTGCCGCTCTTGTCGCCGCGCGACACGAACGGTGCCTGCGCCGCCTCGATCTTCTTCAGCGCCGCGACGATGTCGCGCCCGCCGGCGACCTTCGCCGGATCGCTCTTTGGTCCGACGAGGACGAAGTCGTTGTACATGACGTCGCGGCGCCCGACGCCGTGGCCTTCGGCGACGAATTTCTCTTCGGCTGCGCGGTCATGCACGAATACCACGTCCGCGTCGCCGCGCCGCGCGGTATCGAGCGCCTGGCCGGTGCCGAGCGCGACGACGCGCACCTCGATGCCGGACTGCTGCTCGAACGCCGGCAGGATGTGGCCGAACAGGCCGGACTGCTCGGTCGAGGTCGTCGACGAGACGATGATGAACCTGTCGCCGGCGTGCGCGGCGGCGAGGCCGAGCACGCAGGCGAAGGCGGTCAGCAGGGGGCGAAGCAGATGTGCCATGAAGAATCTCCGTGAAAAGAAAATGTTGGTGAAAACCCGGAATCGCGCGCCAAACAGCGCCCATCTGCAGGGTGTTGTACCAAAAGCCGCGGCGAGCGGGCCAGCGCGATGCGAATGCGCGGAGTGTTCTTCGGCAAATGCATGCATAAGTCCATCGGCATCGCCGGCGCGCTTCGCGTGCTGCATTTCGCCGGTCTGCCGGGGATATCCCGTTCCTGCCCGGTTACAGCCCCTCGGCGCTGGCAAAAATGACTGTTGCTTCTTGTCGGGGGTGAATGGGTTTCCCCGGTGAACACGGACTTTCGGCGGGTGCGGCGTGAAAGTCGCCGCAGCGTTTTCGGGTAAGCTTTTCCGATGAGCGTGAAACTCGAATACCGTTTCGTCGCCGGGGTGGCCGAGGCGCCGCCAGCAGCGGCACTGCAGCTGCAGAATCCGCTGCTGGCGATGCTCGACGCGATCCGTGTGCAAGGATCGATCGGCAAGGCGGCGACGCAGCTCGGGCTGTCGTACCGCCATCTGTGGGGCGAGCTGAAGAAGCACGAGGCGATTTTCGGCCAGGCGCTGCTCGCCAGCGGCCAGGGCCGGGCGGCGCGGCTGTCGGCGTTCGGCGAACGCCTGCTGTGGGCGGAAAAGCGCATCCTCGCGCGCCTGCTGCCGCAGGCGGAGAGCCTCGCCGGCCAGCTCGACCGCGAACTGTTGCTGGCCGTCGATCCGGGGCTGGCGCTGCTGCCGGCCTGTGCGAGCCACGATCTGCTGTTCGGCGTGCTGCGGGACGCGCTGCTGGGCGGCGCGCGCGTGCTGCTCGATGTCGAATACGTCGGCAGCACGCGCGCGCTCGAACGCCTCAATGCCGGTGCCTGCACCGTGGCGGGCATCCACCTGCCGCTCGATGACGAACGGCTGTGCCGGCGCGGCTCGCGGATCCACCTCGCCCTCGGGTGCGAACTGCGGCTCGGCGTGCACAAGCTGATCCGCTTCGCCCGCCGCGAACAGGGGCTGATCGTCGCGCCCGGCAACCCGCTCGGGCTGGTCTCGCTGAACGACCTCGCGAGACCCGGCGTGGTGTTCGTCAATCGCCTGCGGGGTTGCGGCACGCGGCTGATGTTCGACGAACTGCTCGCGCGCGCGAACGTGCCGCCAGCGGCGGTGGCCGGCTACGACACCGAGGAGCCCACCCATCTGTCGGTCGCGGCGAACGTCGCCGCCGGCAGCGCGAGCTGCGGCTTCGGCCTGCGCGCCGCGGCCGCGCGCTTCGGCCTCGATTTTGTCCCGCTCGCGCACGAGCAGTATTTCCTCGTCTGCCTCAAGGATGCGCTGGACACGGCGGCAATGGAGGCGGTCATCGGCGTGTTGCGCAGCGCAGATTTTCGGCGGCTGGCCGGGGCGGTGCCGGGCTACGATGCCGAAGCCGCAGGCGAGATCGTGTCGCTGCGGCGCACGCTGCCCTGGTACAAGTAGCGCGGCAGGCGCGGCCCCTGCCGGATCCCGGCCACGCCCATGCCGACGCTCCCCGGTGGGCAGATCCGGCCTGCGGCTCATCCGCCTTGTCGTGACGATTTCTTCGCGGGTCGTCAGCGTCGCTTCGCTTCGTCCCACAGCCTACGCACGAGGCGCTTCGCGAGCACCGGCGTCGCGCGGCGGCGGTAGGGCACGCTGACGAGCGTCGTCTCCATCGGCTGGATCGCACGCTTGATCTGGCGCTCGATGACCTCGAGCGCCGCGTCGTCGAGCGGCTGCCCGGCGAGCGTGTCGAGGCCGCCGACGAATTCGGGCCGCGACGACACGCCGGTGCAGGCGATGCGCAGCTCGCCGATCGCGTCGCCGTCGCGCCGCAACGCCACCGCGACGCCGGCGAGCGGGAAGTCGATCGCGCCGCGCACGCGCAGCTTTTCGTAGCCGCTGAGCCGGCCGGCGACGAGCGGCACCGTGACGGCGAACAGCAACTCGTCGGCTCCCAGCGCGAGCCAGCGCATGCCGTCGTCGACGTAGAGTTCGGCGAGCGGCAGGCGCCGGATCCCTTGCGGGCCGAGGAGCTCGACCTCGGCGCCGAGCGCGAGCAGCGCGGGCGCGACATCGCCGCTGAAGGCCGCATAGCAGCGGCTCGATTTCGGTGCGACGCGGCAGATGTCGCCAGCGAGCTTCATGCAGTAGTTGTTGCCCTGGCGCCAGCTCTCGCTCTGGTTGAAGTACTGGCAGCGCGTTTCGAGGCACAGGTTGCCGCCGAGCGTCGCCGCGGTGCGGTGCGTTGGGCCGGCGACGCAGAGCGCGGCCTGTGCGAGGGCCGGCAGATGGGCGCCCACTGTGGGGTCGGCGGCGAGCGTCGCGAGCGTGACGCCGGCGCCGATGCGCAGCGTGTCGCCGCTGCGCTGCAGTTCGCGCATCTCCCCGACGTTGCCGAGGTCGATGACGACGTCGGCGTCGACGAGTCCGCGGCGCATGTTCGGCACGAGGTCGGTGCCGCCGGCGATGAAGCGGCTCGCCGGATGTTCGCCGCGCAGGCGGACCGCGTCGGCGGCGCTCACCGGACGCAATACACTGAAATCGGACAGCGCGCCCATCATGCTTCTCCTTTTGCGGTGGCCGGCGCAGGGGCGCCGACGCGGGGTTTGCGGTGCAGCGCGTCGAAGACCCGGTCCGGCGTGAAGGGCATTGCCTGGATGCGGGTGCCGGTGGCGTCCTCGATCGCCGCGGCGACCGCGGACATCACGCCGGCCAGCGGGCCTTCGCTCGCTTCCTTGGCGCCGAACGGGCCGTTCGGGTCGAGGCTCTCGACGATATGCACTTCGATGTCGGGCGATTCGATGATCGTCGGCACGCGGTAGTCGAGCAGGCTGACCGCCTTGTGGCGGCCGTTCTCATAGACCGTCTCCTCCGAGATCGCCTGCCCCATGCCCATCCAGATCGCGCCCTGGACCTGGCCTTCGACCGACATCGGGTTGATCGCGAAGCCACAGTCGATCGCGGACCAGACCTTATCGACGGTGACCGTGCCGAGCTCGGTGTCGACGCTGACTTCGACCGCCTGCGCGGCATACGAGAAACCCATCGTCGAGCCGACCGCACCGCCGCGCTGCTTGCCGCCCTGGAACTCGGTGGGACACGTGAAAGTGCCCTTGACGGTCAGCATGCCGACATCGACGAGGGCTTCCTCGACGATGTCGTGGAACGGGATCTGGCGCGACGCATCGCCGACGACCGCGGCGGCTTCGCCGAGCCAGTCGACATCGGCCTCGGAAACCTGCAGCCGCTTCGCCGCAGCGGCGACCAGCACGCGCTTGAGGTTGCGCGCGGCATCTGCTGCGGCGTTGCCAACCATGAAAGTCACCCGTGACGAATACGAGCCGTTGTCCTTTGGCGTCAGCGCGGAGTCCGTGGCGATGAGGCGTAGGCGGCGGTACTCGACGCCGAGGATTTCGGCGACGACCTGGGTGATGATCGTCGACGAGCCCTGGCCGATGTCGGAAGCGCCCGTCAGGATCGTGATGCCGGCGTCGAAATCGACGCGCAGCGCGATTGTCGCGTGCGGCTGGCCAGTGAAATGCACCGGCTTGGCCGAGCCGCTGACGAAGTGCGAGCAGGCGATGCCGATGCCGCGCTTGATCGGGCCGTCGCTGTCGGCCTTGAGCCGCGCGGCACGCTCGCGCCAGCCGCTCGCCTGCTCGACCCAGTCGAGGCACTCGGGCAGGCCGTAGCTCATCACCTTGAGGCCGTTGATCGTCTCGGTCGGCGCCTTGAGCAGGTTGCGGCGGCGCACCGCGAAGGCGTCGAGGCCGAGTTCGGCGGCCATCATGTCGAGCAGCGATTCGAACGCGAAGCGCACATTGACCGTGCCGTGGCCACGCATCGCGCCGCACGGCGGGTTGTTCGTGTAGACGCGGTAGCCGTCGTACTTGACCGCGGGAAGGTCGTAGAGGCCGTTCAACAGCGCGCCTGCATACAGGATAGTCACCAGCCCGTAGCCGCCGTACGCGCCGCCGCGCTGCACGACCTCGGCCTCGCAGGCGGTCATGCGCCCGTCGCGCGTCAGGCCGAGCTTCATGCGGACCTGAGTCTGCGGCCGGCCGCGGTGCGTGAGGAAGGCTTCCTCGCGCGTCTGCAGCAGGCGCACGGTGCCGCGTGCCGCGCGGGCGAGCAGCCCGGCGATGATCTCGAAGTTCAGCGTCTCGACGCGGTGACCGAAGCCGCCGCCGACGAACGGCTTGATGACGCGGATATAGGCCGCGTCGAGCTTCATGCAGCGCGACAGCGATTCATGCACGTAGTACGGCACCTGGGTCACCGACCACAGCGTGAGGTGCCCGCGCTCGTTGTCCCACGCCGCGAGCGCGGCGTTCGGCTCCATCATCGCGTGGTGGACTTCGGCGCACTCGAAGGTGTCCTCGCGGATCAGGTCGGCCGCTGCGAAACCGGCGGCGGTGTCGCCGAACTCGTTGTGCACCTCGCGCTCGATGTTGCCTTTCTTGTTGTCGTGCAGCAGCACAGCGTCGGCCTTGCGCGCATCGGCCGCGGCGAAATAGGCCGGCAGTTCGCGCACCTTCAGCCGGATCAGCGCGAGCGCCGCGTCGGTGGTCGCCTCGTCAATCGCGGCGACGGCGGCGACCGGCTCGCCGACATAGCGGATGCGGCCGCGCGCGAGCGGGAATTCATTCTGCGCGATCGGGATCACCCCGTAAGGCGTGTCGCAGTCGTCACCGGTGACGATGCCGCGCACGCCGGGCAGCTTCAGCGCTTCGCTGATATCGACCTCGAGCAGCTCGGCGTGCGCGTAGGGGCTGCGCAGGATCTTGCCGACCAGCGCACCCTGGGCCGGCAGGTCGGCAGTGTAGCGGGCCGTGCCGGTGACTTTCTCGACGCCGTCGATGAGCGGCAGGCGGGCGCCGACGCCGCGCGGTGCAGCGTTGGCCGCGCCGGGCTTGCGCAATTCGCGGTCGGGCGCGTTCATGCCGGCACCTCGCTGCCGCAGGCGGCAGCCTCGACCGATTCGATGATCTTCACGTAGCCGGTGCAGCGGCACAGGTTGCCGGCGAGCGCCGCGCGGATCTCGTCGCGCGACGGCTGCGGGTTGCTGCGCAACAGCGCTTCGGCCGCCATGATCATGCCCGGCGTGCAGAAGCCGCACTGGCTGCCGAGATGCTCGTGGAACGCGCGCTGCAGCCGCGACAGGTTGCCCTCGTGGCTGAGGCCCTCGATCGTCTCGACCGAGCGCCCGGCGACGCTGTGCGCGAGCGTGCAGCACGCGAGGCGTGGCTGGCCGTCGACGAGCACGGTGCAGGCGCCGCATTCGCCGCCGTCGCAGCCCTGCTTCGTGCCGGTCAGGCCGAGCGTGTCGCGCAGGTAGTCGATCAGCAACGCATTCCCGGCCACTGCGTCCTCGCGCGGCCGGCCATTCACCGAAAGTGTCAGCAGGGTCTTCATGTCGCCTCCTTGGGCGAACCGCCGCGAGCGCAGGTGCGATCCTCGCCGGTCCGGCATCAATGTTTGATATCAAACAATTTAACGTGAAGCGATGCTAGCACCGTTGGAGGCAACGGAAAATATGAAGCGCAAAGCAGCGGTCGGTCGCGAGGCTGCCCCTGGAAGCGCATGATTTTCAATGGATTCGAGCCGATGATGCGAATGCTCGGCCTGCTCCGGCTGCAATAAACGGCCGCGGTTTGTGCGCTCGCCCGAAAGGCACGCAGCAGCTGCCGCAACTTTTTTGTCGGCGTCCCGCCGCAGCGCCGGGACGGACGTGCAGTCGGGGTGCGGGCGTGATTTGACCTCGCCGGAGCCGGAGGGAACAATGGCCGGCATCGAAACCCGGAGAGCCTGTGCGATGAATTCCGGCAACATGGCTGGCGCAGCGGAAGGAAGATCGCGCGCCGCGACGGGCGAAGGACAGCCGGCGCTGCCGCGCATCGTGCTGCTCGGCACCGGCGGCACGATCGCGGCGGTGGCGAGCGATGCGACGCAGCTCCACGACTACACCGTCGGCGCGACCACCGACGAACTGCTCGCCGCCGTGCCGCAACTGCGGGCGCTCGCCGAGGTCCGCGGCGAACAGCTCGCCAATGTCGACAGCCGCGACATCGACAATGCGCTGCTGCTGAAGATCGCCCGCCGCGTCGACGCGCTGCTCGCGCAGCCCGATGTCGACGGCATCGTCATCACGCACGGCACCGACACGCTCGAGGAGACGGCGTATTTTCTCAACCTCGTGCTGAGGAGCGCGAAGCCGGTCGTGCTCGCCGGCGCGATGCGTCCGGCGACCGCGCTGAGCGCCGACGGGCCGCTGAACCTGTACAACGCTTTTCTCGTCGCCACCTGCGCGGCGGCGCACGGCAAGGGCGTGCTGGTGATGATGAACGACCGCATCGGCGCCGCGCGCTTCGTGACCAAGGCGGCCACCACCGTGCCTGACGCGTTTCGCGCGTTCGAGCAGGGCAACCTCGGCGAAGTCGCCGCGGGCAAGGTTCATTTCTTCACCGCGCCGTTGTGCCGGCACACCGTCGACAGCGAGTTCTCGCTCGCCGCGATCGGCGAGCTGCCGCACGTCGACATCCTCTACGACCACCAGGGCGCGGGGCTGCACCACTATCGCGCCGCGATTTCCGCCGGCGCGCGCGGCATCGTCGTTGCCGGCTGCGGCAACGGTGGCCTGTCGCCGGCGGCGCGTGCCGGCGCCGAAGAGGCGGCACGCCACAGCGTCGCGGTCGTGCGCTCGAGCCGGGTCGGACAGGGCGTGGTCACGGCGTCGGCCGACGACGCGGTGCTCGGCACCGTCGCGGCGAACTCGCTGAATCCGCACAAGGCCCGCATTCTGCTGATGCTCGCGCTCGGCCGTTCGCGCGACGCCGGCGAGCTGCAGTGCTGCTTCGACCAGTACTGAACCGGGCGCCGCGTGCGGCGGCGCTCAGCGCCCCGCGTGCGGCTGGTGCTGCGTCTGCAGGTGGGCGGCGACGTGGCCGTGGACGGGCTTGACCAGCGTCTGCGGCAGCAGCGAACCGGCGATCATGCCGACGATGCCCGCGAGCATGCCGGCGAAATGCGGCGGGACGTCGGCGTCGGGGGCGGCGATCTCGAGCAGCACCCAGACGACGAGGCCGGCCAGGATCGACACCAGCGCGCCCTGCGTGCTGGCGCGCTTCCAGTACAGGCCGAACGCGAGCGGCACGAAGGCGGTCGCGAGCGTGACCTTGTAGGCGTTCTCGACCATGCCGTGGATCGTCTCCTCGGTGTACGTCGCATACCACGTGATCAGCAGCGCGAACGCGACGACGACGAGCCGCGTGAGCAGCAGGAACTGGCGATCGTCGAGGTGGCGGAACGTGCCGCGCAGGATGTTCTCGGAGAAGGTCACCGAGGGTGCGAGCAGCGTGCCCGAAGCGGTGCTCATAATCGCCGACAGCAGCGCGCCGAAGAACATCACCTGCGCGAACAGCGGAGTGTGCGCGAGAATCAGCTGCGGCAGGACGTGCTGGCTGTCGCTTTGCTGGTAGCGGGCGACCAGTTCGGGGTCGATCAGCGTCGCCGAGTACGCGATGAACAACGGCACGAACGCGAAGAGAAAGTAGCCGGAGCCGCCGAGCAGCGTGCCGCGCACGGCGATCTTCTCGTCGCGCGCCGAGTTCAGCCGCTGGAACACGTCCTGCTGCGGGATCGAGCCGAAACCCATCGTCAGGATACCGGCGAGGAAGGCGATGATGTCGGCCGGGTCGAGCGCGGGCAGGAAGTTCAGCTTGCCGGCGGCGCTCGCGTGGCTGACGACCGTGCCGACGCCGCCGGCCATGTCGCCGACCAGCCAGGCGATGTAGAACAGCCCGGCGATGATCACGATCATCTGCATGAAGTCGGTCAGCGCCACCGACCACATGCCGCCGAACAGCGTATACCCCAGCACCACCGCGGCGCCGATCATCATGCCGGCCTCGTTCGAGATCGCGCCGTCGGAGAGGGTGTTGAACACCAGGCCGAGCGCGGTGATCTGTGCCGCGACCCAGCCGAGGTAGGAGACGACGATCGCGATCGAACACAGCACCTCGACGGTGCGCCCGTAGCGCAAGCGGTAGTAGTCGCCGAGCGTCAGCAGGTTCATGCGGTACAGCGGGCGCGCGAAGAACAGGCCGACGAGGATCAGGCACAGCGACGCGCCGAACGGATCGGACCACAGCCCGCGCAGGCCTTCGTCGATGAACGTCGCGGAAATGCCTAGCACGGTTTCCGAGCCGAACCACGTCGCGAACACCGTCGCGGTGACGATGTACAGCGGCAGGTGGCGCCCGGCCGCGACGTAGTCGGTGGTGTTCTTGACGTGCGTCGCCGCGTACAGCCCGACGCCGATCGAAACCAGCAGGTAAGCGATGACGAAGCCGATCAGCATGGGCGGGTTCTTCCGGGGACGTGGATTGAGCGGGCCGAAGTTTAACGCAACGAATTTCGTTGCGGGGGCCGCCCGAATCGATCCGGATTCGCGTCCGATCGTGCCGACGAACGGGCCGACGATTGTGCCAAATTTCGTCGTCCCGTCCCGTCCCGTCCCGTCCCGGAGTGCGGAAGCGCGCTGCGCTCAGCCGTGCAACGGCCCGTGCTCGCGGCGGCGGCTCGCAGTCGCGAGCGTGTCGAGGATCACGTCGATCCCCGCGTCGAGCACGCTGTCGTCGATCACCAGCGGCGGCGCGAAGCGCAGCACCGTGTGGTGCGTGTCCTTCGTCGCGATGCCGCGCGCGAGCAGCAGTTCGGCACCGGTCGCGGCGTCGAGGATGCGCGGATCGAGCTCGATGCCGACCAGCAGACCGCGGCCGCGCACTGCCGTCACGCACGACGGCGCACCGTCGGCGAGCCGCCGCATCAGGTGTTCGCCGAGACGCGCGGCGTTTTCCCACGGCCGCGTTTCCTCAAGCAGATCGAGGACTTCCAGCGCGACGGCGGCGCCGAGCGGATTGCCGCCGAACGTCGAGCCGTGGTCGCCGGGGTGGAACACGTCCATGACTCGCGCGTCGGCGAGGAACGCCGACACCGGCAGCAGGCCGCCGCCGAGCGCCTTGCCGAGGATCAGCCCGTCCGGATGCACGCCTTCGTGCTCGCACGCGAGCAGCCGGCCGGTGCGCCCGAGCCCGGTCTGCACTTCATCGACGATCAAGAGCACGTCGCGCCGGCGGCAGATCTCGGCGCAGCGAGCCAGATAGCCGTCGGGCGGCACGATGATGCCGCCTTCGCCCTGGACCGCCTCGACGAGGAAGGCCGCGGTGTCCGGCGTGATCGCCGCTTCGAGCGCGTCGGCGTCGCCGTACGGGATCAGCTTGAAGCCGGGCGGGAACGGCCCGAAGCCGTCGCGGTACTGCGCCTCCGACGACATGCCGACGATCGCGGTCGAACGGCCGTGGAAGTTGCCCTGGCAGGCAATAATTTCGGCGCGGTCCGCAGCGACGCCCTTGACCTTGTACGCCCACTTGCGCGCCGCCTTGAGCGCGGTTTCGACGGCTTCTAGGCCGGTGTTGACGGGCAGCGCCCGCTCGAAGCCGAACAGCGCGCACAGCCGCTCGAGCAGCAGCGGCAGGCGGTCGTTCGAGTACGCACGCGAGGTCAGCGCGAGGCGCTGCGCCTGGTCGTTGAGCGCGCGCAGCAGGCGCGGGTGGGCGTGACCGAAGCTCACCGCCGAATACGCGCTCATCATGTCGAGGTAGCGCCGCCCCTCGACGTCCCACAGCCACACGCCATTGCCGCGATGGAACACCACCGGCAGCGGCGCGTAGTTGTGCGCGCCGAAATGCTGTTCCTTGGCGCGCAGCAGCGCAGTGCCCGGGCCGAGCGCGGCGCCGGCGAATTCGGCGATCCAGCCGGCGCCCGCGCCGAGCGGATCGAGTTCGGGCACGTATTCGACGATCTCGAATGCCGCGAAGTCGGGGCACGCGCGCAGCGCGAGCAGCGCGTCGGAAAGCTCGTCGGCCGCGAGACCGCCGCTTTCGAGACATGTCACCGCCGGAAAGATCGCCGGATCGAGCGCGTCGAGATCGAGCGTGACGCCGAACGCAGCGGTGTTGCGCCGCACGACGCCGAGCGCGTCGGAGAATACCGCCGACAGCCCCCGCTCGCGGATCGTCGCCATGTCGAAGATCGTCACGCCGAGCCGCTGCAGGCGCTCGAACTCTTCCGGTTCCCACGAGCGCGCGCCGATGATGCAGACGTTGCGCGGGTCGAGGCGCGGGCCGGGGATGCCGGTCAGCAGCGGATCGCCTTCGCCGAGCACTGCCGCGAGCGGCATGCCGTGGATGTTGCCGGAATGGGTGCTGGCGTCGGTGTGGCTGTCGAGGTGGGCGTCGATCCAGATCAGCCCGAGCGTGCCGCGCGCCGCGACGCGGCTGGCGATCGCCGGCCAGGTGCCGACCGCGATCGCATGGTCGCCGCCGAGGATCAGCGGGAAGCGCGCCGGGTCGAGCGCGGCGAGTTGGTCGGCGACGCTGCGTGCCAGGTCGCCGACGCTCTTCAGGCGTTCCTCCATCGACGCGCCCGGCGCCGCTGAGTCGTGCGGCAGCAGCGTTTGCTCCCATGTTGCGGTGATGCCGAGGCCGCGCAGCCGCGCGACGAGGCCGGACGCCTGCAGCGCCGCGGGGCCCGCGTCGGGGCCGCTTGCGGGCGCGCCAAGCGCCGACGCGACGCCGAGGATGCTGACAGCGGCATGCGTCGCGGAATCGTTCGAGATATGAAGCGGGGCTGAATGCGTCATGACATCCTCCCAGGCCGCAGCTGCGGACGAACAAGTCAAAATGCTTGACGGTTCGACGTGGGCGACAGGGATTCGTTCAGCCGCCGCAACGCGTGGCGCCGCGTCGACTGCGCCCGGGCTCCCGGCGCGGCCGCTCAGGCGAAGCCGCGGTACAGCTCGATCGTGACGATCGCCGCGAGCAGCAGCGCGACGACGGCGAGCAGGCGCCCCTGAAAACGCTGCGCCGCGGTGAGGCGATCGAGCTGCTCGCGCTGGACGGCGTGGTGCAGCGCCGGCTCGACCAGCGCCTGATGCATCAGGCGCGGCAGCTGCGGCAGCGTGCCGGCCCACGCCGGCGCCTCGTCGCGCACGCCGCGCAGCAGCGCGCGCCAGCCCATGCGCTCGTCCATCCAGCGTTCGAGGAACGGCTTCGCGGTCTTCCACAGATCGAGATCCGGGTCGAGCTGGCGGCCGAGGCCCTCGATGTTCAGCAGCGTCTTCTGCAGCAGCACGAGCTGCGGCTGCACTTCCATCTCGAAACGGCGCGCGGTCTGGAACAGGCGCAGCAAGGTCTTGCCGAACGAGATGTCCTTCAGCGGGCGGTCGAAGATCGGCTCGCAGACCGCGCGGATCGCCCCTTCGAACTCGTCGACGCGGGTGTGCGCAGGCACCCAGCCGGCTTCGATGTGCGCGCGCGCGACGCGGTTGTAGTCGCGCTTGAAGAAAGCGAGGAAGTTCTGCGCGAGGTAGTTCTTGTCGACTTCGGTCAGCGTGCCGACGATGCCGAAGTCGAGCGCGATATAGCGTCCGTCGGCATGCACGAAGATGTTGCCCGGATGCATGTCGGCGTGGAAGAAGCCGTCGCGGAACACTTGCGTGAAGAAGATCTCGACGCCGGCGCGCGACAGCCGCGACAGGTCCGTGCCCTGCGCGCGCAGCGTCGCGAGCTGCGAGATCGGCACGCCGTGCATGCGCTCCATGACCATCACCGACTTGCCGCACCAGTCCCAATAGACTTCGGGCACGACGAGGAGCAGGGAGTCCTTGAAATTGCGCCGCAGCTGCGAACAGTTGGCCGCTTCGCGCATCAGGTCGAGCTCGTCGTGCAGGTATTTGCTGAACTCGGCGACCACTTCGCGCGGCTTGAGCCGCCGGCCTTCGACCCACAGCCGGTCGAGCAGCATCGCCGCGGTCTCGAGCAGCGCGAGGTCGTGCTCGATGACGCGCTCGATGCCGGGGCGCAGGATCTTGACCGCGACTTCGGTGCCGTCGGGCAACCGGGCGAAATGCACTTGCGCGACCGAAGCGGAGGCGACCGGGGTGCGGGCGAAATCGACGAAGACGTCGTCGACCGGCCGCCCGTAGAAGTCCTCGAGGACTTTCAGTGCCTGCTCGGTCGGGAACGGCGGCACGCGGTCCTGCAGCAGCGCGAGCTCGTCGGCGAGGTCGGTCGGCAAGAGGTCGCGGCGTGTCGACAGCATCTGGCCGAACTTGACGAAAATCGGGCCGAGCGACTCGAGCGCCTGGCGCAGTCGCACGCCGCGCGGCGCCGACGGGCGGCGCCAGAAAAACACGACGTGCCACAGCCGCAGCAGCCGGCCGCTCGGATCGGCGTCGAGCACCATCTGGTCGAGGCCGAAACGCAGGCCCACGGTGACGATCTTGGCGAGGCGGAACAGGCGCACGGGAGGGGGTGAAAGAGGGAAACCGCGGACTTTAGCCCGAAAGGCGGGGCGGCGAAAGGCACAATCGGGCGCAACCGCGCGCGAACTGCGAAGCGCGGCGGGTCCGGTGGGGCCGATCCGTTATAATTCAGCCCTTTTACGATTTCCCGAGTGCCATGAGCGCCGATTCGAAAGTACAACTCACCGCCTTGCTGCGCGCCGCGCTCAAGAGCATCGCGCCGGAACTGGCCGATACGCCGATCCACCTCGAACGGCCGAAACAGGCCGGCCACGGCGATTTCGCGACGAACCTCGCGCTGCAGCTCGCGAAACCGCTGCGCCGCCGCCCGCGCGAGCTTGCGGAGTTGCTGCTCGCCGAGCTGCCGCGCTCCACGCTCGTCGCGGCGACCGAAGTTGCCGGCGCCGGGTTCATCAACTTCACGCTCGCCGCCGGCGCGAAGACCGCGGCGGTGCGCGTGGTGCTCGAGCGCGGTGCCGATTTCGGCCGCGGTCCGCGCAACGGCACCAGCGTGCAGCTCGAGTTCGTCTCGGCGAACCCGACCGGCCCGCTGCACGTCGGCCACGGCCGTGGCGCGGCCTACGGCGCGTCGCTTGCCGCGGTGCTCGATTTCGCCGGCTCGGACGTGACCCGCGAGTACTACATCAACGACGCCGGCCGCCAGATGGACATCCTCGCGCTGTCGACGTGGCTGCGCTATCTCGCGCTGTATGGCGTCGACATCCCGTTTCCGCCGAACGCCTACCAGGGCGACTACGTCATCGACATGGCGCGCGCGCTGCGCGAGGGGCACCAGGACCGCTTCGCCGGCTTCACCGCCGAACAGATCCTCGCAGGCAGCCCCGGTCTGCCGCTCGCCGAGCGCAAGGACGACGAGGCGAAGACGCAGCGCGAGGATCACCTCGACGCGCTGATCGCCAACGCCAAGCGCCTGCTCGGCGAGGACTACCACTTCGTGCACGGCTTCGCGCTCAACGAGCAGCTCGGCGACGGCCGCGAGGATCTCGAAGAATTCGGCGTGCATTTCGACAAGTGGTTCTCGGAGAAGAGCCTGTTCGACACCGGGCTCGTGGACCGCGCGGTCGCCGAGCTCGAAAAGTGCGGCCACGTGTATCTGCAGGACGGCGCGAAGTGGTTCCGCTCGACCGCGTTCGGCGACGAGAAGGACCGTGTCGTGCAGCGCGAGAACGGCCTGTACACGTATTTCGCGTCCGACATCGCGTACCACCTGAACAAGTACGAGCGCGGCTACGACCGCATCATCGACATCTGGGGCGCCGACCACCACGGCTACATCCCGCGCGTCAAGGGCGCGATCGCCGCGCTCGGCCTGCCGCCGGAAAAGCTCGAGGTGACGCTGGTGCAGTTCGCGGTGCTGTATCGCAACGGCCAGAAGGCGTCGATGTCGACGCGCTCGGGCGAATTCGTCACGCTGCGCGAACTGCGCCGCGAAGTCGGCAACGACGCGTGCCGCTTCTTCTACGTGCTGAGAAAGAGCGACCAGCACCTCGATTTCGACCTCGACCTGGCGAAAAGCCAGAGCAACGAGAACCCGGTGTATTACGTGCAGTACGCGCATGCGCGGGTGTGCTCGGTGCTGCAGCAGTGGGGCGGCGAGGCGGCCGAACTGCGCGCCGCGCAACTGGATCTTCTCGAAAACGAGCGTGAGCTCGCGCTGTGTGCGCGCCTCGGCAGCTTCCCCGAGCTGGTCCAGAACGCCGCCGCGGACTACGCGCCGCACCAGGTTGCGTTCTACCTGAAGGACCTCGCGGCGGAGTTCCACAGCTGGTACAACGCCGAGCGCATGCTCGTCGACGATCCCGCGCTGCGTCTGGCGCGGCTCGCGCTGGCGGCAGCGGTGCGGCAGGTGCTGGCCACCGCGCTGGCGCTGCTCGGCGTGTCCGCCCCGCAGTCGATGTAACGACGTAACGTCCGGAGAATCCCGTGAGCCGCGCCCCCAAGTCCCGGCCGACAACCGGCCGCCCGCCCGCGAAAAGCGGCGGCGGCGTGGTCGTCGGCATCTTCATCGGCCTGATCCTAGGCGCGCTGTTCGCGGCCGGAGCCGCGTGGTGGTTCACCCGCTCGTCGCCTTTCCAGACGCCGCAAGGCAGCGTGCCCAGCCGCGTGCCGTCGGCGCCGGACCAGCCGCCGGTGTCGCTGCCGGGCAAGCCGGGCGACCGTCCTGTCGTCAAGCCCGACTTCGAGTTCTACAAGATCCTGCCGCAGGGCAATGTGGCGCCGGCCGAAGTCCCGCCCGCCCCGCCGCCCGCAGCCCCCGTCGCCGAGCGGCTGTACCTGCAGATCGGCGCTTTCGAGAATCCCGCCGAAGCCGACAACCTCAAGGCGAGGCTCGCGCTCGCCGGCATCGAGGCGAGCGCGCAGCGGGCGCAGCTGCCCGACGGACGCACGATGCACCGCGTGCGGATCGGGCCGTTCGCCAAGCCGGAAGACATGAACCCGGTGCGCACGCGGCTCGCCGAGGCCGGCTTCACCGGGACCGTCGTGAAGGCCAGCCCCTGATTCGCGGCTCCATGCCGCCGGCACGGGCGTTTGCGGGAACGTCCGCCCGCGGCCGCCGTCCGAGACCCTGTCATCAACCCGGGAGCAATGCATGAATCGTCGTCTCGCCCTCAAGCAACTTGTCGCGCTCGGCGCGCTGTCCACGCTGGGCGCCTCCGCCTCCGCCCCTGTCTTCGCCCAGCGGGAGGCTTTCCAGACGCTGGGTACGAAGGTGCCGACCGAAGTCGCGGGCAAGGTCGAAGTGATTGAGTTCTTTTCCTACGGCTGCCCGCACTGCCACGACTTCGAACCGCTGCTCAACGGCTGGGTGAAGAAGCTGCAGGGCGACGTGAGCTTCGTCAAGGTGCCGATCACGTTCAACCGTCCCGAATGGACGGCGCTGGCGCGGCTCTACTACACGCTTGAAGCGATGGGCCAGGCCGAAGAGAAGGGGCCGGCGGTGTTTGCCGCGATC
Organism: Aromatoleum bremense; assembly: GCF_017894365.1. Lineage (NCBI taxonomy): Bacteria > Pseudomonadati > Pseudomonadota > Betaproteobacteria > Rhodocyclales > Rhodocyclaceae > Aromatoleum > Aromatoleum bremense. Next base: position 2,300,489 of record NZ_CP059467.1, read on the forward strand.
CATGAGCAGAAGCAGCCGCTGTATCGGGACGATGCGCTGATGCAGTGGGCGGCGGGCGCCGGCCTCGACAGCAAGCGCTTCGGCGACATCTACAAGTCGTTCGGCGTGCAGTCGAAAGTGCAGCGCTCGAACCAGATCGCGGCGGCCTACAAGGTCAGCGGCGTGCCGATGATGGCCGTCGACGGCCGCTACACCGTTTCCGCGAGCTCGGCGGGCGGATTCGAGCAGATGCTCAAGGAAGTCGACCAGCTGATCGCGCGCTCGCGCAGCGAGCAGAAAAAAGGCTGAACTTCGCCACGGCGCGCAGCCACCGGCCGACCCGCGCGGCCGGATAACCCTACCGGGTAAAAGCTTCTTTCGCCGGGCGCCCGATCCGCGTATCGTTTTCGGCGGAAGCGGGTCGGCGTCCGTATGACGTCGCGTTGCACAGCCCGTCTTCGACAAACGGAGGCAGCGATGCAGTCACTTCAGGCGGACGTCGACGCCGCGCAATTCGACGCGGTTCTGGAACAGATCGCGAACAAGTTGCCGGCCGACCAGGCGGCGCTCATCGAGCCGTTCGCGCGGCGCTGGTTCGGCCAGGTCGCGCCGGAGGATCTCGTCGACCGCTCGGTCGACGACCTGTACGGCGCCGTGGTCAGCCACTGGCAGTTCGTGCGCAAGCATCGCGGCGGCACGCGCTTGCGCGTGTACAACCCGAAGCTCGAAGAGCACGGCTGGGAATCCACACACACCGTCGTCGAAATCGTCAATGACGACATGCCGTTCCTCGTCGATTCGATCACGATGGAAGTCAACCGGCAGGGGCTCACGCTGCACCTGATCATCCATCCGGTGATGCGTGTCGTGCGCGACGAAGCGGGCCAGTACCTCGGAATCGCCGAAGACGGCGACACGCGGGGGCATTACGAGTCGATCATCCACGTCGAAGTCGACCGGCGCACCGAAGCGGACGACGTCGACGCGCTGCGCAGCGGGCTCGAGCGCGTGCTTGCCGACGTGCGCGCGGCGGTCACCGACTGGCCGGCGATGCAGCAGCGCGTGGTCGAGATCATCCAGGGTATCGAGCAGGACCCGCCGCCGGTCCCGCCGGACGAGGTCGCGGAGACGGTGGCTTTTCTGAAGTGGCTGCTGGACGAGAACATCGTGCTGCTCGGCTGCCGCGACTACGAGCTGGTCGCCGCCGACGGCGACAGCGAACTGCGCATCCGGCCCGGCTCGGGGTTCGGCTTGCTGCGGCAACGTCCGGGAGAGAACGTGTCGCGCTCGTTCGCCGCGCTGCCGATGAACCTCAAGGCGACGCTGCCGAATCTGCCGGTGCTGCTGACCGTGACCAAGTCGAACACGCGCTCGACCGTGCATCGGCCGGGGTTCATCGACCGGTTCAGCGTCAAGGTGTTCGACGAGAACGGCCACGCGCGCGCCGAGCGCCGTGTGATCGGGTTGCTCGCGTCGACCGCGTACAGCACCAGCCCGAGGCTGATCCCGTTCCTGCGCCGCAAGGTCGCAGCGGTCGTCGAGCAGGCCGGCCTGCTGCCGAAGAGCCATGCCGCGAAGGCGTTGCTGACGATCCTCGAACGCTATCCGCGCGACGAGCTGTTCCAGATCTCGACGGAGGATCTGTACCACCAGGCGATGGGCATCCTGCGGCTCGGCGAGCGCCAGCGCACGCGCCTTTTCGTCCGCACCGACCCGTTCGCGCGCTTCGTCTCGTGCCTGATCTACGTGCCGCGCGAGCACTACAACACCGACCAGCGGCTGCGCATGCAGGCGGTGCTGATGGAAGCGTTCAACGGCAGCAGCTCCGAGTTCGACGTGCAGTTCTCCGAATCGGCACTGGCGCGCATCCTGATCATCGTGCGCACGCGCGACTCGACGATTCCGCCGTTCGACGTGCACGAACTCGAGCAGCGGCTGGCGCGGGCGACGCGGCGCTGGGAAGACGAGCTGCAGCGCGCGATCCTCGAACACTGCGGCGAGGAGCGCGGCATGGCGCTGCTGCGCCGCTACGCCGACGGTTTCCCGGCCGGCTACCGCGAAGAATACGCGCCGCGCGTCGCGGTGTTCGACATCGAACAGATGGAGTCGCTCGCCGATGACCGCGACCTCGGCATGAGCCTCTACATCCCGCTCGAAGCGCCGCCGGGACGCCTGAACTTCAAGATGTACCGCGTCGGCGCGCCGGTGCCGCTGTCGCAGAGCCTGCCGATGCTCGAACGCATGGGCGTGCGCGTCATCGACGAGAAGCCGTCGGAGATCGAGCGCCAGGACGGGCGCTGCGTGTGGATCCACGATTTCGGGCTGGCATATGCGGGCGCCGAAGAGCTGAACATCGACCGCGTGCGCGCGCTGTTCCACGACGCTTTCCTGCATGCGTGGCGCGGCGAGATCGAGAGCGACGACTTCAACCGCCTGACGCTGCTCGCCGGACTCACGTGGCGCGAGATCGTCGTGCTGCGCGCCTACGCCAAGCACATGCGCCAGGCGGCTTTCACGTTCAGCCAGGCGTACATGGAACAGACGCTCGCGGCGCACCCGAAGCTCGCGCGGCAACTGATCGACCTGTTCGCGCTGCGCTTCGACCCGGCAGGCGGCGGCGAGCGCGAGGCGCGCACGGCGACGCTCGTCGCGAGCATCGAGGCGGCGCTCAACACCGTCGCCAACCTCGACGAGGACCGCATTCTGCGGCAGTTCCTCGCGATGGTGCTGGCGACGCTGCGCACCAACTACTACCAGCGCGCGACCGACGGCGGGCCGAAGCCGTACCTGTCGCTGAAGCTCGATCCGCGCCGCATCCCGAACCTGCCGCAGCCGCTGCCGATGTTCGAGATTTCGGTCTATTCGCCGCGCTTCGAAGGTGTGCATCTGCGCGGCGGGCGCGTGGCGCGCGGCGGGCTGCGCTGGTCCGATCGCATGGAGGACTTCCGCACCGAGGTGCTCGGCCTGGTGAAGGCGCAGATCGTCAAGAACGCGGTCATCGTGCCGGTCGGCTCGAAAGGCGGCTTTGTCATCAAGAACCCGCCCGCCGGCGACCGCGAGGCGCTGCTGGCCGAGGGCGTCGAGTGCTACCGGACGTATCTGCGCGGCCTGCTCGACGTGACCGATAACCTCGTGCAGGGCAAGGTCGTGCCGCCCGTGGATGTGCTGCGCCACGACGAGGACGACCCTTACCTCGTCGTCGCCGCCGACAAGGGAACGGCGACGTTCTCCGATCACGCGAACGCGGTGGCGGCCGAATACGGTTTCTGGCTCGGCGACGCGTTCGCGTCCGGCGGCTCCGCGGGCTATGACCACAAGAAGATGGGCATCACCGCGCGCGGCGCCTGGGAGTCGGTCAAACGCCACTTCCGCGAACTCGGGCTGAACACGCAGGAACAACCGTTCACCGTCGTCGGCATCGGCGATATGTCCGGCGACGTGTTCGGCAACGGCATGCTGCGCTCGCGCAAGATCCTGCTCGTGGCGGCGTTCGACCACCGCCACATCTTCATCGACCCGATCCCGGACGCCGAAACCTCGTTTGCCGAACGCGAGCGCCTGTTCGCGCTGCCGCGTTCGTCGTGGGACGACTACGACAAGGCGCTGATCTCGGCAGGCGGCGGCGTGTGGTCGCGCCACGCCAAATCGATCCGCCTGTCGCCGCAGGTGCGCGAGGCGCTCGGCATCGAAGCCGAGGTGCTGGCGCCCGCCGAACTGATCCGCGCGATCCTCGCCGCGCCGGTCGATCTGCTCTACAACGGCGGCATCGGGACGTATGTCAAGGCGACCAGCGAGACCGACGCCGCGGTCGGCGACCGGACGAACGACGCGGTGCGGGTCAATGGCGCGGCGCTGCGCTGCCGCGTCGTCGCCGAAGGCGGCAACCTCGGCGTCACGCAGCTCGGGCGCATCGAATACGCGCTCCGGGGCGGCAAGATCAACACCGATGCGATCGACAACTCGGGCGGCGTGGACTGCTCGGATCACGAGGTGAACATCAAGATCCTGCTCGACAGCGTCGTCGCCGAAGGCGATCTGACCGAGAAGCAGCGCAACGCACTGCTTCTCGAGATGACCGACGAGGTCGCCAGCCTCGTGCTGCGCGACAACTACGGCCAGACGCAGGTGCTGTCGGTGACGCGCTCGCGGGGCGTGGCGCTGCTCGGCGAGCAGGCCGAATTCATCCGCCGGCTCGGCCATGCGGGGCGCCTCAACCGCAAGCTCGAGTTCCTGCCGATGGACGAGGAGATCGCCGAGCGGGCGCTCAAGCAGACCGGCCTCGTCGCACCCGAGCTCGCGGTGCTGCTCGCGTACAGCAAGATCGAGCTGTTCGACGAAGTCATCGAATCCGACGTGCCGGAGGACCCGTACATCTCCGCCGCGCTGAAGAATTATTTTCCGCAGCCGCTGCGCGAACGCTACGCGGCGCAGATCCAGCGCCATCCGCTGCGGCGCGAGATCATCGCGACGCACGTCGTCAACAGCATGATCAACCGCGTCGGACCGACTTTCGTCAGCCGGCTGCACGGCGAACTCGGCGCCACGCCCGCGGAAGTCGTCCGGGCCTACATGGCGAGCCGCGAAGTGTATGGCCTCGTGCCGACGTGGCGCGACATCGAGTCGCTCGACAACGTCGTCGCCGACGCGGTGCAGACCGAGATGATCAGCGAGTCGGTCCGGCTGATCGAGCGCGGCGCGGTGTGGTTCCTGCGCCACCGCAACTGGATTGCCGACTTGCAGGCGACGCTCGACTACTTCTCGGCGGGGGCGGCGGAACTGTCGGCTGGGCTGCGCGACTTTGTCCAGCCGGCGTACCGCGAAGTCCTCGACGCCGTCGCTGCAAGCTTCATCGAGAAAGGCGTGCCCGCGCCGCTCGCGCAGCGCATCGCGTCGCTCGACGAGCTGTATTCGGCGCTCGACCTCGTCGAGGTCGCGGCGGAAACCGGCCGGCCGGAGGCGACCGTCGCCCGCGTGTATTACGGCCTCGGCGATCAGCTCGACCTGTACTGGCTCGGCCTGCAGATCTCCGCGCTGCCGGCCGAATCGCGCTGGCAGGGGCTCGCGCGCAGCGCGCTGCGCAGCGAGCTGTCGAACCAGGCGCGCATCCTCGCTGCCGAAGCGCTCAGGCATTGTCCGGGCGTCGAACCGCCCGAAGAGGTGATCGCCGCATGGGAGTCCCGCAACCGGAGCAACGTCGAGCGTTACCGGCACCTCCTCGCGGACGTGAAGACCGCCGCGCAGACCGACATGTCGATGCTGTCGGTGCTGTTGCGCGAGCTGCGCAACATGAGCTGAAGAGCGCCGGGTCGGCGCTGCGGGTCTACAGTTCGACCTGCGTGCCGAGCTCGACGACGCGGTTCGGCGGGATGTGGAAGTAGTCGGCCGCACTGCCGGCGTTGCGGAACATGACGATGAAGAGCTTCTCGCGCCAGCGCGGCATGCCGGAACCGACGCGCGACACGAGGGTTTCGCGGCCGAGGAAGAACGACGTCTCCATCATGTCGAATTTCAGGCCGAAATCCGCGCACCGCACGAGCGCTGCCGGCAGGTCGGGGTCGTCCTTGAAACCGTAGTTCACGCGCACGCGGTAAAAGCCGTAGTCGAGTTCCTCGACGACCACGCGCTCGTTGTCGGGAACGTGCGGCACATCGGCGGTCTCGACCGTCAGCAGCACGACCCGGCGGTGCAGCACCTTGTTGTGCACGAGGTTGTGCAGCAGCGCGCGCGGCACGCCCTCGAGCCAGGTCGTCATGAATACCGCGGTGCCGTCGACGCGCGGCGAGGGGCTGTTGAACATCGAGCGGATGAAGCTGTCGAGCGGCATCGTGTCGCTGCGGATGCGGCTGTTGAGCAGTTCGCGGCCGCGCTTCCAGGTCGTCAGCAGCGTGAAGATCAGCGCCCCGATCAGCAGCGGGAACCAGCCGCCGGCGAGGATTTTCACGGTGGTCGCGGAGAAGAACGCGACGTCGACCGCGAGGAACACGCCGAGGAAGAGTCCCGCCTGCAGCCTGCCCCAGCCCCACAGCGCGCGGACGACGACGAACGCGAGCAGGGTGTCGATCATCATCGTCAGCGTGACTGCGATGCCGTACGCCGACGCGAGAGCGCTCGACGAGCGGAAGCCGACGACCAGCGCGATCACCGCGCCGAGCAGCATCCAGTTGATGCTCGGCACGTAGATCTGGCCCATCTCGCGTTCCGACGTGAAGATCGTGCGCATGCGCGGCGCGTAGCCGAGCTGCATCGCCTGGCGGGTCAGCGAATACGCGCCGGAGATCACCGCCTGGCTGGCGATGATGGTCGCGAACGTCGCCATCGCGACCATCGGGTACACCAGCGCGTCGGGCACCAGCAGGTAGAACGGATTGCGCACGTTGTCCGGGTGAGCGAGGATCAGCGCGCCCTGGCCGAGGTAGTTCAGGTACAGCGCCGGGAACACGACGAGGAACCACGCGAACTTGATCGGCCGGCGGCCGAAATGCCCCATGTCGGCGTACAGCGCTTCCCCGCCGGTGATCGCGAGCACGACCGCGCCGAGCGACAGCCAGCCGACCAGCGGCATGTCGGCGAAGAAGCGCAGCGCCCAGCGCGGGTCGAGCGCGCCGATGATTTCGGGATGCAGCGTGATGCCCAGGATGCCCAGCACCGCGAGCAGGACGAACCACACCAGCATCACCGGCCCGAAGATCCTGCCGACACTGCCGGTGCCGTGGCGCTGCATCAGGAACAGGCCGAGCAGCACGACCAGCGCGATCGGCAGCACGTACGGGCGGAACGCCGGAGTCGCGACTTCGAGGCCTTCGACCGCCGACAGCACCGAGATCGCCGGCGTGATCATGCCGTCGCCGTAGAACAGCGCGGCGCCGAACACCCCCAGCGACGACAGCACCCACGCCTTGCGCCCGGGCGGCACCGCGCGCAGCACGAGCGAGGTCAGCGCCATGATGCCGCCTTCGCCGCGGTTGTCGGCGCGGGTGATGAACAGCACGTATTTCGCCGACACCACGAGCACCAGCGCCCAGAACACCAGCGACAAGATGCCGTAGACGTTCTGCGGCGTCACCGGCACCGCATGCGGGCCGTTGAAGACTTCCTTCAGCGTGTAGAGAGGGCTTGTGCCGATGTCGCCATAGACGACGCCGATCGCGGCGACCGCGAGCCCGGCAATGCCGCGTCGCGGAGCGGGGGCGTGCGCGGTGGCAGCTGCTGCGGGTGAAGTATTTACACCCTCGAGTGCCTGCATGAATACTCCCGGGGGACTTGGCGCGAGGCGCGTAGATTAGCGCAGTGCACCATTACCGACGAGCAGATTTTCACGCTCCGGAGAAGAATCTTCGGCCGTCAGGGGCTCATCGGCGGCACCGCTGCAAGGTCGCGCGCGTTGCTGGGCTCGACGCCCAGGGCCGCCGCGACGCCGGGATGCATGATGTGGCCGGCGCAGATGTTCAGCCCCTGCGCCAGCGGCGGGTCGTCGCGCAGCGCCTGGCGCCAGCCCTTGTCGGCGAGGGCGAGCACGCAGGGCAGCGTCGCGGCGTTCAGCGCGAGCGTCGAGGTCCGGGCGACTGCGCCAGGCATGTTCGCGACGCAGTAATGCACGACCTCGTCGACGACGAAGGTCGGATCGGCATGAGTCGTTGGGCGCGAAGTCTCGAAGCAGCCGCCCTGGTCGATCGCGACGTCGACGACCACGGCGCCGGGGCGCATCCTGCGCACCATGTCGCGCGTGACGAGCTTCGGCGCGGCGGCACCCGGTACCAGCACCGCGCCGATCACCAGATCGGCGTCGAGCACCGCGGCTTCGATCGCGTCGGTGCTCGCGTGCAGGGTGTGCAGCTGCGGGCCGAAGCGATCGCCGAGACGGCGCAGGACTGCCACCGACCGGTCGACGATGGTCACCGCGGCGCCCATGCCGAGCGCGATCAGCGCGGCGTTGCTGCCGACCACTCCGCCCCCGAGGATCACTACCCGCGCCGGTTCGACGCCCGGCACGCCGCCGAGCAGCAGCCCGCGGCCGCCGGCTTCTTTCTCGAGGCAGTGCGCGCCCGCCTGCACGCTCATCCGCCCGGCGACTTCCGACATCGGCGCGAGCAGCGGCAGCCCGCCGTCGGCGTCGCTGACCGTCTCGTATGCGATCGCGGTGACGCCGCTCGCGAGCAGGTCTTTCGCCTGTTGCGGGTCCGGGGCGAGGTGGAGATAGGCGAACAGCACCTGGCCGGCGCCGAGGCGCACGCGCTCGACGGGCTGGGGTTCCTTGACCTTGACGATCAGTTCGGCCGCGGCATACAGCGCCCCGGCGTCGTCGACGATGCGTGCCCCGGCGCGCCGGTAGTCGTCGTCTCCTGCGCCGATGCCGCGCCCCGCGTCGCGCTCGACGATCACCTCGTGGCCGTGCGCGACGACCTCGCGGACGCTCGCCGGCGTGAGCCCGACGCGATATTCATGGACCTTGATTTCCCTCGGTACGCCGATAAGCATGCTGAAAACCTCCCGCGAAGGTGGCCGGACGCCGGCCGGCGCGACCCCGGGCAGCGGCCCGATTGCCGCATCGCCTACAATCGTAGCCTTCCCCAACGACTGCAAATCGAAATGCAAGTATCCACGATCCCGCCCGAATCCGCCGCACTGGAAGACGCCGTCGGCGTGGTGCACCGCCCGGCCGAAGGGCCGGTGCGCATCGTGTCGCTGGTGCCGTCGCTGACCGAACTGGTGTGCGGGCTCGGTCTCGCCGACCAGCTCGTCGGGCGCACCGGCTTCTGCATCCATCCGCGCGACATCGTGAGGAGGGTCGCGAAGATCGGCGGCACGAAGGACGTCAGGATGGAAGCCGTGCGGGCCCTCGAACCCACTCACCTGATCGTGAATATCGACGAGAACCGGCGCGAGACGGTCGACCGGCTCGCCGCATTCATCCCGAACGTCATCGTCACCCACCCGTGCGCGCCCGAGGACAATTTCGGGCTGTACCGGCTCTTCGGCCGGATCTTCGAGCGCGACGCCGAAGCCGGCCGGCTGGCCGCGGATCTCGCCGCCGCCCTCGATGCCGCGCGCGCCGCCGCCGTGTCGCTGCCGCCGGAGCGGGTGCTGTACCTGATCTGGCGCGAGCCGTGGATGAGCGTGTCGCGCGACACGTATATCTCGGCGACGCTGCGCGCGGTCGGCTGGGAAACGGTGCCGGGCGACGCATCGAGTCGTTATCCGGAAATCGACTGGCAGGCGCCCGCGCTCGCGCAGGCGCAACGGGTGCTGCTGTCGTCCGAACCCTACCGTTTTCGCGCGTCGCATCTGGACGAGGTCGCGCGGCTGTCCGGCCGGCCCACTGTGCTGATCGACGGCGAAATGACGTCCTGGTACGGCAGCCGCGCCGCGGCCGGGCTGCGCTATCTCGTGCGGCTGCGGGAGCGGCTCGCCGCGGCGTGAGGAAAGCTCGCGGGCCGCTTCGACGCCGGCAGCCGATTCAGCGCGAAGCGAGCTCCTGCGCGAAGTTTTCCGGCGTCATGACCGCGAACAGCGACCGCAGCAGGCGGTGGCGGTTGAGCTTCAGCAACGCCTTGTCGCGGCTGACGAGATGGCTCGCTTCGCCGTCGCGCGCGATCTCGAGAAACTTCTGGTCGTCGCGGTCGCGGCACAGCGGCAGTGCGGGCAGCGCCTGTGCCGGTCCGTCGACCCGTGCGGGTGCACCGCGGTCGGCGAGTAGCGTGACCCGCGCCGTGTAGCCGGCGAGGATCGTCGCCTGGCGTTCGGCATCGACGCCGAACTGGCGGTATGCGAGGACGTGGCGCAATTCGTCGAGGGCGTCGGTGCGCGTGACGAGCGTGAGATGGCGGCCCTCGATCAGGTCTCGCAGGCGCGCCAGCGCCGGGTCTTCGAAAAGCCACAGCGCCATGACGGTATTCGTGTCGAGGACGACGCGCGGGCAGGGAAGGTCGGGCATCGGGTCTTCCGGGGAGCGGTCAACGACTGCGAGGGGGCCGCAGCCCCCTCGCGATGTGCGAGCGGCAGCCCGCGTCAGGCCGCCTGGGTCGCGTCGAGGCGGATCTTGACGAAGGAGCCGGGAGCGTCTTCGATCGGCTTGAGCTTGCCTTTCGCCGGGTCGCGCACGTCAACCTGCTCGGGATCCTGCAGCACCACCCATCCCTGCCAGTCGGTCCACCACGAACCCTCCTGGTGCTGCGCGCCTTCGAACCACGCGTCGGCGTCCTTCGGCAGCTTTGCCGACGGATTCAGCCAGTAGCCGTACTTGTTCGATGCCGGCGGGTTGACGATGCCGGCGATGTGGCCGGAGCCGCCGAGCACGAAGCGTACCGGCCCGCCGAGCGCCTGTGCGCCGGTGTAGGTGCTCTTCCACGGCGCGATGTGGTCTTCGAGCGTCGAGATGAAGTAGCACGGGATCTTGATCTTCGACAGATCGATCGGCACGCCGTCGATGACGATGCCGCCCGGCTCGACGAGCCGGTTTTCCATGTACATCGTGCGCAGGTAATAGCTGTGCATCTTCGCCGGCATGCGCGTCGAGTCGGAGTTCCAGTACAGCAGGTCGAACGGGAACGGATCCTTGCCCATGAGATAGTTGTTCACGACGAAGGACCAGATCAAGTCGTTCGCGCGCATCATGTTGAACGTGCCGGCCATCTCGGAACCTTCGAGGTAGCCGCGCTCGAACATCTTCTTTTCGAGGCTCGATACCTGGCCTTCGTCGATGAACACGCCCAGTTCGCCCGGCTCCGCGAAGTCGATCATCGTCGTGAAGAACGTTGCCGTCGCGATGCGCTTGTCCTTCTTCGCGGCGAGGTAGGCGAGCGTCGTCGCCAGCAGCGTGCCGCCGAGGCAATAGCCGCAGACGTTCACTTCCTTCTCGCCGGTCTGCTTCTCGATCGCGTCGAGCGCCGCGATGATGCCTTCGTGCATGTAGGACTCGAAGGTCTTCTCGGCCAGGCGCTCGTCGGGATTCACCCACGACACGACGAACACCGTGTGGCCCTGGTCGACGCACCACTTGATGTACGAATTCTTCTCGCGCAGGTCGAGGATGTAGAACTTGTTGATCCACGGCGGCACGATCAGCAGCGGGCGCTTGAGCACCTTGTCGGTCCGCGGCGTGTACTGGATCAGCTGCATCATGTCCGTCTGGAACACGACCTTGCCCGGCGTCGTCGCGACGTTGCGGCCGAGTTCGAACGCGGTCGTGTCGGTCATCTTGACGCGCAGCTGGCCGCCGCCGTCTTCCATGTCGCGCAGCAGGTTGTTCAGGCCCTTGATCAGGTTCTGGCCGTTGTTCTTGACCGTCTCGCGGAAGACCTCGGGATTCGTCAGCGCGAAATTCGACGGCGACAGCGCGTCGATGTACTGGCGCGTGAAGAAGTTCACCTTCTTCTGCGAGTGCTCGTCGAGCCCTTCGACACAGCACACGGTGTCATGCACGTGGCGCGCGGTGATCAGGTATGACTGCTTGATGAAGTCGAACAGGAAATACTCTTCCCACTGCTCGTCCTTGAAGCGCTTGTCGGCTTTCTCGGGTTGCGCGATCGGGGCGCCGTGCATGCCCATGACGCGCAGCATCGAATGCTGCCACAGCGAGAAGTAGTCCCACACGAGGTTCATCTGCGACTGGGCGAGCTTGTAAGGATTGGCCAGCAGCTTGGCCATCATGTCCATGAACGCCTGCGCGATGCCCAGCTCGTCGCTGGGCGTGGAGACGCCTTTCTTGAGCTGGCGCTGGACGTGTTCGCTGATCAGGTGCGAAGCGCGCTGGGCGACTTCCGCGTAGGTCTTGGCGACCTCCTTCGGGTCCGGCAGCTCGGCAAATACATTCTCGGGGGTGGGTGCAGCCATCTCTCTAGTGCTCCTGTTTTTCATGCAATGCGTTCGAATCGGATCGTGCCGTCGTCGCTGGTCAGCCTGCGAGCCTCGTTTCTTTTGACAAGGTAGTTGAGGTGAGCGATCGCTTCTCCCATCGCGAACATGACCTGGTGCGTGTCCAGCTCGCGGGGAAACAGTGTCGAGAGAACGTCCGCGGCGCTGCCGGGCATTCCGATTGCGCCCAGCAGTTCGTCGCAGCGTTCACGGTGGTGTGTTTCGAGCTGTGCGATTCTTGTCCTGATGCCGCGGAATGGTCGACCGTGCGATGGTAGCACGAGCGTATCGTCGGGCAAGTCCTTGAAGCGATTCAGCGAATCGAGGAACCAGCCGAGCGGATCGTCATTCGGCGTTGCCGCATAGACGCTGACGTTCGTCGAAATGCGCGGTAGCAGCATGTCACCCGAAATGAGTACCCCGAGCTGCGCGCAGTACAGGCTCGCATGCTCGGGCGCATGACCATATCCTACGATGACGCGCCACTCGTGGCCGCCGATCGTCACGACGTCGCCGTCGAACAGCCGGTGGTAGGCTCCGGGTAGCGTGGGCACGCCGCGGCGGTAACCGTTGCCGCGATCGACGAGCGCCGCCAGGCGCCCGTCGGCGAGTCCATGGCTGCGGAATTGCGCGACCATGTCGGTGACCGAATATCCAGGTAGCTGGTTCCACGTCGTATGGCCGCACAGGAACTCGCCCTGCGTCATCCAGACCGGTGCGCCGTCGCGCGCGGCGAGCCAGGCCGCCAGGCCGAGATGGTCGGGGTGGTGGTGGGTGACGATGACGCGGCCGACCGGGCGCCCGTCGTTCGCGAGGATCGTGTTCCAGTGCTCGCGCACTTCGTCGAGACCGAAGCCGGTGTCGATCGCGGTGAGCGTTTCGCCGTCGTCGAGCAGCCACAGGTTGATGTGGTCGAGGGCGAATGGCAGCGGCATCCGCACCCAGCTCACACCCTTCGCCACGGGAAGCGTCTCGCCGCCGGCAGGGGTCTCGCTGAACGGATACTGCAGTTCGGTAAGACGGTTCATCGGTTTCTCTCCGTTGGACGGGGCACGCAATCGCCGATTGCTCAAACCCCTCAATTCTGATTAACTTTTTCGCTCTCTCAGAGCGGCTGCTTGCGCTGGACGCAATCGACCAGGCCGTTTTACTTCGGGCACCGACCAATGGCAAGCGAACAAATCTACACCATTACCGAACTCGCGCGCGACTTCGACGTGACACCTCGGGCAATCCGCTTCTACGAGGACCAGGGTCTGTTGAAGCCTTCCCGTGCCGGGCGCACGCGCATCTATTCCAAGTCCGACCGTACCCGCCTCAAGCTCACGCTGCGCGGCAAGCGCCTCGGCCTGTCGCTCGCCGAAATCAAGGAATTGCTCGAGATGCACGGCGGTGTGCGCAATCCCGCCGCCCAGCTGGTGCGTTTCCTCGTCGTGCTCGCCGACCGTCGCGAAGCACTCGAACAGCAGCGCGAGGACATCGAGGCGGTACTCGGCGAGATCGCGATGCTCGAAAAACAGTGCTCCGAGCTGCTCGGCCACGATGCCGGCGGCGCGGCGGCCGCACGCGCCGAGATCGTGCGCCGGATGCGCAGCGGGGCTTGATTTTTTTTGCGATTAGTTTACGTTGACGTAAACGTAATAACAACTGGAAATTCTACAATCCGGACGAGGAGACGCGATGAGACACGAGCTGCCGATTTTCCAGCCGAAAGATCCTGGGTATGCAGATCGCGTCCATGAAAGTTTCCGCCTGCAGCAGGCGATGGCGCTGATCGGCGCCGAGTTGCCGGTCGTCGAGCCGGGCCATGTCGAGATCCACCTGCCGTTCAAACCGGAAATCACGCAGCAGCACGGCTTCATCCATGGCGGCGTCGTCGGGATGATCGCGGACTCCGCGGCCGGCTACGCGGCGAACACGTTGACGCCGGCCGGCACCAGCGTGCTGACCGTCGAATACAAGCTGAACCTGCTCGCGCCGGCCGACGGCGAACGGCTCGTCGCGCGCGGCGAAGTCGTCAAGCCCGGCCGCACGTTGCTGATCACGCGGGCGGAAGTGTTCGCGATCAGGCGCGAGCAATGGACGCTGTGCGCGGTGATGCAGCAGACGATCATGGCGATGCATGGCAAGAAGGAAGGGGTCGAGTGATTTCAGCCGCCGCTGCGCGGCCGCGGCGTTGCAGGCAAAACTGAAGGAATTCTCTGTGCCAGTCGAACTTCGTGTGTTGGGTGCCGATGACCGGGTCTGCCTCGACCATGTCCGCCAGTTCTTCCGCAACTATGCCGGGTCGCTCGGCGTGGACTTGTGTTTCCAGGGTTTCGGCGACGAGATGGCGTCCTTGCCGGGAGCCTACGGGGCGCCGCAGGGCAGGCTCTTTTATGCCGAAATCGATCGCCAGCCCGCGGGCTGCGTCGGAATCCGCCCGTTCTCCGACGGTATCTGCGAGATGAAGCGACTGTACGTCGAGCCGGCGCTGCGCGGGTTGGGCGTCGGTCGCGAACTGGTCCTCGCGGCGATCCGGGCGGCGAAGGAAATCGGTTACCGCCGCATCCTGCTCGACACGCTGCCGACGATGCGCATCGCCGTGAAGCTGTATCGCGAACTCGGATTCACCGAGGCGCCGGCCTACTACCCGACGCCGATCGAAGGGACGCTTTTCCTCGCGCTGGACCTCGACAACTGGTCCGAGGAGGAGGTCGCGAACGAGAACCTGTTCCACCTCTTCGATTACAACCGCGCCTGGGCGCAACAGATGCAGCAGATCGACCCGGGTTTCTTCGAGAAACTGTCGAAGCTGCAGGCGCCCGAATACCTGTGGATCGGCTGCTCGGATTCGCGCGTGCCGGCGAACCAGGTCATCGGCCTGCTGCCGGGCGAAGTCTTCGTGCATCGCAACGTCGCGAACGTCGTCGTGCATACCGACCTCAACTGCCTGTCGGTGATCCAGTTCGCCGTCGACGTGCTGAAGGTCAGGCACATCATGGTCGTCGGCCACTACGGCTGCGGCGGCGTGAAGGCGGCGCTCGGGCGCGAGCGCGTCGGCATCGTCGACCTGTGGCTGCGCCACGTGCAGGACGTGCACGTCAAGCACCGCCAGGCGGTCGATGGGCTGCCGCCGGAACTCGCGCACGATCGGCTGTGCGAGCTGAACGTGCTCGAACAGGTCGTCAATGTGGCCCAGACGGTGGTCGTGCAGGACGCGTGGAAACGTGGCCAGCCGCTGGCGGTGCATGCGTGGATCTACGGGCTGAAGAACGGCCTGGTGCGCGATCTGGGCCTTAACGTGACGCGCCCCGAAGACCTGATGCCGCGCTATGTCGCGGCGCTCGAAACGCTGGCCTGAGAGCTGGCTATCCCTACAAGTCGTACAGGAGAGAAAAGCATGAATGATCCAGTGGTCATCGTTTCCGCCGCCCGCACGCCGCTGGGCGGCTTCCAGGGCGATTTGTCCGCACTGAGCGGCCCGCAACTCGGCGCGGTCGCGATCCGGGCGGCCGTCGAGCGCGCCGGGGTCAACCCCGGGCAGGTGCAGGAAGTGTTGATGGGCTGCGTGCTGCCGGCCGGCGTCGGCCAGGCGCCCGCCCGCCAGGCTGCGCTCGGCGCCGGCCTGCCGCTGTCGGCCGGCTGCACCACGGTCAGCAAGGTGTGCGGCTCCGGCATGAAGTCGGTGATGCTCGCGCACGACCTGCTGGTCGCGGGCACGAACGAGGTGATGGTCGCCGGCGGCATGGAGTCGATGTCGAACGCCCCCTACCTGCTGCCGAAGGCGCGCGGCGGCTACCGCCTCGGCCACGGCCAGGTGCTCGACCACATGTTCCTCGACGGCCTCGAGGACAGCTACTCGAAAGAGAACAAGGGTCGCCTGATGGGCACTTTTGCCGAGGACTGTGCGAGCCACTTCGACTTCACCCGCGCCGCGCAGGACGAGTTCGCGGTCGCCTCGACGACGCGCGCGCAGAACGCGATCCAGGACGGCAGCTTCGCGTGGGAAGTCGCGCCGGTGACGGTCCCGGGGCGCAAGGGTGACGTCGTCGTCGACCGCGATGAGCAGCCGCCGAAGGCGCAGATCGACAAGATCGCCGGCCTGAAGCCGGCGTTCAGGAAGGACGGCACGGTGACTGCGGCGAACTCCAGTTCGATCTCCGACGGCGCCGCCGCGCTCATGCTGATGCGCCGCTCGACCGCCGACAGGCTGGGCTTGAAGCCGCTGGCGACGATCGAGGGACACGCGACGCACGCGCAGGATCCGGCGTGGTTCACGACCGCCCCGGTCGGCGCGATTCAGAAGGTGCTGGCGAAGGCCGGCTGGAACGTCGGCGACGTCGACCTGTGGGAAATCAACGAAGCGTTCGCGGTCGTCACGATGGCGGCGATGAAGGAGCTGAACCTGCCGCACGACCGCGTGAACGTCCACGGCGGCGCGTGCGCGCTGGGCCATCCGATCGGCGCGTCCGGCGCCCGGATCATCGTCACGCTGCTCGGCGCGCTGAAGCGGTACGGCAAGACGCGCGGCGTCGCGAGCCTGTGCATCGGCGGCGGCGAAGCGACGGCGATTGCGGTGGAGCTCGTCTAAATGATCCTCACGCAAGAACAGGAGATGATCCGCGATTCCCTGCGCGCGTTCGCGCAGGAGCGCCTTGCGCCGTTCGCGGCCGAGTGGGACCGCAATCACACCTTCCCGCGCGAGGCGCTCAAGGAACTCGCCGAACTCGGCGCGCTCGGCATGGTCGTGCCCGAGCAGTGGGGCGGCGCGGGGATGGACTACGTGAGCCTCGTGCTCGCGCTCGAAGAGATCGCGGCCGGCGATGGCGCGACCTCGACGATCGTCAGCGTGCAGAACTCGCTCGCCTGCGGTATCCCGAACCGCTACGGCAGCGACGCGCAGAAAGAGCGCTGGCTGAAGCCGCTCGCGAAAGGCGAGAAGCTCGGCTGCTTCTGCCTCACCGAGCCGCATGTCGGCTCGGACGCGGCGGCGATCAGGACGACCGCTGTGCGAGTAAACGATAATGAGGGCGACGGCTGGGTCATCAACGGCGTCAAGCAGTTCATCACCACCGGCCGCGAGGCCGACGTCGCGATCGTGTTCGCGGTGACCGACAAGAGCGCCGGCAAGAAGGGCATTTCGTGCTTCCTCGTGCCGACGGGTTTCCCCGACTACGCGCCGGGCTACATCGTCGCCCGCGTCGAGGAGAAGATGGGGCAGAAGGCGTCCGACACGGCGCAGATCCTGTTCGAGAACTGCCGTGTGCCGGCCGACGCCCTGCTCGGCGCCGAGGGCGAAGGCTACAGGATCGCGCTGTCGAACCTCGAGGCGGGCCGCATCGGCATCGCCGCGCAGTGCCTTGGCATGGCGCGCGCGGCGCTGGAAGCGGCGGTCAAGTACGCGCACGAGCGCGAGACCTTCGGCAAGCCGATCTTCGAGCACCAGGCGGTGAACTTCCGCCTCGCCGACATGGCGACGCAACTGGAAGCCGCGCGCCAGCTCGTGTGGCACGCTGCGAGCCTCAAGGATGCCGGCCGGCCGTGCCTCAAGGAGGCGTCGATGGCGAAACTGTTCGCGTCCGAGATGGCCGAAAAGGTGTGTTCGGATGCGATCCAGATCCATGGCGGCTATGGTTACGTAGCCGACTTCCCGGTCGAGCGCATCTACCGCGACGTGCGCGTGTGCCAGATCTACGAAGGCGCGAGCGACATCCAGCGGCTGGTGATCGGGCGGGCGCTCGCCGCCTGATTTCGTTGCCGCGCCCGCGGGAGCCGGGCCGGGAGGCCCGGGCAACAGGAGACAGCAGGATGTACGAAACTCTCGAAATCCGGACCGAAGGCGGCGTCGCGACGATCTGGATGAACCGCCCCGACGTGCATAACGCGTTCAATGCCCAGCTGATCGCGGACCTGACCGCCGCCTGCCGAGAACTCGACGCGGACGACACCGTGCGCGTCGTCGTGCTCGCCGGACGCGGCAAGAGTTTCTCCGCGGGCGCGGACCTGAACTGGATGAAGGCGGCCGCCGCAGCCAGCGTCGAGGACAACCTCGAGGATGCGCGTAAGCTCGCCGGCATGCTGCGCACGATTTCCGGGATGGGAAAGCCGACGATCGCGCGCGTGCAGGGCGCGGCGCTCGGTGGCGGCATGGGGCTCGCGAGTGCGTGCGACATCTGCGTCGCCGCGGAGCAGGCGGTGTTTGCGACCTCCGAAGTCAAGTTCGGCATCATCCCCGCGGCGATCAGCCCCTACGTGATCCGTGCGATCGGCGAGCGTCAGGCGTATCGCTATTTCCAGACCGCCGAGCGGATCACCGCCGCGCGCGCCGGGGAGATCGGCCTTGCGCACGAAGTCGTCGCTGCCGAAGCGCTCGACGCGAAAGTCGCGCAGATCGTCGCGGCGCTGCTGCAGGGCGGGCCAAAGGCGCAGGCCGCGGCTAAGGACCTGATCCGCAACGTCGCGAACCGGCCGGTCGGCGAGGCCGTCGTCGAGGACACCGCGCGCCGCATCTCCAGCCTGCGCGCGACGCCGGAAGCGAAGGAAGGCCTCGACGCTTTCCTGTCGAAGCGGCCCGCGGCGTGGGTGTCGCAGCAGGGCTGACCCAGTCGGTTTCGTCGGGGGCCGTTCCGCCTCCGGGAGCGCGTGACGCCATGCCGCACGGCGGTGCACGAATCGAAAACGCGACGACCAACGATCACAACGATTCAACGGACCCGAGCACATGAGCCCGACTTCCCCCTGCATCAATCTGTGCCGCATCGACGCCGGCACCGGCTACTGCGAAGGCTGCTTTCGCAGCCTCGACGAGATCGCCGGCTGGAGCCGCCGCGCCGACGCGGAGAAACGCCGCATTCTCGAGGCGGTGGACCGGCGCCGCGCGCAGGCCCTCGCCGGGGCGAGCGCGGCTCGCGCGGAGCAAGCACGATGAGCGATGCGCTGTGCGTTGGCGTGTGCATGATCGACTGGGATAGCGGAGTGTGCCTCGGTTGCGGCCGCACGCCCGAGGAGATCGACGGCGTGCCTGTGGCACCCGCGCCCGCGCAGACACCGGCGAAAGTGCCGCTGCCGGCGAACGTCGCGGCACAGGTCGGCGAAGGGGCGCAATGAGCGCGGCGGCGAAGCTTCCGGCGACGATCGCCGTTCTCGAGCGCGGCTGGCTGTCGTCGAACAACGTCGTGCTGTTCGACGACAGCCAGGCGACGCTGATCGACAGCGGCTACGTCAGCCACGCCGCCCAGACGGTTGCGCTGCTGCACCGCACGCTCGACGGCCGCCGCCTCGGACGGCTGATCAACACGCACTCGCATTCCGACCATATCGGCGGCAACGCGGCGGTGCAGCGGGCGTTCGCCTGTGCGATCACGGTGCCTGCGGGGATGGCGGGCGCGGTTGCCGAGTGGGACGAGGCGGCGCTGCTGCTGAGCACCGCGGAGCAGGCCGGCGAACGTTTCCACGCCGATCGTCTGCTGGCCGCAGGCGAGACCGTCGAGATGGGCGAACTGACGTGGCAGGCCCTCGAAGCCCCGGGTCACGACATGGATGCGCTGGTGTTCCACAATCCCGACCGCCGCATCCTGATTTCCGGCGACGCGCTGTGGCGCGACGGCTTCGGCATCCTGTTCGCGGACGTGCTCGGCACCGGCGACGGCATCGGTGCGGCGCGGCGTACGCTGGAGGCGATCGCGCGCCTGCCGGTCGACGTCGTCATTCCGGGGCACGGCGCGCCGTTCGTCGAGTTCGACGACGCGCTGGCCCGGGCGTTTGCGCGCCTGAAGGCGTTCGAGGAGGACGGCGCGCGCATGGCGCGCAACGCGATCCGCGCCTGCATGACATTCTCGCTGCTCGACCTGCGCTCGATCGCGCTCGACGAATTGCCGGAACATCTCGCGCGTGTGCCGCTCTACCGGGAAGCCAACGCGCGTTTCCTCGGCCAGTCGCCGTCGGCGCTGGCCGACTGGCTGGTCGCGGAACTGTCGCGCGCCGGCGTCGCCCGCCGCGAAGGAGGGCGGCTGGTCGCGGTCTGAATGCCGCCTGCATCGACACGGATTTTCGCCGCTGGCCTGTGCCTACGACTTTCGCCATAATCCCCGCGATATGGGGAGTGTCCTGTCATGCAGATCGTCCTGATCAGTGGCTTGTCGGGTTCCGGCAAGAGCATCGCACTGAAAGTGCTGGAAGACGTCGGTTATTACGCGGTCGACAACCTGCCCGCGACACTGCTGCCCGAACTCGTCGCCGAGCTGCGCGACACCGGGCACGTGCGCGTCGCGATCGCCGTCGATGTGCGGTCCGGTGCGAGCCTTTTGGCGCTGCCGCAGCAGGTCGAGCACCTGCGCGCGCTCGCGTCGGATCTGCGCGTGATCTTTCTGGATGCACGCGACGACACGCTGATCGCGCGTTTTTCGGAAACCCGCCGCCGCCATCCGCTGGCGAGCGAAGACGTCTCGCTCGCCGAAGCGATCCAGAACGAGCGCGGCGCGCTCGCGAGCATCGCCGAACTCGGCCACCGCATCGACACCAGCGAACTGCAGGCGAACACGCTGCGCGCATGGATCAAGGACTTCCTCGCGATCGAGGCGACCGAAGGGCTGACGCTGATGTTCCAGTCGTTCGGCTTCAAATACGGTATTCCGCTCGACGCGGACCTCGTCTTCGACGTGCGCTGCCTGCCGAACCCGCATTACGACCTGTACCTGCGGCCGTTTACCGGCAAGGACCTGCCGGTCATCGAGTTTCTCGACAGCTTCCCCGAGGTCGGGCGCATGTGCGAGGACATCCGCCGCTTTGTCGCGACCTGGTTGCCGAGCTACGCGCGCGACAATCGCAGCTACCTCACGGTCGCGATCGGCTGCACCGGCGGACAGCACCGCTCGGTGTATATCGCCGAATGGCTCGGCCGGCACTTCAGCGACACGCTGCGCGTGCTCGTGCGTCACCGTTCCGCCGCGCGCCGTATCGTCGACCACGGCGCCGACGTGGCAGGCCAGTGAATCCGCGCTTCGCCGACTGGCTGGCGCTGCTGCGGCCGGGCGATTTCGCGACGCTGGCGGGCGCGCTCGCGGTATGCGTCGTGTCGGTGTTGCTGCTGTGGCGCGGCGGCGCCCCGGACAAGGCGATCGTGCGCGCCGGCGGCGCGGTGTTCGCCGAACTGAGCCTCGCGAGCCCGCAGCGCGTCGACGTCCCGGGGCCGCTCGGGATCACGCGCATCGAAGTCGAGCCGGGCCGCGCGCGCGTCCTCTCCGATCCCGGGCCGCGCCAGTATTGCGTTCGCCAGGGCTGGCTGAGCCGCGCCGGAGCGGTCGCGATCTGCGCGCCGAACGAGGTCAGCCTGAGCCTTGCCGGCGGCGCAGCGGACTATGACACGCTCAACTATTGATTTTTCATCCTGCGCGGCCCCCGTCCGGGCGGCTGTGCGCACCCAAAACAGTTCAAAAGGAAACCATTTAACATAGACATGATGTTCCGGCCTCTGTACTCTTGCCGCTTGGCAGGCCCGATGGACGTGTCATACCTGAAGGTGCGGGGCGGGCACGACGGGATGGGTCGCAATCAACCATAAACAGGATGCGCAATGTCGGGTCGTCAAACATCGGTAGCGGTCAGGTTCAGCCTGGTACTCGTTACTGCCATCACCCTTTTGCTGCTCGGCGTTGCATTCGGGCTCGCGCAATATTTGAGCAATAAACTGGAACAGAAGTCGCTGGAGGGGCTGCAAGCGACCAACCGCCTGATCATCAACATGATCGACGGCTATAACAGCGCCGCGCAACAGGCTGCCCAGCGCCTCGGCGCGGTCTTTGCAGGCAATTACCCGCAAGCGTTCCACATTCATTCCGGCAGCGGTCTCCTGATGCACGGCGACCTCCCGATCACATTCGAAGAAACCTCCATCCCCGATCGCTTCACCAGCCTCTCGGGCGCGGCGGCGACCGTGCTGACCCGCCGCGGCAATGACTTCGAACGCATTTCGACTTCGATAAAGGACGAAAAGGGCAACCGCGCCTCGGGTATTCTGTTGGGCGATGACCATCCGGCCGTCCCGTTCCTTCTCAAGGGGAAGTCCTATACCGGCATCGCCAAGATGCTCGGCCGGGACGTCATGACACACTACGCTCCCATCAGCGACAGCCGCGGCGAAACGATCGGTGCGTTTTTTGTCGGCGTCGACTTCACCGACGGCATGGCGGCGATGAAAGAAAAAATCTCGGCAATCCGGATCGGTGCGACCGGCTATCCCTATGGGCTCGACGCCGGGCGCGACAAGGGCCGCATCGTCATCCACCCGAGCCTTGAGGGCAAATCGCTGCTCGGTCAGAAAGACGTCCATGGCCGCGAGTTCATTGCCGAAATGCTGGCTTCCGGGAACGGCGTCATCAACTACTGGTGGAAGAATCCTGATGAAAAGGAAGCGCGGGAAAAAATCGTCGTGTACAACCTTTATCCGGCGTGGAACTGGGTCGTGGCTTCCGGCAGCTATCTGGACGAATTCAACAGCGAAGGGAAGGAAGCCGGCCGGGGGCTGATGCAAGCCGCCCTGCTGCTGATTCCGGTGGTGCTTGCCCTGGTGTGGATCGCGACGCGGCGCTGGATCGCCAAGCCGCTTGGGGAAGCCGTCGTCGTCGCCAACAAGGTCGCCGAGGGCGATTTCACCGCGCGTGCCGAAGTGAAGTCGAATGACGAGATCGGTGCGCTGGTCCGCGCGCAATCGACGATGGTCGAACAGCTTGGCCAAACCATCAGAGACGTGCGCGTTGCTGCGGCCAGCGTCGCCGCCGACGCCAGGCAGCTTGCCACGGCCGCCGACAACGTCGCGACCAGTTCGACGATGCAAAGCGGCGCTGCGGCCGACATGGCCGTATCCGTCGAACAGATGAGTGCAAGCATCGACATGATCGCCCAGCACGCCGCCGAGGCGCTGAAAATTTCGACCGACTCCGAAACCGAATCACGCAGCAGCGTCCTCGTCATCGACCGCGCGGTGGCTGCGATGAATCATATTGCCGACACCGCTCGCCGCTCTTCGGCGGCCGTCGAGCAACTCGGGCGCGAATCCCAGGAAATTTCCGCGATTGCGCATACGATCAAAGACATCGCCGACCAGACCAACCTCCTTGCCCTCAATGCCGCAATCGAAGCTGCGCGCGCCGGGGAGCAGGGCCGCGGTTTCGCCGTCGTCGCAGACGAGGTACGAAAGCTCGCCGAGCGCACCACCACTTCGACGCACGAAATCGGCGAGATGATCGGACGCATCCAGCAGGGCACGCTGAATGCCGTGGACAACATGAACATCGGGGTCGAGCAGGTCTCCAGCGGGGTCGAACTCGCGGCGGAGGCTACTGCTGCCATCGAACGGATCCATCACAGCGCGGTACAGGTGTCCCAGGCGGTGTCGGGCATCACCACGGCCATTCGCGAACAGAGCATCGCGACGACCAGTGTGGCTCAAGGTCTGGAGAAGATTGCCCACATGACCGAGCGCAATAACGTCGAAGCGCAGGAAACCGCGCAATCGGCCGAAGGATTGCAGTCGATCGCTGCCCGGCTCCAGGCGGCTGTCCAAGTCTTCAAGGTGTAGCGTCGGGATCACCGCGGGGCCGAACCTCAAAAGCCGGAGTCATTGCCAGGGCCCGGCCAGTCACGCTGCCGGACCCCTCCGGACCATCCCTCAGGCCGGCAATGCGGCTGCGAACCGTTTGATGAAGCGGATGTTTTCTTCCACCTTCCCCTGAATATGCTCGATCTGCGCGGGGCTGAGGTGGCGGAAGCGTCCCATGGCCTTGAGGTAGTCGGTGACCGGCAGGGGGTCGTCGACGGGGCGGGTGAAGTTGAGGCCCTCGTCGGGCGTGAACTCCCACAGCATGACGAAGTTGGTCTCGACGGCCTTTCTCGCGACCTCCATGTTCTGGTCGGACGCAAAGCGCCAGCCGGTCGTGCAGGGGGAATAGACATGCACGTAGGCGAAACCGGTTTTCGACGCCTCGATCGCGCGGTCGAGCTTCGCGTAGAGGTCCTCCATGTACGCGGTCGAGGCGGTCGCGACGTACGCGCAGCGGTGGTTCACCATCAGGAGCGGCAGGTTCTTCGCGTCCTGCGTCTTGCCCTGCGCGGGCTGCCCTGCGGCGCAGCCGGCGCCGATCGGCGTCGTCGAGGTCCAGGCGCCGTACGGCGTGCAGCTCGAGCGCTGCATGCCGGTGTTCATGTAGCCCTCGTTGTCGACGACCATGAAGAGCATCTGCTCGCCGCGCTCGGCCGCCCCCGACAGCGACTGGAAGCCGACATCGGAGGCCCCGCCGTCGCCGGCGATCGCGAGCGCCGTCACCTCGCGCCCCATCCTCTTGAACTGGCGCTTGACCCCGGCGAGCATCGCCGCGGTGTTCGTCAAGAGCGGATGGAAGACGGGCACTTTCGTGCCGGTCGCGCCGTTGAAGCCGACCGAACCCATGCCGGGCACGCACCCGGGTGGGGTCGCGAGCACGGTGTCGGGGCCGACGCGGCGCAGCGTGTGGCGCATCAGGAGCTCCGTGTTGCAGCCCTGGCAGCCGGCCAAGCCCGGCGCGAACAGATCTTCCCAGTCGCCGACCTCGTTGTAGATGTTCGCCGTCGTGACATAGGTCAGCGCGCCC
Organism: Aromatoleum bremense; assembly: GCF_017894365.1. Taxonomy (NCBI): domain Bacteria; kingdom Pseudomonadati; phylum Pseudomonadota; class Betaproteobacteria; order Rhodocyclales; family Rhodocyclaceae; genus Aromatoleum; species Aromatoleum bremense. The sequence goes on from NZ_CP059467.1 coordinate 2,324,923, forward strand.
TTGCTGCACACCGGCACGCACGCAGGCTTGCCATCGCAAGTGTCGCACTTCGACACGTGGCCGGTGGCCTCCTCCAACGCGATGCCGCCGTACGCACAGCCGACCGTGCACAACAGGCAATCGACGCATTTCGAAGCGTCCCAGCCGATCACGCCCGACGCGCCGTCCTTGGCCAGGGCGCCTGCCGGACACACGGTGACGCATTTCGGATCGGCGCACTGGCGGCACAGCGCCAGCTCGAACGCTTTTTCAGTGGCGTCCTTGGTTGCGTCCTTAATTGTGTCCCCTCGGCCGACGATCTGGATGCGCGAACGCGCCCGATCAATGGTGCCGGTCTTGGCCTGCGCGCAGGCCGTCATGCAATCGCCGCAGCCGTCGCACTTGGCGGGGTCGAAGGCGATCGTGCTGTAAGCTCGTCCCATATCTGCTCCTTGATCGGGCGCTTCTAGCGCCACGTCCTCGACATCAGCTCACGGCCGACTTTGAGCGGGTCGGCGACCAGGCGCTCCTTGACTGCCGTGAGGTCCATGCGCCGCACGATCAGCTGCGCCATGATGCCGCCGTCGAAGAATTCATTGACCCCGAAGATGCCGGCGAGCCGTCCGTCGCGGAAGATCGCCTTCAGGTAGCGCCCGGTTTTTTCGTCGAAGCGCGTGACGACCTCACTGCCTGCGGGCGCCTCGCTCGAGCCGACCGAGATCGCATGCCGGCCGAAGAAGTGGTAGGTGTTGAGTGGCACGCCGCCCGCGTAAGGACGGATGCCCGCATCGCCCGCCATCGCCATGCCGGCGATGCGCCCCTGCTCGGTGGCCGAAGGCAGGATGGCGTTGACGCGCGGCGTCGGCGAGAAGAAATGCTTCGCCTGCGCGCAGTCGCCCGCTGCCCAGACGTTCGGGCGACTGGTGCGCATCGTGTCGTCGACGAGGATGCCGTGCTCGAACGCGACGCCGCTGCCGTCGAGGTAGTCGAGGTTCGGCTTGACGCCGGTCGCCACGAGCAGGAGATCGGCTTCGAGCGTCGTGCCGTTGGCGAGCGTCAGGCGCGCACCCACCGATGAGGGCTCGAGGCGCACGACGCGGCTGCCGGTCAGGATCTTCGCGCCGTTGTCGATAAAGGCCTGCTCGATCATCTGCGCGGCAACTTTGTCGAAGTAGCCCGCGGTGAGCTGGTCGCTCATCTCGACGATGGTCACGCTCGCGCCCGCCTTGACGAGGTTCTCCGCGGCGTGCATGCCGACGAGGCCCGCGCCGAGCACCACCGCCTGGCGCGACTGCGCGATCGCCTCGCGCAGCCCGAGCGCGTCGTCGAGGGTGCGCAGCACGTGGTAGGCGACGGTGTCGATGCCCGGGATCGGCGGGATCGCGGGCGAGGTGCCGGTGGCGAGCAAGAGCTTGTCGTAGGCGAGGTGCGTGCCGTCGGCCAGTTCCGCGGTGTTCGCGTCCGCGTCGAGTGCGGCGAGTCCCGCACCCGGCCGGTAGCTCACCGCGTTGCGGGCGAAGAAGTCGTCGTCCCTGAGGAACACGCGCTCGGGCGCGGATTTTCCGGACACGACGTAGGGCAGCACGGTCGGCGAATACGGCAGGTGGGCGTCGCGCGTCACCACCGTCAGGGTGCCGGTCGCGTCATGCATGCGGATCGCGCTGATCGCCTCGAGCGCCGCGTGGCTGCTGCCGACGACGAGGTATTGGGTGTGTTCCATTGCTGGTTCCATGGTTCTGCCGCCCTCAGTCATTCTCGTTGAGCCACACCGGCTCGTTGGGCGCCGGCCCGTCGAGCAGCCGCTCGGTGGCGTCGATGACGCGGTGAAAGTGGCCAATCGTGATGTCCGCGCCCGCCAGGCCCCCGATGAAGCTCATCGCCGGCAGCACCGTGCCCGCCTCGCGCGCGAGGCGGTACAGCACGCCGAGCACTTCCTGGTACATCGGCCCGCAGTTCCAGCGAAAGCCCACCGAGCGGTCGACGACACCGAGCGCGCGCACCTTCGACAGGGCGCGCATCAACGCCTCGACCGGGAACGGGCTGAAAGTCTTGATCTTGATGAGGCCGACCTTGCGGCCCGCTTCGCGCGCTTCATCCACGGCGTCCTTGGCCGCGCCCGTCATGCTGCCGAGCGTCATGATCGCGAACTCGGCATCGTCGAGGCGGTACTCCTCGACGAGCGGCGCGTAGCTGCGCCCGAAGCGGCTCGCCCACTCGGCGTGCACGGCCTCGATGACGCCCAGCGCGTTCTGCATGCCGCGGCACTGGCTCTTGCGATAGCGCACGAACGTCGCCGGCCCCTTGCCGCCCGAGCCGCCAGTGAGCGGATCGACCGCCATGGGCTTCATCGGGTCGAGCGCGACGTGCCAGTTCACGTCCTTCGCCCCCATGAACGCGTCGACGTCCGATTGCTCGGGCAGCTCGACGCGTGACGTGCCGTACGACAGGTAGTTGCCGTCGAGGCAGATGTTAACGGGGAGCATGACGTCGTGGTCTTCGGCGATCCTGAACGCCATCACCGTGGTGTCGAGCACTTCCTGCACCGTCTCGCAGTAGATCTGCACCCAGCCGACTTCGCGCACCGTCATCGCGTCCTGGTGCCCGCCCCACACGCACTGCGGCGTGATGCCGTCGCGCGTGACGATCGACATCACGATCGGCAGGCGCATGCCGGAGGTGCGAAAGTACGGTTCGAACATGAACGCGAGCCCCGGCCCGCAGGTCGCGGTGTAGGTGCGCGCGCCGGCCAAGGCGCCTCCCTGCAGCACCGACAGCACCGAGTGCTCGCCTTCGGCGTCCACGATGTCGGCGTCCATCCTGCCGTCGGCGATGAGCTTGGCGACGTGCTCGACGAGGGACGACTGCGGCGTGATCGGATACACCGCGACCATGTCGGGGCGCGCGAGCGCGACGCCGAGCGCGGCCGCTTCGTTGCCTTCGCACAGCATCACTTTCTGCTTCGTCGGCGCGCCGACGGCGGGTTTTTCGAGCGTGGTGGTGCTCATGTTCACTGGGCCTCCCCGATCATCGTGATCGCGCGCTGCGGGCATTCGGTCGCACAGATGCCGCAGCCCTTGCAGGTGTTGAGGTTGAAGTCGAACCACGCGGCGTGCTCCTCGACGCACTGCACCGGGCAGTACAGCCAGCACACCGCGCATTTGACGCATTTGTCGCGGTCGATGACCGGGCGCTGGCTGCGCCAGTCGCCGGGCAGCATCGGGCTGATGTCGGTCGCGACCGGGCACAGGTCGTCGGGGACATTCGCCTGCTCGAGGTTGAACAGCGGATAGCTTTGATGCCGGCTCATGCGGCGGCCCTCCTTGCGATCGTGTGCACGGTCGTCTCGGCGTAGCCGCGCTCGAGCGCCGTCATGTTCTGCGCGAGCCCGGCGTCGCGAAAGTCCGAGTCCTCGAGCGCGCGCTTCAACGCGTCGAGCGACACCACCCCCGTCGTCTTCGCGAACGCACCGAGCATCAAGGTGTTGGTGATCGGGCGGCGGAAGATCTCGATCGCGATCTTCACCGCATCACACAGGCCGACGCGCCCGACCGTGTCGGGCAGCACGAGCTCGCCAAGCGCCTTGTGCGTCGCCTGTACCAGCGTGCCGCCCGGCTTCAGCCCGGCGAAGATGTCGACCGAGCGGGTCAGCGTCGGATCGACGCAGATCAGGCAGTCGGGGTGGTAGATATTGGTGAGCTGGCGGATTTCGCGCTCGCTTGCGCGCAGGAACGACACCACCGGCGCGCCGCGCCGCTCGAAACCGAACGACGGGATCGATACCGCGTATTTGCCTTCCTCGACCAGCGCCGCGGCCAGAATGCCCGACGCCAGCACCGAACCCTGGCCGCCCCGGCCATGGAATCGCACTTCGTACATGTTGTCTCCTCCTGCCTCGCAGGGACGGGACGGCTTGGCCCCGCCTTGTGGTTTGCTTCGGGTGCTACCGGATTGCTATTCGTGCTGTGTCAGTTGGCCCCGCCCCAGCCCGGTTTCACCGCGGCGCCGGCCGGACCGCGCCCGCGCACCGGCAGGTGCGGCAGCGCGAAGCCCTGCGTGAAGGCGGCGCGGCGCACCAGCGTGTATTTGACGAGCCAGCCGCCGCCGACCGCGAGCAGTCCGGCCGGAATCAGCGCGAGGCCCGCCAGCGGCGCGCCGAGCGCCGCCAGCAGTAGCAAGGCCGCCGCCAGCAGGTTGCCGAACTTGAGGAACGGCCCGTCGACCGCCGCCAGCGCACGCAGGCTGCCTTCCGGCGCCCCGTCGGCGCGCAGGCCGGCGAGGTAGCTGCGCCACGCGAGCACGCGCACGAGCAGCAACCCGAGCGTCACGGCGGCGACGCCGAGCTGGCCCGCCGCGCTCGTCATCACGAACGGCGACGCCACCGCCACCAGCGCCGCGCCTTCAGCGAAACCGGTCGCGACCAGCATCGGCCGGCAGCGCGGATGGCGCCACGCCGGAATGCCCTTGTCGGCCGACAGGATGCGTGCCTGGGCATAGACGAAGGCGGCGCCGAACACGCCCGTCAGCAGCACGAACAGGCTGTGCCCGGTGAGCAGTGCAAGCGCGCCACAGCCAAACACCAGCGGCGCCACCGCCGCCTCCCGCGTCATCCACGAGGTGGCCAGGTGCCGATAGACGTTCAACGCGCGCCACGGCTTGCCGATCTCGAACCACACGCAGGTGAGCCCCGCACCGATCAGCGCCATCCCGCCGAGCAGCAGGGCGCGAACGTCGATGCCCGCGAGGCTCGCCAGCGCGGCGAAGGCGAGCAGCCCGCCGCCGGCGCCTCCGGCAATGAAGTTCGATGCCGCGCGCCAGTCCCAGTGGTGCTGCTGCCGCGGCCCGATCCGCTCGCCCGCCTTCAAGGTCTTCGCTTTCATCCCCGCCTTCACCCCTTGTCCCAGATGTAATACACGCCGGGGCCCGTGCCGAGTTCCTCGTGCATGCGCGAAATTCTCGATACCGGACCTGCCGACGGTCGCGGTAACGCCAGGCCGAGCCCGAACATAAAGAATGAATATTCGTTCACAAATGTTCGATGAAATCTTTCACAACGTCAACCAGTATTGACAAAATATGCACACAACCGACCATGACGCGCCAGCCCGGTGGCAGGCAGCGTGAGGTTGTCGATGTTCGTTGATAGCTGGGACACGCGTCCACTATAGTTGGCGCCGAATCCCTCAGCTGAGCAGGGTCGGCCACGCGCAGCACGGCAGCGCCTGTTGTACGCATGTCGTCAACTGCTGTTGACGTGTTTTGATGAGTGGACGATCATTCATTAATTATCTATTCGTATGTCGTCGCCCTACGGCTGCGACATACCGTCAAAGCGGCCCGCTCGCTACAGCATGCGGCCGGTCCGCGATTCCCGAGCCACGTGGTTGATCGAAACGACAAGGAGTCATTACATGCACAATGAATCGAAATCGCGCCGCGACGGCGTCCCGGCAAATCCCGAAATGGCGGCGATGTTCCGGCACGTGCTCGCCGACGGGCGCGACGCGCTCGATGCCACCGAACTGGGCATCCTGCTCTCGGACCTCGGCGTACAGATGGATGCTGGCGGCGGCGCCGCGGCCGGACCGGCCGGCGTCGAACTGCGCATCGGCTTGTACAACACCGCCGAATTCGGCATCGTCATTCGCGCCGGCCTCGGCGGGCTGGATGCCGAGCTCGATCAGGCCAATTTCAGGAAGGACCGTGCCGCCGTGTCGGCAATCGCCGAGCTGACTGACGCCGACGATTTTCTCGCGCTGTTCCAGCGCACCATCGTCTATCAGAAGCTCGCCACGCTCGCCGCGCGCAGCGGTCGACCGGTCCCGGACGCCCAGCTCAGGGTTTGCTTCGCGCGCTTGCTGGCGCTGGCCGGCCGCTTTGCACCGGGCACTGCGGAGGCGAGCGTCGTCGTGAACCGCCTGGAACTCGATCCGCTGCACGTCGGCGAGCGGCTGGTGGCCCGCTCGGCGCGCTGCGAACTCGCCGCGCCGTCGGCCCCGCGCAACCCCCGCCCGATCCACAAGATCGACAAGCTGGTCCACCCCGACTCGATCGGCATCATCGGAGTGTCGGCCACCAGCATGAACTTCGGCCGGCTGATCCTCGGCAACCTGCTCAAGAGCGGCTGCAGCCCGGAGCGCGTGACGATCATCCGTCCAGGTGAGACCGAGATCGACGGGGTGCGTTGCGTCGAAAGCCTCAAGGCGCTCGATCACAAGCTCGACCTGCTGATCGTCGCGGTCGCCGCGAGCGCGGTGTACGACCTCGTCGACGAGGTCATCGAGACCGGCGCAGTCGAATCGGTGATGCTGATCCCGGGTGACCTCGGCGAAACGAAGAAGAGCCGGGAACCGGCCGCGGCCCTCGCGGCGCGGATCAACGCCGCTCATGCGCGCGCCGACGGCGGCCCGATCTTCGTCGGCGCCAACTGTCTCGGCGTCGTGTCGCATCCCGGGTCGTACGATTCCTGGTTCATCCCCAAGGAGCGCATGCCGAAGCCGCGCAACACGGCCGAACGAACGTCGGTGCTGATCAGCCAGAGCGGCGCGTTCATGGTCGTCCGGCTGACGATGAATCCGTGGCTGGACCCGCGCTACATGGTGGCGCTCGGCAACCAGACCGACCTCACGCACGGCGACATGCTGAGCTATTTCGCCGGGCGCCCGGAAATCGAGACGATCGGGATCTATGTCGAGGGGTTCAAGGAGCTGGACGGACTAGATTTCGCCCGGGCGGTGCGCCGCGCGGTGCTCAACGGCAAGCAGGTCGTCGTCTACAAATCGGGCAAGACCCCGGCCGGCATGGCGGGCGTGATGGGTCATACTGCATCGGTCGCAGGCGATCCGGTGCTGTTCGAGTCGGTGGTCCGGCACGCCGGGGCGATGGTGGCCGAAGACTTCAGCACCTTCGACGATCTCCTCTACATGGCGGGCGCGCTGCATCACAAGAAGATCGGCGGCCACCGCCTGGCCGGTCTCAGTGGTGCCGGTTCCGGCGCCGTGGCGATCGCCGACGCGACCGGGTCGGACACCTTCTCGATGGAAATGGCCGAGCTCGACGAAAGCACGGTCACGCGCCTGGGCGAGATTCTTGCAGCCAAGCGCCTCGACGCGCTGGTCGAGATCCGCAACCCGATCGACATCAACCCGGGCGCCGACGACGAAGCGCACCTGCAGATCGCCGAGGCCCTGGCCCAGGACCCGAACGTCGACGCCGTCGTCGTCGGGCTCGACCCGACCGCGCCATCGGTACGCGGGCTGGAGGCGAGTGCGTTGCGACCCGGTTTCGACCTGGGTGATCGGAAAGGCACGGTGCACCTGATGCCGGCGATCGTCGAGCGCAACGACAAGCCGATCGTCGGCATCGTTGATGGCGGGAGTCTCTACGACGCGATGGCAGAACGCCTGATGGACCAGGGCGTCTGCGTGTTCCGCGACTGCGCGCGCGGTACGCGGGCGCTGGTGCGCTATGTCGAGGCGCGGCGCAGCGCCGAGGCGATCAGGGACTGGAACCTGTGATCCACTCCCATGGTGGGTTACGCTTCTCGATATTCGCTGCAGCATCGAGCCGCCCCCACGTCACGCGCACCCGCGTCCGGGTCGGCTGGCCGTGCCTGGCGAAGACGACCGGGCACTTGCCGCAGCACCAGCACGTCTTCGAATATCTGATCCATCCGACTTCCTTCAGGAGCGAAGGTTTTGGCGCATCCGGCACCTTCAACCATCGAGATTCATCCGAGCGCGGACGACCGGCGTATCGCGCGGCTGGCGACCGCGGCGATCGTGCTGACGGTCGCCGAAGCCGCGATTCCACTGCCGCTGCCAGGAGTCAAGCCGGGGCTCGGGAACATCGTGATCCTGATCGTGCTGTTGCGCTGGGGCTGGCGCGATGCGGTGTGGGTCGGGCTGCTGCGCGTGTTCGCGAGCAGCCTGCTGCTCGGGCAGCTGTTCGCCCCGGGATTCTTCCTCAGCCTCGCCGGCTCGCTGACGAGCCTCGCGACGCTGGGTGTGACGAAGCACCTGCCGCGGCGCTGGTTCGGCCCGGTGAGCCTCAGCGTGTTCGCCGCGTTCGCGCACATCGGCGGGCAGCTCGCGCTCGCGCGCGTGTGGCTCGTGCCGCACGACGGCGTGTTCTATCTCGTGCCGGTGTTTGCCGCGGCGGCGACGCTGTTCGGCCTGATCAACGGGCTGGTCGCGGCGCGCCTGCTGCGGGACCGCATTCCCGCGCCCGCCGGGGCGAGCGGCCAGTAACAGGTGGAAGCGCGACGGTGCCGAACGGCAATCGGCGTTCGACGTCCAATTGGCCGCTTGCCCGCGTCAAGGGGAGCGTTATCGTGGCGCGGCAGCCATTTTCCTGTCCGTTGCGCAGCGGACTTCAATCGAGAGGAGGCATCATGTTCAAGGCGGTACTGATCGAGAAAGACGACGCCGGCTATCGGGCAACGCTGACCGATGTCGATGACGCGCGCCTGCCCGACGGCGACGTGACGGTGCGGGTCGCCTATTCGACGCTGAACTACAAGGACGCGCTCGCGATCACCGGCAAGGGGCCGGTCGTGCGCAAGTTCCCGATGGTCCCCGGCATCGACCTGGCCGGCACCGTCGAGCACAGCTCGCATCCGGAGTGCCGGGCCGGCGATATCGTCGTGCTCAACGGCTGGGGCGTCGGCGAAGGACACTGGGGCGGGCTCGCGCAGAAGGCGCGGCTCAGCGGCGACTGGCTGGTGCCGCTGCCGGCGGCGTTCTCGCCGAAACAGGCGATGGCGATCGGCACCGCCGGTTACACCGCGATGCTGTGCGTGATGGCGCTCGAACGGCACGGCGTGACGCCGGACAAGGGCGAGGTGCTGGTCACCGGGGCGAACGGCGGGGTCGGCAGCGTCGCGGTGTCGCTGCTCGCGAAGCTCGGCTACCGCGTCGTCGCCTCGACCGGCCGGCCGAACGAGGCGGAGTACCTGAAGGCGCTCGGCGCCGCCGAGATTATCGACCGGGCGCAGTTCTCGATGCCGGGCAAGCCGCTGGCGAAGGAACGCTGGGCCGGCGCCGTCGACACGGTCGGCAGTCACACCCTCGCGAACGTCTGCGCGAGCATGAAGTACCGTGGCGTCGTTGCCGCGTGCGGCCTCGCGCAGGGCATGGACTTCCCTGCGACGGTTGCGCCGTTCATCCTGCGCGGCGTCACGCTCGTCGGCGTCGACAGCGTCTATTGCCCGCGGCCGGAGCGCCTGGAAGCGTGGCAGCGGCTCGCTCGCGATCTCGATCCGGCCCATCTCGACCTGATCTCGCACGAAGTCGGCCTCGCCGAGGTGATCCGGCTCTCCGGCGAGTTGCTCGCCGGCCAGGTGCGCGGGCGGCTGATCGTCGACGTCAACCGTTGAGCACATCGCCCCCTGGCCGTTTTTTTCAACCCGCTGTCAAAAGGAAATGCCCATGACCGACCGTCCCATCAGCCGCTTCCCGGTGCCCGAACTGAAGGACCTGCCCGACGACGTGCGCGGGAAAATCCTCGCGGTGCAGGAGAAAGCCGGTTTCGTGCCGAACGTCTTCCTCGCACTCGCGCACCGGCCCGACGAGTTCCGCGCCTTCTTTGCGTATCACGACGCGCTGATGGAGAAGAACGAAGGCCTGACGAAGGCCGAGCGCGAGATGATCGTCGTCGCGACCTCGGGGGCCAACGGCTGCCTGTACTGCGTCGTCGCGCACGGCGCGATCCTGCGCATCCGCGCGAAGAACCCGCGCGTCGCCGATCAGGTCGCGACGAACTACCGCAAGGCCGAGATCACGCCGCGCCAGCGCGCGATGCTCGACTTCGCGATGAAAGTCGCGCTCGCTTCGGCCGAAGTCGATGATGCTGATCTCGCCGCGCTGCGCACCCAGGGTTTCAGTGACGACGAGATCTGGGACATCGGCGCGATCGCGGCTTTCTTCGCGATGAGTAACCGCCTCGCGAACCTCTCGAGCATGCGGCCGAACGACGAGTTCTTCCTGATGGGGCGGCTGCCGAAAAGCTGAACGCCATGCGGCGCGCGGCAACAGGGCGGCACGATGCGCCGGGGCGCCGACCGATGGCCGCGAACAGCGGGCGGCGTCAGCCGAGGTCCGGCGCGACGAGGATGCGCCCGGCGCGACGCCGCCCGACGAGCCCGCCCGGCGTGCCCTGGCCGCCGTGCGCGTGACAGATCGCGCACGCGAGCGCGTCGGCGGCATCCGGGCTCGGGCTACCGTCGAGCGCGAGCAGCCGCTGCACCATGTGCTGGACCTGCTCCTTGGCCGCCTTGCCGTAGCCGACGACCGCCTGCTTGACCTGCAGTGCGGTGTATTCATGCACCGGCAGGTCACACGACACGGCGCCGCAGATCACCGCGCCGCGCGCCTGGCCGAGCAGCAGCGTCGATTGCGGATTGACGTTGACGAACACTTTCTCGACCGCGACCTGGTCGGGGGTGTAGGCCGCGACGACTTCGCGCACGCCGTCGAGCAGCGTCTTCAGCCGTCCGGGCAGCTCGCCGTCGCGGGTCCGGATGCAGCCGCTCGCAACGTAGCGCAGCTGGTTGCCGAGCTTGTCGATGACGCCGAAGCCGGTGATGCGCAGCCCCGGATCGAGTCCGAGAATGCGGGTGGCAACGACGGTGGAAGCGCTTTTCATGCCGTGCATTCTACGGGCCATCCCGACCCGGCGCTCGACCCGGCGATGGGCGGACGCGAACTGGTTGCAGCGCGGACGCCGCGCGGAGCGACCCGCTCGTGCATCGCTTCTTTTCCGGCTATGCGAAGAGCATGTTCTATGCTTGAATTCCATGGCCAGGAGAAGCCTCATGCTCGCACGTACCCTGCTTGGCTCGGCGGCCGCGACGCTGTTCAGCGTCGCGGCCGCTGCCGACTTCAGCGACACCGTTTTCTTCGGCGACAGTCTCAGTGACGCCGGCAGCTTCGCGCCGTTCCTGCCCCCGGGCAGCGGGCGATTCACGACGAACCCGGGGCCGGTGTGGACCGAGAACCTTGCCGCCGAGCTCGGCACCAACGCGACGCCCGCGACGGCCGGCGGCAGCAATTTCGCGCAGGGCGGAGCGCGCGTGACCCTGCAGCCGGGCGTCCCCGACACGAATCCGCTGACTGCCGCGGCCGTTCCGGTCCGTGACCAGGTTTCGGCGTTCCTCGCCGGTGCCGGGAGCGCGGACCCGGACGCGCTGTATTCGGTATGGGCCGGGGGCAACGACCTGTTTCGCGCGATCGACCCGATGAAGCCGGAGGCGGCCGATCCGGCGGGCTACATCGCCACGACCGCAACGCAGCTCGTCGGCGAGATCGCGCGCCTGAAGGCGGCGGGGGCTCGTTACATCCTCGTCGCGACGCTCCCCGACATCGGCGCGACGCCGTTCGGCGCCGCGGTCGGCCCGGCCAATGCGGCCGGAATCACCGCGCTGGCCGGCGCGTATAACCAGACGCTGTTCGGCGGCGTTGCGGCCGCAGGCGTCGAGGTGATTCCGCTCGACACCTTCACGCTGCTGCAGGAAGTCGGCGCGGACCCGGCGGCCTACGGATTCGCCAACGCGGTCGTGCCGGCCTGCGGTGCGACCGCGTCGCTCGTTTGCGCCGCGGCGAATTTCGTCGTTCCCGGCGCTGAGCAGAGCTTCCTGTTCGCCGACGGCGTGCATCCGACGACGGCCGGTCACCGCGTCATCAGCGACTATGCGCTCGGCGTCCTGTCGGCGCCGCATGTGATATCGCTGCTCGCCGAGTCGCCGCTGCATTCGCGCGCGGCGCTGTTCGCGACGATCCAGGACCAGACGATGCTCGGCGCCCGGGCGCCGCACGCGGGGCCGAAAGTGTGGGCCAGAGCCGGCGGCGGGCAATTGAGGTTCTCGTCGGGGGCCGCGTCGCCGGGCGCGAGCGGCGATCCACACGACTTCGCGCTGGGCGTCGACTGGCGACTGTCGTCGAACGTCGTCGTTGGCGCCGCGCTCGGCCTCGCCACGCTCGACGCGGACTTCTCGCGCAACCGCGGCGGTTACGAGCAGGATGAGCAGACCCTCGCGCTCTACGCCGGCTACCGCAACGGCGGCGCGCATGCGATGCTCGTCGGAGCGGCCGGCGATCTGGATTACGACATCAAGCGGGTCGTCACGCTCGGCAGCCACCGGCGCGCGATGAACGGTTCGACTTCCGGCTCCAGCGTGTCGCTCGGCGTGCTCGCCGGCTACGATTTCGCTGCCGGCGCACTGATGCACGGCCCGATCGCGAGCCTGCATTTCCAGCGCGTCCGGGTCGATGGCTTTGCCGAGCGCGGCCTCGCTTCGACCGCGATGATTTTTCGCAGCCAGGAGCGTGAATCGCAGCTCGGCAGCGTCGGCTATCAGGCGGCGTACGATCTCGGCCGCTACCTGCCGTATGCGCGCGTGACGCTCGACCACGACTTCGAGGATGCGGACCGCGACGTGCGCGCGCGGCTCGCGTCGCTGCCCGCCAACGGCTTCGGCCTGCCCGCGTTCGAAGCCGGGCGTACCTATGGCACGGCAACGCTCGGCGTCGGCGCCAGGTTCTCGCCGGCGCTGGCCGGGAATGTAGCGCTGACGGCGCGCATCGATCAGGATGACGTCCGGGCGTACGCGCTGCGCGTCGGGCTCAGCGTCGGCTTCTGAATACGGCCGAATACGGCCACCTGAGGCGCTTGCCGCCGGGCAAGCGCCAGCCTCGCGGGGGACGGTTGCGGGCTGCCATGAACTTCGGTGGTCGTGCGGCGGTCAGCCGTGATGAGGGACGAGGAACGATGACTCCGCAAGTGGACCGGGTGTATGTGATCGAGCTGTGCAGCGGCGAGTTGCGGCGCTGGAGTTTTCTCGGGCTGGATCGCCGCGAAACGGCATGGTGGCGCGACGAGGAGACCGGGCGCACGTTCTCCGAGGCGAGCCTGATGTACGTCTGGAAGATCGTCGCGGAGGCGTGAAGATGTCGGGACGTCGGCGCCTCGCCGCAGTCGAATTTCCGTATTCGCTCGGCCTTCCGCTCGCGGGCGCGTTCGTGATTGCGGGGCTCGAGCTGATCGCGTGGCGGGCCCCGTGGTACCTGCTGGCGCCGGCAGCGGCGGCGGGCCTGCTGTCCTGGACGCTGGTCGAATACCTGCTGCACCGTCTCGTGCTGCATCACGTCGAGCCTTTCCGCAGCTGGCACGTGGAGCATCACCGCTTTCCCGATGTGCCGATGCGCATCCCGCTGGTCTACGACGTGCTGCTCGTCGCGGCCCTGGTCGCGGTCCCCGCGTTGCTGATCGCGGACCGTGCGTTTGCGGGCGGCGTCGCGTTCGGCCTGCTCGTCGGCCACATGGCGCAGGAGGCGACGCATCACGGCCTGCATTGCGGCAGCGGCGGCGTGCGCGGAGGGTGGTTCGAGCGCCGCCGGCGCGAGCACGACTTCCACCACTACGTGAACGAGCGTGTCGCGTTCGGCACCGTGACGTCGTTCTGGGACCGGGTGTTCCGCACTCCGGCCCAAGCGGGGCAGTGACGGGTGTCCTTCCGTGAGTCCGCGGCACCTGCCGTCACGGGCCGCTCAGCTCCGGTTGAGCCGCTTCCACAAGGTCGTGCGCGACATGCCGAGCCGGCGCGCGGCTTCCGCCCGGTTGCCGCCGCACTGCTCGAGCATGCGCCGGATCTGCGCCTGCTCCTCGTCCGGCGTCACGTGCGTCGCGTAGTAGCGCGTCAGCGGTAGTGGCAGCAGCGCCTCGCGTGTCGACTCGACGGGCGCCACGACTTCGGGCAGCAGATGCCGCGGCAGGATCGTCGCGCCGTCGGAATTGACGACGGCATATTCGAGCGCGTTGAACAGCTGCCGCACGTTGCCCGGCCAGCTGAAGGACTCCATCGCCACGATCGCCTCCGGCGACAGCCGCAGGTCGGGCCGGCGGTAGCGTTCGCCGAGTTCGCCGAGCAGGCGGCTCGCGAGCAGCGCGATGTCCTCGCGGCGCTCGCGCAGCGCCGGCACGTGCAGCGGCAGCACGTGCAGGCGGTAATACAGATCCTCGCGGAACTCGCCGCGGCCGACCATCCCGGCGAGGTCGCGATGGGTCGCAGCGACGACGCGCACATCGACCTTGCGCGGATGGTTCTCGCCGACGCGCACGATTTCGCGCTCCTGCAGCACGCGCAGCAACCGGGTCTGTGTTGCCGGAGAAATCTCGCCGATCTCGTCGAGCAGCAGAGTGCCGCCGTTGGCCGCTTCGAAGCGGCCCAGGCGGGCGCCGGTCGCCCCGGAAAACGAGCCTTTGGCATGGCCGAAGAGTTCCGATTCCTCGAGGTTTTCCGGCAGCGAAGCGCAATGCACGGCGACGTAGGGGCCTTTTGCGCGCGTCGAATTGTCGTGCAGTGCGCGTGCAACCAGTTCCTTGCCGACGCCGCTTTCGCCGGTGATCAGCACGTTGGCTTCACTTGCCGCGACGCGCAGCACTTTCTGGTAGAGGTCCTGCATCGCGCGGCTGCGCCCGGTCAGTCCGCCGAGCTGCCAGCGGTCGCGCACCTCGGCTTCGAGTTCGAGTTCGCGCGAGCGGTCGCGCAGCACGATCGCGCAGTACAGCCCGGAATCGTTCGGCGGTAGCAGCATCGCCCACATGCGCAGCGGAATGTCGACGCCCGTGGGCGAGCGCACAACGATGTCCTGGACCTTGTCCTCGCCCTTCGTCGGGGTGAGGGAACATTCTCCGCGTGCCACGCAGGCGCGGGCACACTCGGTGCCTTCGAACAGCGTCGGGCACAGTTCGTCGACGAGGCGCCGGTTGTCATGTCCGATCATCCGCGCGGCTGCGCTGTTCATCTCGAGGACGCGGCGCGCCCGATCGAGAAACAGCACGCCTTCTTCGAGGCTGTCGAGAAATACTCGCAGGGTTGCCAGACTCGGCATCTGAATCCTCCTTTTGTTCAGACTGAACGTCCAGAGCGAACGTTCAGTTTCTCCTCCCCTACATTCCAGCAGCTAAGCGCTGCGTGAAAAATGATTGTGATCAACGATTTGCCAGATGTGGCACAGTGTTGGCTAGGAGAATTACAAGGGGGACGGCTTGTCCCGAAGACGATCGCATGACAGGAGAATCCACCGTGCAACCAATCGCTTGGCAAATATCGCTCGTGCTGATGGCACTCGTTGCGTTCGGCTTTGCCTTTGTCGCCATCAATTCCGGGCGGCGCCAGGAAGACTATTCGCCGCTGCAAAAAAGCGCCTATCGCCTGCGCTCGCGCCTTTTCTGGGGCCTGGTGCTGGTGTTCGGCCCGGCGATGATCTACACGCTGTTCGAACTGCCGTACGACGCGGCGCGGGCTAACACCGGGGCAGGCCCGGTGCAGGTCGTCGACGCGACAGGCTACCAGTGGCGCTGGGAACTCAGCCAGGACCAGTTCGCTGTCGGCCAGCCGGTCGAGTTCCGCGTCACCAGCGCCGATGTCAATCACGGCTTCGGCATTTACGACGCGAACCTGCATCTGGTCGCGCAGACGCAGGCAATGCCCGGCTACACCAACACGCTGCGTCACACCTTCAGCGAGGAAGGGACGTACAAGATCCTGTGCATGGAGTACTGCGGCCTCGCGCACCACAACATGTTGACCGAAATCCGGGTCGGCGCTCAGTAACGGAGGAGACGAACGTGGCGACCTACAAATACGAACATATTCCCGACCAGGGAGCGAAGGCCGGCGTGCTGGCCTACCTGGCGACATCGGCTGTCGTGCTGCTGCTGATGATGGTCTTCGGTCTGCTGATGCGGCTCGAGCAGGCGCAGTGGATCTCGATCGGCGCGATCCGCTTTTACGAACTGATGACCTTGCACGGCGCCGGCATGGTCGGCATCGCGGCGATCGCCGGTGCGTCGGTCATGTGGCACTTCCTGCGCCAGTACGTCGACCTGTCGGCGCGCATCTTCGTCGCGAACCTTGTATTGTTCCTCGCCGGCGTCGTGATGATCCTCGGCAGCGTGTTGCTCGGGCATTTCCACGGCGCGTGGACGTTCCTCTACCCGCTGCCCGGCAAGTCGATGGGCTTGTGGAGCCCCGGCGCGGCGGCGCTCTTCATGGGCGGGCTGCTTGTCATCGGCGTCGGTTTCCTGCTGCTGCACCTCGACATCGCGCGTGCGCTCGTCGCGCGCTACGGCAACTTCTCTCGCGCGCTCGGCTGGCCGCAGCTCTTCGGCCACGACGACGGCAAGGCGCCGCCGCCGACCGTGGTCGCGAGCGCGATGGTCACGGTCGTCAACGTCATCGGCCTGGTCGTCGGCGCGAGCATCCTGACAATGATGCTGGTGAACCTCTACGTGCCGGGCTTCGACATCGACCCGCTGCTCGCGAAGGGGATGATCTACTTCTTCGGCCACATCTTCATCAACGCGACGATCTACATGGCCGTGATCGGCGTCTACGAGATCCTGCCGCGCTACACGCAGCGCCCGTGGAAGGCGAACAAGGTGTTCCTCGCATCCTGGACCGCGTCGACGCTGATGGTGATGTTCATCTTCCCGCACCACCTGCTGATGGACTTCGCGTTCCCGAAATGGATGCTCGTCATGGGCCATATCATCGGCTACCTGAACACTGTGCCGATCCTCGTCGTCACCGGCTACGGCGCGCTGATGATCGTCTATCGTTCCGGCATCCGCTGGGACATGGCGTCGAAGCTGCTGTTCCTGTCGCTGTTCGGCTGGGCGGCGGGAGCGATGCCGGCGTTCATCGACGGCACGATCACCGTCAACTACGTGATGCACAACACGCTGTGGGTGCCCGGCCACTTCCACACCTACCTGCTGCTCGGCATGGTGACGATGGTGTTCGGCTTCATGTACTACCTCGGCAAGCCGAGCCACGAGCACGACGATCATCTGATCGACCGCATCGCGTTCTGGCTCTTCACGTCGTCGGTGCTCGGTTTCACGATGAGCTTCCTGTATTCCGGCAAGGAAAGCGTCGCGCGCCGCTACGCTGCCCACCTGCCCGAATGGGTGCCGTACGACCGCGTCGCGTCGGTGTTCGCAGTGCTCGTGATCGCCTCGTCGCTGGTGTTCATCGGGCGCTTCTTCGCCCGCATCGGGCTAGCGCGCCACGACTACCAGCGCGCTCCGGTCGCGCGCAGCGTCACCGCATGAGTCCGGGTCGATGAGTGCGGCCGTGCGCAGCGTCGTCCTGACGGTGCTGGTGACCGTTCTCGGCACCGGCGCCTTCTGGTGGGGAACTGACGGTTTCAGCGCTTTTACTGCTGAAACCGCCCGCCGGGCCGACATCCTGCGCGCGCCGCGCCCGCTGCCTGCGGCCGTCCTCGAAGACCAGGACGGCCGTGTCTTCCGGCTCGACGATTACCGCGGGCGCTTGCTCGCGGTCGAGTTCATCTACACGCGCTGCACGACGATCTGCCGCAGCCTCGGCATGGCGTTCAAACAGATCCGCGATCGTGTGCCGCCCGACGCCCTCGGACGTGAGGTCGCGCTGCTGAGCATCAGCTTCGACCCCGAGCGCGACGATCCGGCGAGCCTCAAAGCCTACGGCAGCGGTCATGGCGCCGACGGCGAGCACTGGCGCATCGCGCGAGTGCGTGACGCAGCGCAGCTGCAGGCGCTGCTGGAGGCCTTCGGCGTCGTCGTGATCGCGGACCGCTTCGGCGGGTTCGAGCACAACGCCGCGATCCACCTCGTCGCCCGCGACGGGCGGCTCGTCGAAATCAGCGATCTCGAGGCGCCGCTCCAGTTTGCCCAGAAGCTCGCGGAGGCGCTGTGATCGCCGCGCTCGCCCGTCCGCAAGTCGGGCTCCGCGTGCTCGGCGCGCTGTACCTGCTGCTCGCGGCGCCGCCGCTGCGGACATCGCTCGAAGCGACGATGAGCGGCCACATGCTGGTGCAGATTCCGCTTCTCGCCGCGATCGGCTTCGTCGCCTGCCGCCTGCTGCCGGAACAGCGGCAGGAGCGCCTGCTCGCCGCGGGCGGCGGTGCGGTGCCGTACGTCGTGCTGGCGGTCTTCGCATCGACCTGGTGGATGTTGCCGCGTGCGCTCGACGATGCGCTCGCGAGCCCGACTGTCGAGGCGGCGAAGTTCGTCAGCCTGCCGGCGCTCGTCGGGCTGCCGCTCGCGCTTGCGTGGCGCCGGCTCGGACCGATCGGCCGCGGCTTCGTCTGGACCAACTTCATCAGCATGCTCGCGGTGCTCGGCTGGCTGTACATCGCCGCGCCGCTGCGGGTGTGCAACAGCTACCTCGTCGACCAGCAGGAGAGCGCCGGCTGGCTGATGGTGAAGCTCGCGCTGCTGCTGTTCGCCGCCTGGCTCGGCAGCCTGTTCGTCGGCGGGGGCGGAAGTCCCGCGCTGTCCGCCGCGGAGCATGTTGCGCCCCGGTCGGCGCAGAGCCGCGACTGCGGTCCGGAGCGCGATTGAACCGTGTTCAGACCTTGCGCGCGAGCCACACGCCCGACACGGCGATCACCATGCCGGCGAGCGCGAACCCGGTCAGCGTCTCGCCGAACAGCAGCCAGGCCATCAGCGCGGTCGTCGGCGGCGTGAGGTAGAACAGGCTCGCGACGTTGACCGCGCTGCCGCTGCGGATCAGCAGGTTCAGCAGGCTGATCGCGCCGAGCGACAGCACCAGCACCAGCCACAGCATCGCAAACACGAACTCGCCGCTCCAGTCGATCTGCATCGTCTCGGTGCGGCTCGCGAAGTACGCGGTGACGAGCAGGCACGGCACGAACTGGATGACCGAGCCGGTGCGCAGGTCGAAGGATGGGCAGAAGCGCTTCTGGTACAGCGTGCCGGCGGTGATGCCGGCGAGGGCGGCCAGCGCCGGGGCGAGCATCCAGCCGAGCTCTGCGGACGACCCGTTGCCGAACGCGACCTTGTTGCTGACGACCAGCGTGACGCCGATGAAGCCGAGCGCGAGTCCTGCCCATTGCCGGGCGCTGACGCGTTCGCCGAGCAGCCAGCCGGCGCCGAGCGCGGTGAGCAGCGGCTGCATGCCAACGACGAGCGCCGCGACCCCGGTCGGCAGCCCGCGGTGCAGCGTCATGAAGACGCCGCCGAGATAGGTGGCATGCACGAGCAGGCCGGCAACGCCGATATGCACCGCCTGGCGCCAGTTGCTCGGCCAGCGCGCGCGGGTGGCGAGTGCCAGCACCGCCATCAGCGCGATCACCAGCCCGTAGCGGGCGGAAAGAAAGGTCAGCGGCTCGGCATAGGGCAGACCGAACTTCGCGCCGATGAAGCCGGTGCTCCATAGGAGCACGAACAGCAGCGGGGCGGCGGCGGTGAGGGAGGGCGGCAGGGTCGGCATCGGTCAGCGGGCGGCTCGCGCGAGATGGAAAATGGCAGAAGCACGCAATCTTACCGGTCATCAATTTGTTTGAGTTCAAACATTGACGAAAAAAAACCGCCCGGCGGGCGGTTTGTCGCGGGCGGTGCGGCGCCTTATTCGTCCATTACGGCGGACGTATATACTTCCTGGACGTCGTCGAGCGATTCCAGCGCATCGAGCAGTTTCTGCATCCGCTCGGCGTCGTCGCCGGAGAGTTCGGTTTCGTTCTGTGGCTTCATCGTGACTTCGCCGAATTCGGCCCTGAAGCCGGTCTTCTCGAGCGCATCCTTGACGTTCGAGTACTCGTACGGCGCCGTGATGACTTCGATCGAACCGTCGTCGTTGGTGACGACGTCCTCGGCGCCGGCCTCGAGCGCCGCTTCCATCAGCGCGTCCTCGCTCGTGCCCGGCGCGAACATCAACTGGCCGCAGTGCTTGAACTGGAACGCGACGCAGCCGTCGGTGCCCATGTTGCCGCCGTATTTCGAGAACGCGTGGCGCACGTCGGCGACGGTGCGCGTCTTGTTGTCGGTGAGGCAATCGACCATCACCGCTGCGCCGGCGATGCCGTAGCCCTCGTAGCGTGCTTCCTCGTAGCTGACGCCGTCGAGCTCACCGGTGCCGCGCTTGATCGCGCGGTCGATGTTCTCGCCGGGCATGTTCTCGGCCTTGGCCTTGTCGACCGCCAGGCGCAGGCGCGGGTTGAAGTTTGGATCGCCCCCGCCCATGCGCGCGGCGACGGTGATCTCCTTGATCAGCTTGGTGAATACCTTGCCCCGCTTGGCGTCCTGACGACCCTTGCGGTGCTGGATGTTGGCCCACTTGGAATGACCCGCCATAAAATCCCCGATACTGCCGATTGCGATTGAAAATGGCGGCCATTATACAGGCGCACGCCGGCCGTGCCCCGCAGCGCTCGTTCGCGAGGTCTGGTAGATTGTCGCCGTTCTGTCAGCGCCATCGATCCTGACCTCCGCACTGGATCTTCCTGCGTATGCTGCATGGATTTCGGCGGAAACTGCAGGACCGTGCGGGGCGTTTCTTTCCGCTGCCGCCCGCGTGACGATCTGCACCCTTGCTCATGGATGCTGTATCCGTCCCGTGGTCTGCGGATCTCGTGGTAATTCGAAAAAACCGATGTCGAGGAAATTGAAGTGACGGCCAGTTCTCCCCTTGCGTTGCCTTTCGTGCCGCGCCGGGTTTTTCTGTTCAGCGGCCACCGCATCGACACGCCCGGCCGGCGTACGCCACGTTTCCCGGCCGGCCAGGAAGCCGTCGCGGCACGATGCATGGCGGAGGCGCTCGACGCGTGGGAGGCCGGCGCGGGCGATCTGGCGCTGGCGCAGGGGGCGAGCGGCGGCGACATCCTGTTTCTGGAAGCGTGCCGCGCCCGCGGCCTGCACCTGCAGATCCTGCTGCCGCTCGACGAGGCGCAGTTCGTCGAATGCAAGATCCTGCCGTCGGTCGACGGCGAGCGCTGGCGGGAGCGCTACCAGGCATTGAAGGCCGGCCTCACTTCGCCGCCGCTGGTCATGCCGGTGCGGCCGATCACGCTTGCGCACCTCGTGGTTCCCGAAGGCGCCGGCCCCTGCGAGCGCTGCAATCTGTGGTCGCTCGACATCGCCCTCCATTGGGGGGCGGATAGGCTGCGCTTCCTGTGCCTGTGGAACGGCGGCGGGGCGGACGGGGCTGGCGGCACTGCGCACCTGTACCGTGAAGCCAGGCGCCGCGGTGCGCAAGTGGTGTGGCTCGACACGCGCTCGTTGTGGTGAGCCGGCTCCGTTTCTTTTGACAACGCGCGCCAGCCCCGGAGTTGAACGGCCGGCTGCGTCGGAGGATGCCGCCGGCCGAAGGTGCGCAAAGGCTATTTCGACTTCGCGACCTGCTTTTTCGCGCTGCCTACGGTGAGTTGCTCACGCAACTGGGTGACCGATTTATCCCCGATTCCAGGCACTTTCGTCAGATCGTCGACGCTCGCGAAGGCCCCGTTCGCCTTGCGGTATTCGATGATCGCCTTGGCCCTCGCCGGCCCGATTCCCTTGACCGTCTCGAGAGCGGCGGCATCGGCGGTGTTGACGTCGACCGGCGCCTCGGCGAGCGCCACCAGTGGCGACAGGGCGAGGGCGAAGAGCAGCGAACGGAGCAGTTTGTTCACGTGGGTACCTCCAGGCGGGTTCATGCCATATGGCAAATGCAATTTACGAGTCGCTGCTGACGATGTCAATGACATTTGACCCGGAGCCGCTCTGACGATTCGCGGGCAGCAGCGGCTTTGCTGCATGAGCAGCGCGCGCTCATGCCGGGCGGCGGCTCGCCAGGCGGGTCAGGGTATTCAATCCGCCGAAGTGGGTGGTTGGTAACGGTGAACAGGCAGGCTTCGATTATGCTTGCGGGCATGGAACCGAATCCCGCCGACGCCGCGCTGCACGTCCCGGGGCCTCTCGCGGCCCGTGACGTTGCGATACCCGCCTATCTTCGCCACGCATACACTTGGGCTTATCTCGACCCGCGCACGCTGCGCTGGCTCGATCGGCCTGGCGTCGTCTCGGCGATTCTGTGGGGGAACGCGAATCGGCTGATGCGCGACGCGGTCGCCGAGTTCGCGCCCGGGCAGCGCGTGCTGCAGGCGGCCTGCGTGTATGGCGGATTTTCGGTGCTGCTCGCGCAGCGCGTCGGTGCACTGGGCGCGCTCGATGTCGTCGACGTCGCCGCGTTGCAGGTCGCGAACGCGCGCCGCAAGCTTGCGGGTTTCCGGCAGGCGAGGGTATGGCAGGCGGATCTTTCCATGTCCGGCTGCGTCGTTGCCGACGCGTACGACGGGGTGTGCTGTTTCTTCCTGCTGCACGAGGTGCCGGAGGCCGAGCGCTACCCAATCGTCGACAACCTGCTCGCGGCAGTGCGGCCCGGCGGCAGGATCGTGTTCGTCGATTACCACCGGCCGCACGGCTGGCATCCGCTGCGCCCAGTGATGTCGCTGGTATTCCGCAGGTTCGAGCCTTATGCGGAATCGCTTTTCGGCGCCGCCATCGAGTCGCGGTCGGCGCGCTCGGCCGGCTTCGAATGGACAAAGACCACCTGCTTCGGTGGTCTTTATCAAAAGCTGGTCGGCACGCGGCGAGGCTGAAAACCCCTGCGCCGCGATCGGAGCGTCAGCGGTTGCGATCGTCCGTCTTGGCGTTGAAGAGTGCCGGACGCGGTTGCGGGCGACGGTTGCCGTCGGGGCGCGGCGTCGGGCGGGCGCTGTCACCACCGCGTGGCGCGCCGTTCGGCCCGGCGTTGCGCGGCGCCCGGTTGCCGTCCGCGTCGGGACGTGTGCGGTTAGCCTCGACCTCGCTGCGCGGGGCGCGATTGCCGAAATTGTCGGCGTCGCGCGGCCGGGTGGGAGCACGGGCCGACGACGGGTGGGCCGCCTGCCGGCCGGCGGGGCGGTCGGTGCGTGCCTGGCGCGGCGCGTTCGCGTCGTTGTGTCGCGACGGCTGACGCGGCTGGGGCCGCGGGGGACGGGCGTCGCTCTCGTTCGGGTCGACCGGCGCGATCGCGAAGGCCGGCAGCGCTTCGCGGTCGATCGTGCGCTTGATCAGCCGCTCGATGGCCGTCAGGTGCTGGCGCTCTTCCGAATCGACGAACGACACCGCTGCGCCGCTCGAGCCGGCGCGGCCGGTGCGGCCGATGCGGTGGACGTAGTCTTCGGGAACGTTTGGCAGTTCGAAGTTCACGACATGCGGCAACTGGTCGATGTCCAGTCCGCGCGCGGCGATGTCGGTCGCGACCAGCACCGGCAGCGAACCGTCCTTGAATTCGGCCAGCGCGCGGGTACGCGCCGACTGGCTCTTGTTGCCGTGGATTGCGGCCGACGGGATGCCGTGCTTGGCGAGGTATTCCGCGAGCTTGTTGGCGCCATGCTTGGTGCGCGTGAAGACGAGCACCTGGTGCCAGTCGTTTTGCTTGACGAGATGCACCAGCAGGTCGCGCTTCTGCTTCTGCGCCACCGAATAGACTGACTGCTGCACGAGTTCCGACGCCGTGTTGCGCCGCGCGACTTCGACGCAGCCCGGGTTGTGCAGCAGGCCGTTGGCGAGGCTGCGGATCTCGTCCGAGAAGGTCGCCGAAAACAGCAGGTTCTGGCGCTGCTTCGGCAGCAGCGCGAGGATCTTGCGGATGTCGCGGATGAAGCCCATGTCGAGCATGCGGTCGGCTTCGTCGAGGATCAGGATCTCGACGCCCGACAGGTCGAGCGTCTTCTGGCCGACGTGGTCGAGCAGGCGGCCGGGCGTCGCGACGAGGATGTCGACGCGTTTCTTCAGCGCCTGGATCTGCGGGTTGATGCCGACCCCGCCGAACATCACCATCGATGTCGTCGGCAGGTGCTTGCCGTAGGTCCGGACGGACTCCTCGACCTGCGCTGCGAGTTCGCGCGTCGGGGTCAGGATCAGGCAGCGCGGTCGTCCCGCCTTCGGGTTCGCAGCCGGGGCGGCGGAGAGGCGGTGCAGCACCGGCAACGTGAAGCCGGCAGTCTTGCCGGTGCCGGTCTGTGCCGCGGCGAGCAGGTCACCGCCGGCCAGCACCAGGGGGATCGCCTGTGCCTGGATCGGCGTTGGCGTCGTGTAACCGGATTCGGAAATTGCGCGCAGCAGCGGTTCGGCCAGTCCGAGACCGGCAAAGTTTACTTCTGATGTCATCGAGAAAATTGCTCCAGCGACGGCCTGTCGCTCAAGTTGAGTGACACCAATCGAGGCGGGCGGGGGAATGAGACCGGAAAAGGTCGTTGGGGATGAGCGTCGCCGATTGGTTGGGCGCACGCTAAGGAATGGATTGTACGGGCTTTTGCGGCACTGCAGCGAAATTCTTGCGCAAAGTGTGGACGATGCGCCACGCTACCCCTTATGTACGATGTTTCGGCGGCCGATTGGCGGTTATAGTCCCCGTTCTGCCCATGGTTTACAGGTGCCGGCCCATGCAAGCTTCCTGTCCGCGTTTGTCACGCCTCCGGTCGCGTCTGGCGCGGCGACTCGGCTTGAAGGCGCTGGCCGGCCTGGTGCTGGTCGGCTGCATGGCCCTCGCGTTCGGCGCCATCGCCGGCCACGTCGCGTTCGCGACCTGGAGTTTTCTCGTCGATGGGAAAGTGGTCGTGGCAACGACTTCCGCGGCCGTGTCGATGGTCGCATTCGCGCTGGCCTGGCGCGTCCTCGGGTGGCTGATTGCGCCGGCTGCCTGCCCCGACGGTGTTCGTCTGCCGC
Source organism: Aromatoleum bremense (assembly GCF_017894365.1). NCBI lineage: Bacteria > Pseudomonadati > Pseudomonadota > Betaproteobacteria > Rhodocyclales > Rhodocyclaceae > Aromatoleum > Aromatoleum bremense. Next base: position 2,349,436 of record NZ_CP059467.1, read on the forward strand.
GCGAGGCGGCACGCTCCCTATATGCGATGATCGACCAGATGAGCCAGCGCTTCGGCGGGATCCCCGTCGACGCGGTGTGGATCGGCGGCGACATGAACGCGGCGATCCTGCAACGGCCGCGCTGGGGCTGGGTCGGACCGATCGAGACGCATCTGATCATCGGCCTGCCGCTGGCCCACAGCGTTTCGCGGCGCCAGTTCTGCGCGATTCTCGCTCACGAATTCGCCCATCTCGCATGCCAGCGGCAGCGGCTCGACGCATGGGGAGGGCACTTGCGCGCGTGGTGGTTCCGCGTGCTGGATCGCTGCATCGACGGTACTCCGCTGCTCGGGCGCGGGCTCGAATGGGGGTTTGCGGGCGATCTGCGCGACGCGCTGCGCCTGGCGCGCATCGAGGAGTTCGAAGCGGACGCGGTCGCCGCCCGCGTCGTCGGCGCCGGGCTGGTCGGCGAAGCCTTGGTCGAAGTGGCGCTGAAGGAGCGTTTTCTCAGCGAGGATTACTGGCGCAAGGTCATGGCGCAGAGCCGGCTGCAGCCGGAACCGTCGATTCGCCCGTACCGGGACATGGGGCTCGGAATGATGGCGGGCTTCAGGCGGCCGATGCCGGGATCGCTCGATCTGAGGCGCTGGATGGCGGGTGACGAAGAGCATGTTCCGGTCGCCAGCTTTCACCCGACAGTCGCCGAGCGCTTGCGTGCGCTGCGCGTGCGCGCCGCGGTGTCGCACGGCGAGCGCATGTCGGTGGCGGACGCCTGCCTCGCCCCGCTGCTGCCGACGCTGGCGTGGGTCTTCGACCGCGCCTGGTGGGAGGACTCGCGCCTCGCGTGGCAGCGCTGTTACCAGCTGTCGCGGCCGGTTTGAGTTGCGATGATCAGCGCACTCCGCGTTTCGCGCGCGCCGCGTCGAGAAATTCGCACAGCTGCGCGGCGCCGTCGAGAATCCGCGGCGTGTGGCGCTGGATGAGTTCGGGCGGCACGAAGTAGAGGTTCCCGGCCCGGCTCGCCGACAGCCCCGGCCAGCGTTTCCATCGATCGAGCCATTCCGGGCGCGCCTCGCCCATGCCGCTGGCGACGATCGCTTCCGGATCGGCCGCGAGCACGCTTTCGATACCGATCGCCGGCGCAAGCTGCGCCAGCGTGCCGAACACGTTCCTGCCGCCGCACAGGCGTATGACGTCCGAAATCAGGTGCTCGTCGTTGATCGTCATCAGCGGATCGTCCCAGATCTGGTAGAACATCGGCACCGGCGGCCGCTTGCCGTAACGCCGCGCGAGCTCCGTCCTGCGGGCGCGAAAGGACTCCGCCGCGGCATGGCCGGCCTCGTCGCTGCCGGCGAGGCGGCCAAACGTCTCGAGGCTGCGCGCGACGTCGTCGAGGCTGCGCGGTTCGTTGAGGAACACCGGGATCCCGAGCGCCGCGAGCTTGTCGAGATGCGCATCGCGATTGCCGCTGTGCCAGGCGATCACGAGGTCCGGCCGCAACGCCGCGATCGCCTCCATATCCACGTTGCTGTAACCGCCGACCCGTGGCAGCGCCTTCGCCGCGTCGGGGAAGTCGCTGTACGCGACCACGCCGACGAGCCGCGCCCCGGCGCCCGCCGCGAACAGCAGTTCGGTGACGTGCGGCGCGAGGCTGACGATGCGACGTGCGGGCTGCGGCAGCTGCACGCGGCGTCCGGTGTCGTCCTCGACGACGAGTTCCGCTCGCAGCGGAGCGGCGAACAGGAGGTAAAGGCAGAGCGCCGCGGCGAGGCGAAGCGGGGTCATCGGAGGTACCGTGAGGCCGGCGCCAGGCTCGAACAGCCTGGAAATCGTCGACGGGAAGCTTATCTTATCGGCGATAATCCGCCGCTTTGAACGAAGCGGGATTTTACGCGATGCCGGATGCTGTTGCGCTGATGGTTCAGGGGACGACGTCGGACGCCGGGAAAAGCACGCTGGTCGCCGGCCTCGCCCGGGTGCTGTTTCGCCGCGGCGTGCGGATCGCGCCGTTCAAGCCGCAGAACATGGCGTTGAACTCGGCCGTGACTGTCGACGGCGGCGAGATCGGCCGCGCCCAGGCGCTGCAGGCGCTGGCCGCAGGGCTCGAGCCGCATAGCGATTTCAATCCGGTGCTGCTGAAGCCTTCGACCGACGTCGGCGCGCAGGTCGTCATCCACGGCCGGGTCGCTTTGAGCCTGTCGGCGCGCGACTACCATGCGTACAAGCCGACGGCGATGGCGGCGGTGATGGCGTCGTGGGATCGCCTCGTCACGGCCTATGAGTGCGTGCTCGTCGAAGGGGCCGGCAGTCCCGCGGAAATCAACCTGCGCGACCGCGACATCGCGAACATGGGGTTCGCGGAAGCCGCCGACGTGCCGGTGATCCTCGTCGCGGACATCGACCGCGGCGGAGTGTTCGCGCATCTGGTCGGCACGCTGGAACTGCTGTCGCCGTCCGAGCAGGCGCGCGTCAAGGGCTTCGTCATCAACCGCTTTCGCGGCGACATCGGGCTGCTGCAGCCGGGGCTCGACTGGCTCGAAGCGCGTACCGGCCGCCCGGTGCTGGGCGTGCTGCCGTACCTGCACGGGCTCTTTCTCGACGCCGAGGATGCGCTCGCCGACGCGCGCGCGGACAAGGGCGAGACGCGCCTCACGGTCGTCGCGCCGGTCTATCCGCGCATCTCGAACCATACCGATCTCGACGCGCTGCGCCTGCACCCGCAAGTCGATTTCCGCTGGGTCGGACCGGGGCAGGCGATGCCGCCTGCGGACCTGATCGTGCTGCCCGGCTCGAAGAGCGTGCAGGCCGATCTCGCCTGGTTGCGCGCGCAGGGCTGGGACGCGGCGATCCGGCGCCATCTGCGCTATGGCGGCAAGCTCGTCGGGATCTGCGGCGGTTTCCAGATGCTCGGTGCAACGCTGGCCGACCCGCTCGGGCTCGAAGGTGCGGCGACGACGGTCGCGGGCCTCGGCCTGCTCGACATGGATACCGTGCTCGAAGTGGAAAAGCGGCTCGAGAATGCTCGCGGCACGCTGTCGTTGCCGGGCGGCGCGGCGGTATCCGGTTACGAGATCCACATGGGCGTGAGCCGCGGCCCGGCACTGGACCGCCCGGCGCTGCGTTTTGCCGATGGGCGCGGCGATGGCGCACTGTCGGGTGACGGCCAGATCCTCGGCACGTATCTGCACGGTCTCTTCGACACCCCCGCCGCGCTGTCGGCGCTGCTCGCCTGGGCGGGCGCCGGTGAAGTCGAAGCCGTCGATCTCGCCGCACGGCGCGAAGCCGACCTCGACCGGCTTGCCGACGCGATCGAGCGCCACCTCGACCTCGGCCGGCTGTTTCCCGCGGCGTGGTTCGGACGGTAACGCCTCCTGCAATCTTTACGACTTTTTTACCCGGCCGCGCCTACGATGCGGCCGCTATGAACGTCTTCGACCGCCTGGCGCGGGGGCACAGGCTCCTGGCCGGCCCGCGCCTCGCGCCCGGCACGCTGCGCACCTATTTCCCTGTCCTGAACACCCTCGGCGTGGTCGTGATGATATTCGGCCTGCTGATGAGCTTTCCGCTCGCAGTGTCGCTGTTTCTGCACGACGCCGCGACGGTGGCCTACGACGAGGCGATCCTGATCACTTTCGGGACGGGCCTGGCGCTGTGGACGGCGACACGAGGAAGCCGGCGCGACTTGCGCCCGCGCGACGGTTTCCTGCTGGTCGCCGTCACCTGGGCCGTGATGCCGGTATTCGGCAGCCTGCCGCTGATCTTCTACATGCCGGAACTCTCGTTCACCGACGCGTATTTCGAGGCCGCGTCGGGGCTGTCCACGACGGGCGCGACGGTGCTCACCGGGCTCGACAAGCTGCCGGTCTCGATCAACCTGTGGCGGACCTTCCTGCACTGGGTCGGCGGCATGGGGGTGATCGTGCTGATGGTCGCGATCCTGCCGCTGCTCGGCATCGGCGGCCGCCAGGTGTTCAAGGCGGAGGCGCCGGGGCCGATGAAGGAATCGAGCCTCACGCCGCGCATTGCCGAGACCGCGAAAGGCTTATGGACCGTGTATACGTTGATCACGGTCGCGTGCGGGATCAGCCTGTGGATGGCCGGCATGGAGCCGTGGGAGTCGCTGATCCATGCGTTTTCGATCGTCGGCCTCGGCGGGTTTTCGAGCAAGGATGCGTCGCTCGGCCATTTCAACAGCGTGCCGATCGAAATCGTCACGATCGTTTTCGCGCTGCTCGCCGCGTGCAACTACGGCACGCATTATCTTGCGCTGGCGCGCGGAAGCTTCCGGCCGTACGCGCAGGACCCGGAGATCCGCTGGTTTTTCGCCGTACAGATCATTGCGATCCTGTTCCTGACCGCGTACCTGACGTACTTCGGCGCGCACGAACACATCTGGGCGACGCTGCGCTACGTCGCGTTCCATGTCGTCTCGATATCGACCGCGCTCGGCCTGGCGACCTACGATTACACGCTGTGGCCGATGTTCGCGCAGCTGCTGATCCTCTTTCTCGGCAGTTTCGCCCCGTGCTCGGGCTCGACCGGCGGCGGTATCAAGATGATCCGCGCGATCATTCTGTACCAACAGGTTTTTCGCGAGGTCGTGCGCTCGCTGCATCCGGCCGCGGTAAGGCCGGTGCGCGTCGGCAACGCGCTGGTGCCGGACCAGGTGTTGCATGCCGTGCTCGGTTTCAGCTTCATGTACATGGTCAGCATCGTGACGCTGACGCTGGTGCTGTCGGCGACCGGGCTCGAGATCATCACCGCGTTCTCCGCGGTCGTCGCTTGCATCAACAACACCGGCCCCGGCCTCGGCGCTGTCGGCCCGGCGTCGAATTACCAGGGGCTTACCGACGTCCAGACGTGGGTGCTGTCGTTCACGATGATTCTTGGCCGCCTGGAAATCTTCACGCTGCTCGTGGTGCTGACTCCGACGTTCTGGCGGCGCTGAAGCGGCGCGCTTACAGCGCAAGCCGGTAGCCGACCCCCGACTCGGTCAGGATGTGCGACGGGAAAGCCGGGTTCGGTTCGAGCTTGCGGCGCAGACCGGCCATGTATACCCGCAGGTAATGCGTGTGTTCGACGTGTGCCGGGCCCCAGATCTGCGCGAGCAGCTGGCGGTGCGTCAGTACGCGGCCGGCGTTCGCGATCAGATGACCGAGCAGCTTGTATTCGATCGGTGTCAGATGGACCGGCTCGCCGGCCCGCGTCACGGTGCGCCGCGTCGGGTCGACGACGATGTCGCCAAAGCTCACGACGGCCGGGCCGTCCGGCTGGGGCCGCAGCGCCCGGCGCAGCAGGGCGCGCACGCGGGCGAGCAGCTCGGCCACGCCAAAAGGCTTGGTCAGGTAATCGTCGGCCCCGGCGTCGAGTGCCGCGACCTTGTCGGCTTCGTCGTCGCGCGCCGACAGCACGAGGACCGGCACTGCGGACCACGCGCGCAACCGGGCGATCAGTTCGCCGCCGTCGCCGTCAGGCAGGCCGAGATCGACGATCAGCAGGTCCGGTTTGCGCGAACCGGCTTCGATCAGGCCGCGGGCGGCATTCGCGGCTTCCACGACCTGGCAGTGCTCGGATTCGAGCGCCGCACGCAAGAAGCGCCGGATGTGGGGTTCGTCCTCGATGATGACGACGATCGGAGCAGGGCTGCGCGAATCGGTCATGAGTCGGCTTGCGGTAACGCGGGCGGCTCGCCCCGGGGAAGTTCGAGGACGAAGCGTGCTCCACCGGTTATCGCGTTTTCCGCGCGCACGGTGCCGCCATGGGCCTCGATGATCGCCTCGACGATCGCGAGCCCGAGGCCGATTCCCGGCATCGCCGATTCCGTCTGCCCGCGGCTGAACTTCGCGAACAGCTCCTGGGTGCGTCCGGGCGGCAGTCCCGGGCCGTCGTCGGCGACAACGACCTGGATTGCTTCATCGAGCGCCCGCGCACGGATTTCGATGGAGCCGCCGCCCGGCGTGTACTTGGCGGCATTTTCGAGCAGATTGCAGAACACCCGTTCCATCAGCACTGCGTCGATCTGCATCAGCGGAAGGTCGGTCGGCAGATCGAGCCGCAGGCGGTGGCCGGCGAGCTGCCGCGCGCGCGCCTGGAGGCTCGCACCGACGACGTCCTCGAGCGGCTGCCATTCGCGTTGCAGCCGGACTTTGCCGGACTGCAGGCGAGCCATGTCGAGCAGGTTCCCGACGAGCGCGCTGGTGCGCAGTGCCTCTTCGCGGATCCCCTGGGCGAGTTCGGCCTGCGCGGCCGGCAGCGGCGGGCCGGCGAGCGGCAACGCGTCCGCGAGTCCTACCAGCGCGGTCAGGGGCGTGCGCAGATCGTGCGACAGGGCGCCGAGCAGCGAATTGCGCAGCCGCTCGGACGCCATCTCGATCTGCGTTTCCTGCGCGATGGCGATGTAATGGACGCGCTCGAGTGCGATCGCGATCAGCGCGGCGAAGGTCTCGAGCAGGCGAAGCTGCCCGGCGGACAACGCGTCGGACTTGTCGCCGGCTTCGACCGCCAGGACGCCGCGCACCTGCATCGGTCCGCGAAGCGGAACGAGCACCATGTCGCCGGATGCAGGGGCAGCTGCATGCGGACCATGCGGGTCGGCGATCACTTGGCGCGCGCGTTCGACCAGCGCCTCGTCGCACGGCTCGTCGTCGGCCCCTGCGAATCGCCCGCCGCCTTGCGGCAGAAGCAGCCTTGCACGGGCCCCGAACCCGTCGCGCAGATAGCGCGCCGTGATGTCCGCGATCTGCGCCGCGGTCAGCGCGGCCGACAGCTCGCCGCCCATTTCGCAAAGGGCCTGCGTGTGCCGTTCACGAAGCTGCGCGGCGTCACGCTGCAGCTTCAACTTCGTCGCGAGCTCCGCGGTGATCAGCGCCACCGCGAGCAGCACTGCGAAGGTCAGCAGGTACTGCAGATCGCCGACCGCGAACGTGAGATGCGGTGCGACGAAGAAGAAGTCGAACAGCGCGACGGACAGGAAGGCTGCGAAAACCGCCGGCCCGCGCCCGAACCGTGCCGCGGAGAACAGCACCGCGAGCGGGAACAGCATGACGATGTTGACTGGATCGAGGTGGCCGAGCGCCGCCGTGCTGAACAAGGCCACCGCACCGACCGCGAGGCCTGCCATCGCATACATTCGCCAACCCGGCCGGATCCCGTGCGGCGTGAACATGTTCTGGACGGAATCGGTCATGGGTGGACTTTAACCCGGGTTGCCGCCCTTGCATCCCGGACGAGGCCGCCGTCCGGCTGGATCAGCGGCCGGTGAAGCGCGGCGGGCGCTTGGCGAAGAACGCTTCGAGCCCTTCGCGGTAGTCCGTGGTGTCGAGGAAGGCGAAGGCGGCGCGCTTCTCGTCCGCGCTGAGCGGCTCGTCCCGCATCAGCCGGTGCACCCACTGCTTGTGCCAGCGCGCCACCAGCGGCGCCCCCGCGGCGATGCGGGCGGCGCTCGCCTGCGCTTCGTCGATCACTTTCTCGTCGTCGACGATCCGCGTCAGCAGGCCTTTCTGCAGCGCTTCACGCGCGCTCAGGATGCGGCCTTCGAGCAGGATCTCAAGCAGCACCGCCGGCCCGACGAGCTCGAGCAGCCCCGCCATCTCGCCCGGATACATCGAGAAGCCGAGGCGGTTGATCGGTGCGCCGAAGCGCGCGGATTCGCCGGCGATGCGCAGGTCGCAGCAACCCGCGATCTCGAGGCCGCCGCCGACGCACGCGCCCTGGATCGCCGCAACGGTTGGAACCGGACATGCACGGATCGCGTCGAGCGCGGCCGCGACGAGTTCGTCGTGGTAGTGCAGCGCGTCCTCGACAGTCGCGCGCACGGTGAGGAATTCCTCGATGTCGCCGCCCGCCGCGAAGGCCTTGTCGCCGTCGCCGCGCAGGATCACGCAGCGCAGCCCGTCGTCGGCCGCGATCCGTTCGAACGTTTCGTGCAGCGCGATCCACATCGCCGAATCGATCGCGTTGAGCTTGCCAGGGTTCGACAACACGAGGGTCGCGATACCGTCGCCGGACGAAAAAACGATCCGGCCTTTCATCGCGCGGTGCCGTGGGTAGTCTTCAACATGCTGTTTTCGCTTGTATTTTATGTAATAAAAATTCTTTTTTGCGTTACAAAAAAACTTCCATACTCAACAGTATGGAGGGATTTAAATGATATATCATCCGCCCCATGTCACGACCGCATCAGACGGTCGGGCGGAAAAATGAAGGGGAAGGTGGGGGCAGCCGTGTTTTCGTTGCTTTCTTACTTTGGGAGAGGTGAAGGTGTCCAGTTCCATGTATGCGCATATCAGGCGCAATCCGCGTTTCGCGGAACTCGTTTCGAAGCGCACGCGCTTTGCGACGATCCTGTCGGCCATCGTGCTGACGATCTTCTACGGCTTCGTGCTGCTCGTGGCGTTCGCGCCCGATCTGATCGGCTCGCGCCTGTCCGGTACCAGCAACCTGACGTTCGGCGTCGCTGCCGGTCTGTTCCAGTTCATCTTCTTCTGGGTGCTGACCTTGGTCTACGTGCGCCGTGCGAACGGCGAGTTCGATGACATCAACAATGAAATCGTGCGTGCCGCATGGAAGGATGAAAAATGAGGAAATCATCCTTCCTGTCGTGTCTCGCGGGCGGCCTGCTGCCGCTCGGATTCGCTGCTTCGGCGTTCGCCGGTGACGCGATCGAGGCCACCGAGAAGCAGGGCGTCAATCTCACCGCGATCGGCATGTTCTTCGTCTTCGTGCTGATGACGCTCGGCATCACCTACTGGGCGGCGAGCCGCACCAAGTCGACCGCCGACTTCTACACCGCCGGCGGTGGCATCACCGGCTGGCAGAACGGGCTGGCGATCGCCGGCGACTACATGTCGGCGGCGACGCTGCTCGGCCTGACCGCGATGATGTACACGCAGGGCGTCGATGCGTACATCTACATGATCGCGTTCTTCGTCGGCTGGCCGATCATCCTGTTCCTGATGGCCGAACGCCTGCGCAACCTCGGCAAGTTCACGTTCGCCGACATCACGTCGTACCGCCTCGACCAGGGCAAGGTGCGCACGATGGCGGCGGTCAGTTCGCTGACGGTCGTGTGCTTCTACCTCGTCGCGCAGATGGTCGGCGCCGGTCAGCTGATCAAGCTGCTGTTCGGCCTCGACTACGTCTATGCGCTGTTCGTCGTCGGCGCGCTGATGATGGTGTACGTAACCTTCGGCGGCATGGTCGCGACGACCTGGGTGCAGATCATCAAGGCCTGCATGCTGCTGATCGGCGGCACGACGGTGATGCTGCTGGCGTTCAGCCAGTTCGGTTTCAGCTTCGACGAGCTGACGTTGCGCGCGATGGAAGTGCACAAGCTCGGCGGCAAGCTGCTCGCGCCGGGCAGCCTGCTCGCCGATCCGGTCACCGCGATCTCGCTCGGCCTCGGGCTGATGTTCGGCACCGCCGGCCTGCCGCACATCCTGATGCGCTTCTTCACCGTCACCGACGCCAAGGAAGCGCGCAAGTCGGTGCTCTACGCTTCGGGCATCGTCGCGTACTTCTTCAACGTCATCGCCATCATGGGCCTGTGCGCGATCCTGATCGTCGGCACGAACCCGGCGTTCTTCGAAGGCGGCGAGCTCGGCGGCAAGGTCATCGGCGGCGGCAACATGATCGCGATGCACCTGGCGAAGGCGGTCGGCGGCAACCTGCTGCTGGGCTTCCTGTCGGCGGTCGCGTTCGCGACGATCCTCGCGGTCGTCGCCGGCCTCGCGCTGGCCGGTGCATCGGCGATCTCGCACGACATCTACTCGCGCGTGATCATGAAGGGCAAGGCCTCGGAATCGACCGAGCTGAAAGTGTCGAAGTTCGCGACGATCGGCCTCGGCATCGTCGCGGTGCTGCTCGGCATCGCGTTCGAGAAGATGAACATCGCGTTCATGGTCGCGCTGGCTTTCGGCGTCGCGGCGTCGGCCAACTTCCCGGTGCTGATCCTGTCGATGTACTGGAAGGGCCTGACGACGCGCGGTGCGCTGGTCGGCGGCTACTCTGGCCTCGTGAGCGCGGTGATGTTCGTCGTGCTGTCGAAGTCGGTGTGGGTGGACGTGCTCGGCAACGCAACGGCGATCTTCCCCTACACCCAGCCGGCGCTGTTCTCGATGCCGATCGCGTTCCTGCTGACGATCATCGTGTCGAAGCTCGACATGAGCGCGCGGGCGAAGCGCGAGATCGAGGCCTTCGAAGACCAGTACGTACGTGCCCAGACCGGTGTCGGAGCGGCGACCGCTTCCAGTCACTGAGCGTCCCCAGGAAACGGCTTTGCCGTTTCCGCCCCCCAAGGGGGACAAGAAAACTTGGGGCGGCCCGGCGTTTTCTTGAGAGCCCAGGTACAAGAGACACCGTCGCGCTTCGGCGCGGCGGCGCGACCCCCGCCAGGGCCACCGTCCGGCGGGGGTTGTTTTTGTGCTCCCTGCGCGACGCCTGCGTCACTCCCCGGAAGCGGCAGCGGTCCGCACCTCTGCAACCTGCACAGCGGGACTGCGGGCGATCCGGGTGCACAGCCCCAATACGGCGCAGGCATCGCTGCGGGTGAGGTCGCGCCCCAGCATCAGCCGCACGTCGACGGCGAGATCGTTCGATGCCGTGGCCCGGATTGTCGGCCGGAACGGCAGGCGGGCGGCGAATGCGGTGGCCGCTTCGCGGTAGCCGTCGCGGTATTCGACGAAGGAGACGGCCTGGTCGAACGGCCGGCTATTCGTCAGCCGCGGGCGCGCCACCCCCTGCTGTCCGAGCAATCCGGCGAGCCGTCGAGCGAGGCCTTCGCCGCCATGACCGTTCGAGATCTCGTAGCGTGCCGGCCGGGACGCTGACGGAAGGGGCGCAGCTGCCGGGGGCAGGCCATCTGCGACGCTCGGGTTGGCGGCACGAACGGCAACCGGCTCGGCCGTCCGTGCGAGGGCAGAGGGGCGTGCGGCGGCCGTGATGATCGCGGCCGCCTCGACGACAGCCGTTTCACGGCTTACCGGCGCATTGCGCAGTTCGAAAACGTTTTCGGCAATTTTCACGAGAATCGCGCGTGGCGCGGTGCCAGCCGCAGGCGTTCCGGCCGCCCGGGCCGGCGCGAGCGCCGGTGCGGCGGTCTGCACCTCGATGCCTGTTGCGGGAGCGGCGGCAAGCGGCGCCGTCGCCAGGGCAGGTGCCAAAGCAGGAAGCGGCGTTGCGGCGTCCAGCTGCTCGGCACCTATCGTGCCGACCGTAACTGGCGGCAGCGCCCCTGCTGCGGCGCTATCGGCCGCGGCCAGAAGCGGTTGTGACGGCGCGCCTGCACCCGGCGCGAGGGGCAGTGCGGCATTGCGGCGCGGCGCGGGTGCAGCGGAGGCTCGCGGTGCGCCAGACCCGTTGCCGCTCGCGCGCGCAGCGGCGAATTCCGCCTGGTCCTGCAGGCCGAGGTGCCGATACGTCGTTGCAAGATTGCTCCACGCGCGGCGATTGTTCCCGTCGAGTTCGACGGCCCGGCGCAGCGACGCGACGGCGGCTTCGTGCCGGCCCGCGAGCAGCAGGGCATAACCGAGGTTGTTGTGCAGGTGACTCGCCTCCGGGGAGTGATCTATCGCACGCGTGAGCGCCTGCAAGCCGTCTTCGACCCGGCCGAGCCGTACCTGTAGCGCGCCGAGCGCGTTCCACGCCGCGGCGTGTTCGGGGTCGGTGTCGAGCGCACTGCGGTACGCAGCGACGGCCTGCTCGTTCGCGCCCCGGCTCTCGTTGTAACGCCCGAGCGCGAAATAACCCGGCGCGGCGTTCATGCCGCCGTGACGCACGGTCTGCACCGGCGCGATCTTCCATGCGTTTTCCGGCATCGTCGGGCTCGTGCTGCAGGCACCGAGCACGAGCGCAGCGAACACGGGTGTCAAAGTGGGTGCGAGCTTGTTCATTCCGTTCTCCCTCGTGTCAGCCGCCGCCGCCGGCCATCGTCGGCAGCAGGATGCGGTAGATCTGGATCATCGCCGGCCCGAGCAGCACCAGCATCAGCGACGGGAAGATGAAGAAGATCAGCGGGAACAGCAGCTTCAGCGCGATTTTCGCCGCGGCTTCCTCGGCGCGCTGGCGGCGGCGCGTGCGCAGCATGTCCGAATGGATGCGCAGCGACGCGGCGATGCTGGTGCCGAAGCGCTCGGCCTGGATGATCATCGCGACGAAGCCATCGACCTCGTCGATGCCGGTGCGCGTGGCGAGGTTGCGCAGCGCGCGTGCGCGTTCGAGCCCGGCGCGCAGTTCCAGTGTCACGAGGTGGAGTTCCTCGGCGAGCGCCTCGCTCTTGTGCTGCATCTCGTCGGCGACGCGAACGAGCGCCGCCTCGACGCCGAGCCCGGCTTCGACGCACACCGTCATCAGGTCGAGCGCGTCGGGGAAAGTCTCGAAGATCTCGCGCTGGCGCACGAAGATCAGTCGGTTCAGCACGAGGTTCGGCAGGTAGTAGCCGAATGCTGCCGCGACCAGCACGACCAGAAGCGTGCCCTGGAACTCCAGTTCGGGGGTCGAGATCAGCACGGTGAAATACGCCAGCAGCGGCAGCCCGAGCGCCAGCACCGTCTTGATGCCGAAATAGGCGAGCGGGGCGGACGCGTGGCGGATGCCGGCATGGAGAAAGCGCGTGCGCAGCGCCGACATGTGCTCGCTGTCCTCGGGAGTCGACAGTTTCGCGAACGGGCGGGTCAATTGGACGGTGCGCTCGATCCACGCCTCCGCCCCCGGCGCGGACGAGGCCTTGCCGGCGCCGAGCGCATGCAGGCGGTCCGCCGTCGGCGAGCGCGAAAACAGGCTCATGACGAAGAACGCGCCGGCCGAAACGGCGACGAACATCAGCCCGAGAATTGCAATTTGCGGATAGTCCATGTTCGCGTTCTCCCCTTTGCCGCCGTGGCTAGACCCGGATGCGGATGATCTTGCGCATCCACAGCACGCCGAGAACCATCATCACCAGCGCGCCGTAGATGAAGTTGATGCCTGCCGGGTCCTCCCACAGCACCTTCATGAAGCCTGGATTCACGATGTTGATCATTGCCGCGGTCGCGAACGGCAGCCCGCCGAGAATCCACGCCGATAGTCGCCCCTCGGCCGACAACGTGCGGATCTGGCCATACAGCTTGAGGCGCGCGCGGATGATCGCGCTGATGTTGTCGAGCAGCTCGGCGAGATTGCCGCCGGAGTCGCGCTGGATCAGCACCGCGATGACGAAGTAGCCCAGGTCCGTGCTGTCGGTGCGTGAGGCGAGGTTCAGCAGCGCGGTCTCTAGCGGCACGCCGTAGTTCGTCTCGTCGAACAGGATGCGGAACTCGCCGCCGACCGGATCCTTCATCTCCTCGCCGACCATCTTGATCGCGGTCGGGAACGCGTGGCCCGCGCGCAGCGCCCGGCTCATCAGGTCGAGGGCCTCCGGCAGCTGCTGCTCGAAGCGCTGCATGTGCTGGTTGCGTGCCCGCAACACGTACAGCGTCGGCAGCGCGGCCAGCACGCCGCCGACGACCAGGCCGATGACCGCCGGCCGGTTCAGCAGCACCGGCGCCGCGTAGCCGAGCGCGCCGAGCGCCACCGTCCAGCCGACGAACTGCGCCAGCGTCAATGACAGGCGCGACTGGACGATCAACCGGTTCAAGCCATGCAGGCGCGGTACTGCAGCGAGCAGCCGGTCGCCGGCGGCCGAGCCCGTGGCACTCTGTTCCTTGTACAAGGATGCCGGCCGTGAGCCCTGCACACTGCCCGCGACCTCTTCGAGACGGCGGTTGAGGCGCTTGGCTTCCGTGCTGCGCGTCGAGGCCCACCACAGGTAGCCGCCTTCGAGGAACAGCACCACGGCGATGAAGGTCGCCAGCGCAAACAGCAGCGTCAGGATGTCCATTTCAGCCTCACTCGAAGCGTCGCGTCGGGTCGAACATTTCCTCCGGCAGGCGGATGCCGAAGGAACGCAGGCGTTCGGCGAAATGCGGGCGCACGCCGGTCGCCGCGAAATGCCCCTGCACCGCGCCGCTGTCCGAGATGCCCTGCTGCCGGAACGTGAAGATCTCCTGCATCGTGATCATGTCGCCTTCCATGCCGGTGATTTCCTGGATGCTCACCAGCTTGCGCTTGCCGTCGGTGAGGCGGCTCGCCTGCACGATGACGCCGATCGCGCTGGCGATCTGCGCCCGCGCGACCTTCTGCGGCAGATTCACGCCGGCCATGCCGATCATGTTCTCCATGCGGCCGAGCGCATCGCGCGGCGTGTTCGCATGCACCGTCGTCATCGAACCCTCGTGGCCGGTGTTCATCGCCTGCAGCACGTCGAAAGCTTCTGCGCCGCGCGTCTCGCCGAGGATGATGCGGTCGGGGCGCATGCGCAGCGCGTTCCTCACCAGCGCGCGCTGCGTCACCTCGCCCTTGCCCTCGATGTTCGGCGGGCGCGTTTCGAGCCGCACCACGTGCGGCTGCTGCAGCTGCAGTTCGGCCGCGTCCTCGATCGTGACGATGCGTTCGTCCTCGGGAATGTTGTGCGACAGGATGTTCAGCAGCGTCGTCTTGCCGCTGCCGGTGCCGCCGGAAATGAGGATGTTCACCTTCGCCCGCACCAGCCCCGCGAGCAGGTCGGCCATCGCCGGCGTCAGCGCCTTGAAGTCGAGCAGTTTGTCGATCGTCAGCGGAATCGCGGCGAAGCGGCGGATCGACACCACCGGCCCGTCGAGCGCGAGCGGCGGGATGATCGCGTTCACGCGCGAGCCGTCCGGCAGGCGCGCGTCGACCATCGGGCTCGATTCATCGACGCGCCGTCCGACCCGCGACACGATCTTGTCGATGATCTTCATCAGATGCGCGTCGTCGCTGAAGGTCACGTTCGTCAGTTCGATCTTGCCGTGGCGCTCGACGTAGATCTGCTGCGAGCCGTTGATCAGGATGTCCGACACCGTCGGGTCGGCGAGCAGCGGCTCGATCGGCCCGAGCCCGAGCATCTCGTACTGGATGTCGCGCACGAGGTCGCGTCGTTCGTTCGCATTGATGACAACGTTTTCCTCGGCGAGCAGGCGCTCGACCATCAGCCGCAGCTCGTCCCGCAGCCGCTCGGGGGCGAGGTTCTCCATCGCCTCGAGATCGATGCGCGACAGCAGCAACTGGTGGATGTGCAACTTCAGGCTCTGGTAGGCCCTGCTCGCGCTGGAGTCGGAAGCCGCCTGCGAGCGCAGGGCGTTTTCCGGCGAGACCGATTCGAGACGCTGGCGCAGACTCATTTCATGCTCCCTCGGTTGTTGGCAGTCGGCTTCAGTGCGTCGCGAACAGGCGCCCGAACCAGCCCTTGCCAGCCTTCTCCGGCTCGGCGGCAAGCGATTCGGCGATCTCGCGCAAGGCCTTCGTCACCGGGCTGTTCTTCGCCAGGCGCGCGATCGGCTCGCCCTGATTCACCGACGCGGCGACCGCCTCGTAACAATTCGGCACCGTCTTGAACACCTTCGCATTGACCGTGCGTTCCAGGTCCTGCAGCCCGATGTCGCTGTTCTTCTGGTGGCGATTGACGATCAGCCCGACTTTCGACATCGGGTACCCCAGCGACACGAACACCTCGACGAGGCGCTTTGCTTCGCGGATGAACGGCAACGTGAGCTGCACCACCGGAAAGATCCTGTCCGCCATGTCGAATGGTCGCAGGCTCACCGCGTCGAGCGAGCGGCCGACATCGACGATGACGAAGTCGTAGTTCGCGCGCGCCACCTTGAGGATCGCCTCGACGTGCTCGGGCTTGACGTCAGTCGCGTGCGCCGGGTCTTCCGGTGCCGCGAGGAGGTGGAAACCGGGCGCGACCTCGATCATCGCCGACGCGAGGAAGGCGGCGTCGAGGCGATGGATCTGCTGGCACACCAGCGCGAGGTTGCTCGCCGGCTTCTGGTTCGTGACGAACATTGCCGCGTCGCCGAACTGCAGGTTCAGATCGATCAGCGCGACCCGCTTGGCATGGGTGGCGGCGAGCACCCACGCGAGGTTCGTCGCGAGAAAGGTCGCGCCGCTGCCGCCCTTGCATGACATCATCGCGAGGATCTTGCCCTCGGTCGCCGCGCCGCCGCGCTTGTGGGCGATGCGCGCCAGCGCCGCCTGCAGCGCCTCGGCGCTCGGCGCGCTCGGCAGCACTTCGCGCACCCCGGCGCGAAATGCCTGCAGCAGGAAGTCTGACGAGGTGTCGGCAGTGATGATGATCGGGTCGATCGTGGGATAGCGCTGTGTCAGCCGTTCGAGTGCGTCGAGGCTGCTCGGCTCGAAGGCATCGAGTACGACGATATCGGGCACCGTGCCGTTGACGGCGCCGATCGGATCGCTCGACGTCGCGTGTCCGACTGCGACGTCCATCGTGTTGCCACCCCGGGTCAGCGCGGCGCGCAGGCGCTCGGCGTTGTCATGGCTGTCGGAAAGAATCCTGATTTTCATGGCGACATCCTCAGTTGCACTTGTCTGCTGCGTCCATCAGCTGCATACCGGATTACCGGCCGAACTCATGCTTTCCCGTGTCAAGGTGGTGGCAAAGCCCGGCATCGTCAACGTCAATGGAATGTACGGAATCACCGTGTTCACCGTGATGCCGGACACGGAAACCGTGGCCTCGCTGCAGGTATCGGCGGTACAGCCCGGCGGGGTGTAGCTGACATTGATCGCACCGATCGGAATGACCGGGAAGAAGGCATTCATCTTCGCCTTGATCACCCCGTCGTCGATGTCGCAGACGACCGCCGTGCGCGCACCCAGGCGCGTCGCCTCGACCGAGGTATTCCAGTAGAACAGCACCCGCCCCATCTCCATGATGCCGATCAGCAGCGAGAAGAAGACCCCCGCGACCAGCGCGAACTCGACGGCCGCGACGCCGCGCTGACGTTTGCCGAAGCGTGCCATTCGCGCAGTCATAGCACCTGCTCCATAGTTGAACTGATCGGGCCGAAGGTGATGCTGGGCATCACGAACGGCACCAGGGAATTGAACTGGAAGCCGGAAGCCGTCATCGTCACCAGATTCACCTGGCCCAGCGTGCTGCCGCCATAAACCACCGGTTGCAGGTTGTGGTCGGCGCAATTGCTGCGATCGCAGACGCTGATCATGCCGACGTTCAGGCCGGTCACGAGCGCCGAAGCGCCGGAACAGGCGGCGGTCGTGCCGCACACCGCCAGATTCTTCGCAATTGCGATGCGCGCGGCATCTCCCGGAGCGTAGTGCGTGAGGTAGCGCACGCCATCGCGTACCCCCTTGGCAATGGTGTTGTACTGGTACATCGCGCGGCCGAATTCGGTGATGCCGAACGCGAGCAGCACCAGCGGCACGATCAGGATGCCGAGTTCCACTGCGGCCACGCCGCGTTGTCTGGATCGTAAGTTCATCGCCGTTCTCACTGCACCAGGGTGGGGACGCGCGGGCCGGTGGCGAGGTTGCTGCCTGGCAGCCCGGCGCTTCGGCACGGGCTACCGGCGGCGTTCGCCGCTCCGCGGTACTCGATGTAGATGGTGCCGGTCGCGCCGTTGGACATCGGATTGAGCATCAGGGCGCAGGCCATGCCGAGGATCGGCACCTGGTTTCCCGCGTCGCAGTCGATCATCGGTACGCCCACCACGCGGCGCTCGGCTCCATAGGTGGC
This sequence comes from Aromatoleum bremense, assembly GCF_017894365.1. Lineage (NCBI taxonomy): Bacteria > Pseudomonadati > Pseudomonadota > Betaproteobacteria > Rhodocyclales > Rhodocyclaceae > Aromatoleum > Aromatoleum bremense. The sequence goes on from NZ_CP059467.1 coordinate 2,367,005, forward strand.
GTGCTCGGCGGGGCTGATCGGATTGCCCGGAATATTCCCGGCCGCACCCGTTGGTGCGTATTCGTTGCTGATGAACGGATCATTAGCGTCCTGCCTGCTCACGTAGTCGTCATAGGCGCTGGTGCCGACCGGGATCACCGGACTGCCCGGCGCCTTGTTCGGGTAGGCATAACCCGTTCGATCCGGGGGCGCGGTCTGCGCCGTGTAGGCGTTGGCCCCGTTCGGATAGATGCCGAAGCGGGTGTTGTAAGCCGACTTGGCGCCCTGCTGCGTTCCGGGCTGGCGGATATCGTCGCCGACACGCAGACCGCAGACCGCGCCGTTGCCCGCGAGCTGATCGCGAATCTCGGAGTTGCCGCCGGCACTGATGGTGAAATCCACCCACCTGAAGTTGCCGTCCAAACTCTCGTCGCTGTTGGCCCCGGAGTTGAACGTCGACCCGATCCATTCTCCGATCGTGTAGCCGAAGTCGGGCATCGCCGAGCCCGGCTTCTTGCAGATGCCGATCGGCAGCGCGTTGCAACTCGTCTGTCCGGGCGCGAGGGTTGCCACCGCGCTGGCCGTTACCGCCTGCGCTCCGACTCCCAGGACCCCCATGAACCACGGCGTGATGCCCGTGGCACGGGTGATGCACATCGCGAACTTGGAATTCGGATCGGCGCTGCCCCGCGGCGCATAGCTCGAGTTCGGGCCGAGGGTGGTGCTGAAGCGGACATCGCCGGCGGCGATCGTCACCGCGTCGCCCTGAAAATCCTTGTTGCCCTTGCCGCCGACGAAAATGCCCGCGGCTTCGGCGTTCAGGAGAAACGAAGCCGGGCAGGTGCCGACCACGGCGGGATCGCAGACCAGTTCGTTGGCCGCTGCCAGCGCGCAAGCATCGGCGGCACTCTGCAACTCGGTCTTGTTGACATACAGCCGCCCAAGGTCGAGCGCGAGGCCAGTGAAGCCGACCAACACCGCCATCGACAGCCCGGTGATGATCGCGACCGCACCGCGCTGCCGGGAACGTATGCTGAAAGTCTTTGGCATGTCTGCTCTCCTCGCGCGCATGGTGTCAGCGCCCCGAACCACCGCTGCCCACGCCGATGGTGAACACGTCGGGCTGTGGCTGTGGCTGCGTGTAGCTCTTGGCATATTCGCCCATCGCCCCCTGCGCCGCCTTGCCGTCGATACCGGTGACCGGGTCGGCGTTGTGTGATGCGCCGGGGTCGATCGCCTGCTGCGCGGCGACGGTTCTTGCCGCTTCGCCGAAACGGGCGTCCCAGTGGGGGGAGGTGGACATGCAGCCGGTCAGGCCCAGGATCACCAGGGCGCCGGTCAGGCTCGCGAATTTGTTCATGATCCGCCTCCTCATTTGGGTTCGAAGCCGCCGCGGGCGGGATCGGTGATCTGGGGCATCGCTTCCATCCTGTCGGCTGGAGCAGGGCTATCGCCTTCGACCTTGCCGCGCAGGATCACGTCGGCGCGGTTCGGCTCGACGTAGTTGTCGGTCGGCAGCACGTAGTCCGCGGGCAGCGGCTTCACCAGGCGCGGCGTGATGACGAACACCAGCTCGGAGCGGTCGGTCTGGAATTCGGTGCTGCGGAACAGCGCGCCGAGCACCGGGATCTCGCCGAGGAAGGGGAAGGCCTTGATGTTGGTCGTGGTGTTGTTCTTGATCAGGCCGCCGATCGCGAAGCTCTGGCCGTCGTGCAACTGGACGGTCGTGAAGGCCCGGCGCGTCGTGAAGGATGGCAGGATCGCCAGGCCACTGATGCCCGGTGCAGTGATGCCGACGCCCTCGCGGTTCAGTTCGGATACCTCCGGCCGCACCGCGAGGTTGATGCGCCCGCCTTCGAGCACGGTCGGCGTGAACTTCACCGAGACGCCGAACTCCTTTTCCTCCAGCGTGATCGTTCTCGTGCCGCCGTCGTTCTGCGACACCGGGATGAAGATCTTGCCGCCGGCGAGGAAGCTGCCCTCCTGGCCGCTGATCGCCATTACCGTCGGCTCGGCGAGAATCTTGATCAGGCCGTCGCTCTTCAGCGCATCGACGCTGAGCATCGTGCTGTTGCTGCCGGAAATCAGCGGAATCGTTGTGGAGTCGCCGCCGATCGTCGCGTTGCCGATCGGCGCGGTGATCGCGCTGGTGGCGCTGCTGTTGCTGAGGGAGTCGACGATACCGCCGCCGACGCGGGCGCCGACCGTGCCCGACACCTGGCCGCCGACAGCGCTGCGTCCGCCGAAGACGCCGGACAGGAAGCGGATCATCGAGCCGTCGCCGGCGGCATAGGCGCGGGTGAAGTCGATGCCGAAGCGATCCAGCACCGCTTTCGACACCTCCGCTACCTTCACTTCCAGCATCACCTGTTGCGGTGCGCCGACGTTGAGCATGTTCAGCACCCGCACGTTGCGTCCGTCCTCTCCGCCGCCGTCCCGAACATACGCCGAAGCGATTTCGACGGCGCGATCGACCTTCGTCGCATCGCTGACGGTGCCGGTGAGCACCAGCGAGTCGTACGCCGAGCTCACCTTGATGCCGGTCTCGTTCGGCAGCAGCGTCGCGAGGACCCCCTGCACCGAGGTCACGTCCATCGCGACCGTCACGTCGAGCGCGGTGCAGCCGCCGGAGCGGTCGACGAGCACGACGTTCGTCGAGCCGACGGTCTTGCCGAGCAGGTAGATCTCGTTCGGGCTCAGCAGCAGCACGTCGACCTGCGCGACGCCGGGGCGGCCGTCGGCCTGCTTCGTCTGCTGCTTTGCAGCTTTGTCGTCCTTCGCAGCTTCGGTGCTCGGGCGCGCGGCCTGGGCGTTTTCCGGGTTGCCCAGCAGGATGCGCGTGACCGGGATCTGCGGCCGGATCACCGAGGACTTGCCGACCGGGATCGTCACCATCGGCGCGATTTCGACACGCCCGCAGGGCGAGCCGCCGCCCGCGGCGACGGCGACGGGCTTTTTCGCCACCGGCGTACCGGTGACGGCCGCCTGTGCCGCACCGGACAGCATCAGCGCGATGAGCGCTGTCGTGCCAACCCCTGCGAGCCTGCGACTGCTGCTGTTCTTGTTCGTGGTCATGATGTCCCCTGCGATCCGTGATCGGTTCGATTTGGCTAGAAGCATTCGTTGACCTTGCTGACGCCGCGGATCACTTCGACGCAGACCTGTGCGCCGGGTGCGGGCGCAGGGCGCGGCTTGGCCGCCGTGCGGCGCGGGGCTGCGGCCTTCGCAGGAGTCGGTGCCGGCGGCACCTCGACCGAGGTGCGCAGCAGCATCGCCTTGGTAATGCCGACGGTCTCGGTGGGGCTCGAATCGATCTGGTTGCGCAGCACCAGCGACAGGTTGCCGACGCTGCGCGCGAGGTCGAGCCGCTCGGCCTGCTCGGGGGTGACTTCGAGCGTGACGGCATTGACGACGCGGGGCTTTGTCTCGTCGCGGTTCGCTTCCTGCGCGACGGCGAGCACGAGGATGCGCTCGAGCACGATTTTCGAGATCATCTGGTCCTGGTTGTTACGGCTCGCTCCCGTGTCCTCGGTATTCACCATGATGTCGACATAGTTGCCGGGCAGCGTGAAGCCGGCGACGCCGACGACGTCATTGACGCGCACGGTGATCGCGCGCTTGCCGTCGGGCACGACTGCGGAAAGGCCCCCTTTGGTGCCGACCGGAGCGAGGCGGGATTCCAGGATCGGCTCACCGGGCTGGATGCCGGTGATCGCGACGCGGCCGTCGAGCGCCGCGATGTCGGTGAAGGCGCCGCTGGGAATGCTGCTGGATGGCCAGTCCACGAGGCGGATCGCCTCCGGGCCGATTCGGCCGCCGAGCTGCAGTTCGACCGCCGCGACGGCGATGCGGTTGCCGTCGCCGCCGGCCTTCGCCTGCAGCCAGCGTGCTCCGAGGACGACCGCGGCAAGGCCGGCGAGCATCGCTACCAGGAGAAAGACGAGACCTTTGGCCTTCATGTGAGCCCCCTTGTTTCCGGACCGTCAGAGTCTGCCTCGCGGTCCTGCAAGTGCCCGCCGGGGCGGGCGTTCCGGTACTGTGCCGGCGGCCATCGGTGCGCCGCCGGCCCCTCCCTCCGATGCGCGGCCCTTACTGGGCCGCGAAGTAGTTGTGCCAGGCCCAGTGCAGCGCGTCGGGCGTCAGCTGTGCCGGTTCGCCGAGGTAGCGGGCGAGATCGGCGATCTGGTTCACGATGTCGCGTGGGAAGCACGCCAGCAGCGGCTGTCCATGCACCGCGTGGTAGTCGTTCAGCAGGGTCTGGAACGCCGCTTCATCGAACGGTACGCCGCGTTCCTCGCAAACCCGTGTGAATATGTTCCTGTATTCCTGTTCGTTCATCGGCCCGATGTGGATCTTGTAGCCGAGGCGGCGCAAGAAGGCCGGGTCGGCGACATCGGACGGCGTCAGGTTCGTCGAGAACACCAGCACGACGTCGAACGGCAGCGTGAACTTCGTGCCGCTGTGCAGCGCGAGGTGGTCGTGATGCCGGTCCATCGGCACGATCCAGCGGTTCATCAGCTGCTCCGGCGTGACGAGCTGCCGGCCGAGGTCGTCGACGACGAACAGCCCGCCATTCGCCTTGACGTGTGGCGGCGCCTGGTAGAAGCCGGTGCTCGCGTCGTAGTCGAGGTCGAGCATGCGCAGCGTCAGCTCTCCTCCGGTGATCGCGACCGGCCGCCGGCAGCGCACCCAGCGCAGGTCCGGGCGCAACAGGTTGTCGAGCACGGCAGGGCGATGATCGTCGTCCACCGGCGTATGGATCAGCGGGTCGAACACCTGGATGATCTCGCCGTCGACGAGGATCGCATGCGGCACCGCGACGTCGCCATCGAGCAGCAGCGCGAGCCGTTCGGCGAGGTAGGTCTTGCCGGCGCCCGCGGGGCCGTAGAGGAACAGCGCGCGCCCCGAGCCCATCGCGGCGCCGAGCTGGTCGCGCACTTCCGGCTTGATGATCAGACCGCGAAACGCTTCGTTCACGCCCTCGCGGGTCACGCACATCTTCGTCACCGACTGGCGCTCGACCTGGGCGACATACGCCGCGAGGCCGACCGGCGCCGCGCCGGCGTACTTGCAGCGGCCGAGGAATTCGGCGGCGCGGGCGCGGCCCGCGTCGGTGAGTTCATACAGGATGTCGCCGTCCGTCTCGCCGCGGCGCATGACTTCGCAGATCCGCTCCGCGCGCATGAACGCGAGCAGGCTTTCGAGCACGATCGCCGGCAGGCGCAGCTGCTGCGACAGCTCGGTGAGGCGCAGCTGGCCGCGCACGAACAGCAGCTTCGCCGCCAGCTCGACGAGAAACAGCAGCGGCAGGCCGGTTTCGTCGAGCGTACGCGGCGCGCGCGGGTACGCGGCGGGTTCGTCGAAGGGGATCACTCGGGCGCTGGAGGAGGCGTTCATGGCGAGGCTCCGCAAAATCCGTTCAGCTCAGTGCCCAGCCGCCGGAGCGGACCAGGATCAGTTGCAACAAAGTCCCGGCGGCGATCGCGACCGCGTACGGCATGCGCCCGGCGGTCTGCTGCAGCGGTTCGAAGCGGGGGCTCTCGCCGCCCGCGGCGCGCACTGCGCTGGTCGTCAGCATGAAGCGCAGGTTCAGCGCGAGCTGGGCGAACGAGCGCTGCCACAGCGCCATGCCGAGCGCGAGCACACCGCCGGCGGCGAAGGTCAGCACGACGACGCCTAGAGTCTGCAGCGGGCCGAGGAAGGCGCCGACCATCATCATCAGCTTGACATCGCCGGCTCCCATGGCGTGCAGCACGTAGAGGGGAAACAGCGCCGCGAAGCCGACGGCGATACCCGCCATGGCGGCAAGGAGGCCGATCGCTCCACCGGGCGCGCTAAGAATTCCGGGGCCCGGATCTGCTATTCCGTGGAAGATCAATGCCGAGAGCAATCCAGTGAGCACGAGCAGATTCGGCACCTTGCGGTCACGCAGGTCACTAAACAGAGTTATTGTCAGCGTGCCGAACAAGATTGTAAGAACCCATGTCATTGGATTGGCCTCGTCTTGTGAAATGCTTTCCTGTTCGGCGTCCAGCCTGGAGCTGGCAGCAAGAACGCCGAACGTTCTAGCGGCGTACTTAATCGAGTTCGCCCGCGATCTTTGCGAACAGCAAGTCAAGGTTGGTGCCGACCAGCTTTACCGACGCAATAATCACCACAGCGATCAGCGCAGCAATCAATCCATATTCGATCGCCGTCACGCCTTCTTCATCCCGAATGAACTGCTTCATCATTTCCAACATGATTCTCTCCTTCATCAAGAAAACGCCGGACCTCCGGCTGCCACACCGGAGCGGGAGGCCCGTTCCGGAAAACCGCTGCGAGTGGCCTTTGCTCCTCGCAGTAAAACCTCTACCCGTTCAGGACACCGCGTCGGTCACCTTTGCGGCAACGTCGTCATAGAGCACCTTGAGGCTATCCCCGACCAAGCCGACCGAACCAACAATCACCCCGAAGATCAGTGCCGCGATCAGCGCGTACTCGATTGCGGTGACGCCGTCCTGTTCTGTCCGGAATGCGTTGAGCATTGCCATGATCTGCACGGTCTTCATTTCTGTCACCCCGTCCTGTGCGTCTTGAGTTCAGATTAGGCCCCCCCCTTTTTCGAGGCATCGGCAATTGCGCCCAATCTGCCTAGTCATATGCAACGAGGGATATGGGTGACAGTTGTCATGGTCAGAAAGAAGCTTCGGTGACCGGTCGTCGGGTGCGGGGGCAGTGCAAGCCCACGCGCGACTTGATGCCGCGATGAATATCGAACGACCCGGGACGAGGGCGCGATCAGCGGGCGAACGGTGTTAGGCAAGGCGGGGACGGGTGAAGGAAGACTCGGGCGCCAGGGACGGAGGCGAATTTCGTCCGGCCCGGTCATCGCAACTGTTCTTTGATCCTACCCGTCAGCCGGTCGCCCCGCGGATCGCCGCGATCAGTTCTTCGCCCGGCGCGGTTTTCGCAACGAAGCCGGCCGCGCCGAGGCGTAGCGCCCGCAGGCGTACGCAGGGTTCGGCGAGGCAGGTGAAGACGACGATCGCGGCGCTGCAGCAGCCGAGAAGCAGCGGAATGAGGTCGAGGCCGTCCTCGCCGCCGAGGTCGACATCGAGGACGATGACGTGGGGTCGGGCGCTGCGGGCGAGTTCGAGCGCCTGGCGGCCGCAGCGGGCGTGACCGGCGACCCGCATATGCGGTGCCTCGCTCTCGATCAGCGCCGTCACGCCGGACAGGATCGCCCGCTGGTCGTCGACTAGGAGGACTTCGATCGGCGGGGCGAAAACGCTCGACACGGTGGCGTGCTCCACGCATGCGGCAAAGGCCGCGGATGATCGCAAGGTACCGCGAACGCCGTAAGCGGCCCATAGTAAGAGATGCCCGGATTCGGCAGGACAAAACGACCGGGGGGTGGAGCGACGATGCATGGACGATGAGGCTGCCTCGTGCCCGGCCGCCGCCGCGGTGAGGATGCAGGCTGCGTTCGGAGTGCGGCTGACGGCGACCCGCGAGCTGGTGCAGCGATGTGGTCGAGCAGGAGGCGACCTGCCGGAATGCGCCGGCTGCCGCGCCGGCCGAGTCAGTCGTCGGCGAAGACTTCGTCGAGGCTCGCGGCGTTGATCACCCGGTCGGCCCAGGTTTCCAGTTGCCGGGACTCGGCGCAGGCGAGGCGGTCGAGCACGTTCTGCGGAAGAGGGCCGAAGCGGCGGGTGAGCAGGCGGCGCAGGATGGTGCCTTCGCCTTCGATACGGCCTTTCTCCATGCCCTGTTGCATGCCGCGCTCGACTGTGAGCCGTTCGACGCTGGTCACGTATCGCACTTTCCGTTCTCCTTCAATGTGGAAGTGATCGGGTTTCCAGCCCGCGTCTTGATCCGCCAGAACGGCGAGGCTCGCGACCGGGCGGTCGTAGCGGTCGAAGAGGCGGTAGTTGTAGACGAAAATGCGCCTGGCGAAGTCCGCTTCGCGGCTGCCCTGCACCTCGACATGGACGTACACCCATCCTTCGCCGCCGCCGAGGCGCGTGACCCGCACCAGCTTATCGACGAAGCGCCGGCCGAGCTCGGCATCGCGCACGACCTGGCGGAGTTCCTGGTCGAGAAAGACGTGTTCGTGCGTCCAGTCGATCTGGCGATGGGCGTCGGGAAAAGGCAGCGGCCGCAACCAAACTCGATGATCCGTGGTGGCCGTAGCCGATCAAGCAGCCAGCTTGGCGCTCGCGAGACGGTTCAGGCTGACTCCTTGTTCGGCAGCCTGCATCGCCAAGGCGCGATGGACCTCAGGCGGAATGCGAACCCGGAATTCGCCGCTGTAGTGTTTTTCAGCAATCGGTGACGGGATCTTCTCGCCAGCGGTCTGCATCTCGGCCACAACATCCGCTACCACCTGGCGGATGCCTTTCAAGGCCGCTTCCGGCGTTTCAGCCAGCCACGACAGCGACGGAAATTCCGCGCACAGGCCCACATGTTCGCCATCCTCCGGCGACCACGTAACGCGGTAGGTATAGTGATCAACGCTCACGGCGCATTTCCTCCAACTTCGCGATTGCGAGAAGCACCTGCCGAACCTGATATGCCTTGGCTTTGCCCTTGTCGTCCTGAATGTTGATTCGAGGATCACCAGCCCAAGGCATCTTGAAAATCGCGTGACTGGTGCCCATCTGGCGTCGCTTGCCGAAGTATTCCTCGCAGACTTTCTTGAGGTCACCGAACCGGACATTAGCCGGTTCATGTCGCATCTGATCAAGGATCTTCTTCGAAGCCGCCATGTGGAAAATGGTATCAATAGTGGCACCACATTTTCAAGCTGATCGCGACTTCCGATACAAAAAAATCCCGGCCGTAGCCGTGCTCAGCCGCGAATGGGCCGGTTCGCGGCTGAAGCCGCTCCTGCAGCGTGTCGTCGAGGCAGTTCCGCGAGCCGGATTCTCGCGGTGGTCAGTCCTCGGCGAAGACTTTGTCGAGGCTCGTGGCGTCGATCACCCGGTCGGCCCAGGTTTCCAGTTGCTCGGACTCGGCACGGGTGAGGGGCGGGCGGGGCGCGCCTGCGGCTAACCCGCCCGGAAGGCTGCGGATGTGCGAAGCGCTAGAAAACGACGACGGCCTCGTTCGAGCAGGTGGCCGTTCCCGCTTCGCACAGCTTGTAGGTGTAGGCGCCGCCGCCGTTCTTGTTGATGGGGTCGGTGTAGGCACCGTCGTTGCTCTCGGAAGGGGCGGACACGATGCTGCCGTTGCGCCAGACGTCGATGAAGGCGGATGTCGCGCCGGTCCACTGCAGATTGGCCTTTTGCAGGCCTTTGACCTTGTAGCCGGTGGCGGTCAGGCTGATGTTGGCGGGGGGCGGGGCGGGATCGTCGGCGGTCAGAGCCTGGTAGGCATTCACCCGGCCGTATTTCACCCAGGCGCGGAAGTTCTGGCCGAGCGCACCCTGCGCGTCCGCGCCGTCTTCGATGGAGCTGCGCACTTGCGCGTTCGTGATGCCGGGATAGTGCGCCCAGACCAGCGCCGCGACGCCGGCGACGTGCGGCGATGCCATCGACGTGCCCGACAGCCAGGTGTAGCAGCCGTCGGGGTCGTTCGCGGGCAAGCCGCAGGCGGCGTTCGGATAGGCGGAGAGAATATTGTGGCCCGGCGCGGCGACCGACACCCACGCGGAGCCGAAGCTCGAGAAATATGCGAGGTTGTCATGGCGGTCGGTCGCCGCGACGGAGATGACTTCGGGGAAGGCGGCGGGGTAGTGGCGGGTCGAGGCGTAGTCGTTGCCTGCGGCCGCCACCAGCACCACGCCCTTGCTCCAGGCGTACGTGATCGCATCCGCTTCGGCCTGCGACGGTGAATAGGGATCGGGGTCGCTGCCATAGCTCATGTTGATGACCTTGTAGCCCTGATCGGCGGCATAGAGGATGCCTTCGACCGAGTCCGCGACGTCGCACATGCCGAGCAGCGGAAAGGACTCCGACGGGTATTCGCGGCACACTTTCAGCGAGCCGATTTTCGCGCTCCACCCCACGCCGGCGGTGCCCCTGCCGTTGTCGGTGTTGGCGGCGGCAATGCCCGCGACGTGCGTGCCGTGTCCGATCAGGTCGCCGGGCGTGCTGCTGATCGTGAAGTTCTTCTGCTCGACACATTTGCCGAGCAGATCGACGTGGGTACATTCGACGCCGGCATCGAGGATCGCGATCCTGACGGTGTCGCTGCCGGTCGACAGGTTCCAGGCCTCCTCCGCATCGATGTCCGCGTTCAGCGTACCCGTGACGCTGCCCCCGGTGTCCGGGTCGTACAGCGCCTGGGCGGTGTTGTCGAGCCCCCACTGTTCGGGAAAGTAATCGATGCCGAGCCCCGCCGGCGGCGCCGGATCCTTGCCCTCGGTGGGCAGGATCAGCAACCGGTAATGGTCCGGTTCGGCGTAGCGGACATTGGGATTGCGTTGATAGAGCGCGACCGCGTCCTCGACCGTCCCCGCCGGCACCGCGAGCACCTGCACGCCGATCGCATCGAAGCGCTTCACCAGTTGCGCCCCGGCGGCGGCATGCGCCTGGGCGATCTGGGCGCCTGCGGTGCCGGGCCGGAAGGCGACCAGGACTTTGTCCGGCGCGAAGCGCGGCGGGGTTTCGACGCCAGCTGGGAGGCCGCCGGCATCGGCGAGTGGCGCTGCGAGCAGGAAGAAAGCGCCGGCGAGCGGTGCGAGGAAGGCGGCATGACGCATGATCTTGTCCTCCGGGGTGACGGCTGACGTCTCGGGAACGGGGAAGCCCGGCACGACGCTGCGGCGGCCTGCGCATTGCGCTCCGCGGCCCGGCGTGCCGGTCGCCCTGCCTGCCGAGGAGCTCGCGCAATGGCTTGCCGAACCCGCCGGGCTCATCAAGCTTAGTGCGTGACGGACGCTGCGCGCGCGGGAGGAGATGCCCGCCGCGGCCATGACAATTCGACTAGCGGGCCGGGCCGCTTCGGATGTTCGTGTGATGACGCGGCTGCGCCGAGTGCGGAACTTACTGGTCGGCCGCGCCGAGCCCGTGTTCCTTGGCGTACACATACAGATCGAGCCGGCCGTGCAGCTCGAGCTTGTGGTAGATCACGGTGAGGTGGTTGCGCAGCGTATGTTCGCTGATGCCGAGGCCTTCTGCGATGATCAGGCTTTTTGCGCCCCGGTGCCGGACCACCGCGGCGATCACTTCGTGTTCCTTCGGCGTCAGGCTGGCGATCCGGGCGCTGTGCTCGTCGTCGGCCGGGCGGGCGCCGGTCAGCATGTCCATGATGTCGCCGATCAGCGCGCGGTTGACCCAGACGTCACCCTCATGGACTTTCTCGATCGCGCGCAGCAGCACGTCCACCGGTTCTTCCTTCCTGACGACTCCGCGCGCGCCGGCCAGCACCGCGCGGCGATGCACATCGAGATCGCGCGCGCCGGTGAGCACCAGGATGCGGGCGTTGAGAGTCCGTTGCAGGTCGGCCAGCGAGGTGCTGGAGTCGAGGCCGCCCAGGTCGAGATCGAGCACGATCACGTCGGCCTCGCGGCTGTCGGGCGACGAGAGCAGCTCGGCCATGCTGGTGGCGCTGCCGACCAGGCGCATGCGGCCGGCGGCGCTGTCGATGAGCCGCTCGAGCCCCCACAGGGTCGCGCGGTGGTCATCCACGAGGAATACCCGGATCGGACTTTCGGTGGTTACTACCATGATTCGTCCCTGCTCATGAAGTCTTGGGGATGGAGATGATTAGATCAGTGAAACCGGGCCGCTGGAGGTCGACTTCTGCACACCCGTGCAGAGATTCCGCGCGTTCCACGATCGCGCGTGGCACGAACTGGGCGGGTGGAGCCACCGCGTCGCCGTGCGCGTTGCTGATTCGCAGAACGTACGTGTCGGCCTGCACGCCAAGCTCAATGTCGGCACGCATGGCGTTCGTGTGCCGGCGGATGTTGGTGAGCGCTTCGCTGACGATGGGGAAAATGGCACTGGCGAGCTTGCGGCTGATCGGCAGATCGTCCGGACAACTCACCGACACGGCTATGCCGAAAAGCTCGGAAAAGCGTTTGGCCTGCCGGCGCAGCGCAAGTCCGATCGTGTCGTCGGCCCCGCTCGCGCTGCTGCGCATGCCGGTCACGAGTTCGCGCAATTCATGTAGTTCGCATATCGCGACGTCCTTCAGGGCGTGGATGTCGTGGTGCAGCGGATTGTCATGGCCGGTCTTGCGTGCCAGCGCCTCGATTCCATACTTGAGTCCCAGGTAGGGCTGGATCGCGGTGTCGTGGAGATCGCGGCCGATGCGGGCGCGTTCGGCCGCCATCGCGGCTTCGGTGAGTCGCTCCAGCAGGCCCGCGTTTTCGATGACCGGTGCGAGCTGCTCCATCACCCCGTACAGCAGGTCGGCGTCGCGCGCGCGGTAGCGCCGGTGCCGCGACTCGAGCAGCAGCCGGCAGGGGTGCGGCGCACGGCGGCAAATCGGCATCGCGATCATCGACTGTGCGTCAAGCAGTTCGGCGAGGTGTTCGGCGGCGGGCCGTGCCGCGCTGCTCGGTGATTTGGTTTCGAGGTGGAAGCCGCTGTGATAACGGAGCGGGAGGCGGCCGAACAGGTGCCCGAGATGATGCACGACAGCGACGTCGGACGGCAGTCGGCCCAGCGACTCGACCAGGCTGGCGTGCAGTTCGCCCGACAATTCGCTGACTTTGCCGCTGGCGTTGCAATGAAACAGACGCGGCTCGCTGTCCGGGAGCCACAGCAGAATCAAGCCCAGATCGGCTTCGAAATGGTGCGTGAGGGCGCGCAGCGTCGTCTCCGCGACCCGCTGCACGCCCAGTCTCGGGTCCACCTGTCCGAGCAGGCGATCGGCGACCGTCAGTTGCTCGTTCATCTGCACGCCTGCTCGCGCGAGACCGGCCACCAGCGGGCCGAGAACGAGGACCGACAGCGGCTGCAGCATCGCGCCCTGCCACGGAACGTCGCCGTACCGGCCGTGGATGATCAACTGGGCTGCCGCGACTGCGGCGGCGAACAGCGAAACCAGCAGGCCGGAGACAAAGCCGAAGCTCAGCGACGCGAACAGGACCGGAAAGAGCAGCAGCAGGATGAACAGGCTGCTTTGCGCATCGGCGAGCCAGGCGAAGAGCAGGATCCAGGCCGCATCGACCCACGGCGTGAGGCGCGGCAGAATCGGGCGACTGCCGCGGGTTTCCATCCAGCACAACCAACCGGCATACACGGCGTAGCCGAGGACCGCGAGCGCGGCCGGCGTGCGTCCTGCGCCCGAGATCGAGATGGCTTCCGTTTCGGCGACGATCGCGACGAGAACGCGAATGTTCGCGAGAATCCGCCGAAGCTCGGGGTTCAGGTGCAGGCTGGCGTTCGCAGCGCCAGGCGGGAGCATCGCCGCCGAGGTGGCGTTGCTGTTGTCCATCCTTGGAGTTCTCCCTTCGGTCGTGGCGCTTTCCGCGCGTCTGCCAGGAGCAATTGCCCCGTCTGCCGAATGTCAGGATATTAAGGCATTCGGTCGTTGCATAGCTTTACGAATACCACAATCGGGCAACGAACCTGCTTTTGGGGAATCCCCGCCGGCGGCGTGCGTCAAACCATCCGGGGCCGGGAAGCGGCCGGGAGACGATGATGGACGCCACGCGTACCGAAACCGACTCGATGGGACCTGTCGAAGTCGCGGCTGACCGTTACTGGGGAGCCCAGACCGAACGCTCGGTGGCTCATTTTCCGATCGGCACCGAGCGCTTCCGCTGGGGGCGGGCGATGATCCGTGCGCTGGGCATCCTGAAGAAGGCGGCGGCCCGGGCGAATGCGGAACTCGGCGAGTTGCCGCCGGAAGTCGCGGTGCTGATCGAGCGCGCCGCGGACGAGGTCATCGACGGCACGCTCGACGCACACTTCCCGCTGGTGGTGTTCCAGACCGGTTCCGGCACGCAGTCGAACATGAACGCGAACGAGGTCATCGCGAACCGCGCGATCGAGCTCGCCGGCGGCGAGCTGGGTTCAAAGCGCCCCGTGCATCCGAACGACCACGTGAACCGCGGCCAGTCGTCGAATGACACGTTCCCGACCGCGATGCATATCGCGGCGGTCGAGCAGCTGCAGGACCGCCTGCTGCCGGCGGTGGCGCGGCTGCGCGGCACGCTCGCCGACAAGGCGAAGGAATTCAGCGACGTCGTCAAGACCGGGCGCACGCATCTGCAGGATGCGACGCCGATCACGCTTGGGCAGGAGATCGGGGCGTGGGGCGCACAGATCGATTTCGGCATCGCGGCGGTCGAGGGCGCGCTGCCGGGGCTGTACGACCTGGCGATCGGCGGCACCGCGGTCGGCACCGGGCTCAACGCCCATCCGCGTTTCGGCGACCGCGCGGCGGCGGAGATCGCCGCGCTCACCGGCTGCCCGTTCCGCAGTGCGCCGGACCGCTTCTTCGCGCTGGCTGCGCACGACGCGCTGGTGCAGGCGTCGGCGGCGATGCGCACGCTCGCGGGCGGTCTGATGAAAATGGCGAATGACGTGCGCTGGCTCGCGAGCGGGCCGCGCTGCGGCATCGGCGAACTGACGATCCCCGAGAACGAGCCGGGGTCGTCGATCATGCCGGGGAAGGTCAACCCGACGCAGTGCGAGGCGCTGACGATGGTGTGCGTGCAGGTGTTCGGCAACGACGCAGCGGTCGCCTTCGCCGGCACGCAGGGGAATTTCCAGCTGAATGTCTACAAGCCCGTGATGGCGCACAACGTGCTGGAGAGCATCGCGCTGCTCGCCGACGCGTGCGACGCGTTCGAGGCGCACTGCGCACGCGGGCTGCTGCCGAACTTGCCGCGCATCCGCGAGAATCTCGAAAAGAACCTGATGCTGGTGACGGCGCTCAATCGCCAGATCGGCTACGACCGTGCCGCCGAGATCGCGAAGAAGGCGCACAAGGAAGGGGTGTCGCTGCGCGAGGCGGCGCTCGCGTCGGGCTACGTCGGTGCCGAGGAGTTCGATCTGTGGGTGGACGCGGAGGCGATGACGCGGCCCGGCACTTGACGCTTGTTGTCCCGGGCTCAGGCGACCTTGTTCCTCGCCTTCGCGATCCGCGCGAGGGCCGCGCGCCCGCTGTCGATATGGGCGCGCATCAGCAGCTGCGCCCGCTCCGCGTCGCGTTCGGCGAGCGCGGCGAGGATCCCACGGTGCTCGGCAAGCGACTGTTCGAGCCGGCCCTCGCTGAACAGCGAATGGTGGCGCGACAGCTTGATGACCTTGCGCAGGTCCTCGATGACCTGCAGCAGCCAGCGGTTGTCGGTGATCTTCTGCAGCGCCTGGTGAAACGCCTGGTTGGCTTCGAAGTAGCCGTCGATGTCGCCCCCGCCGGCAGCTTTCTCCAGTTTTTCGTGGATTTTCCGCAGGCGCTCGAGATCGGCGTCCGTCGCCTTGCGGGCCGTGATGTGCGCGCACTGGCCTTCGAGCAGCGCCATGACGCCGAAGATCTCGTCGAGATCGCGCTCCGAGATTTCGGTGACGTAGCAGCCGCGCCGCGGCTTGAGCGTGACGAGCCCCTCTGACGCGAGCACTTTCAGCGCCTCGCGCAGCGGCGTCCGGGAGATGCCGTAGTCGTCGGCCAGCGCCTGCTCGTCCACCCACGTGCCGGGGGCGAGATCGTGCGAATAGATACGCTGGCGAAGCCGCTCGGCGACCTCCTGGTAAAGGGCTAGCGGGGCAATGCGGGAGGCGGTCATAGGCGATTCACTGCGGAGGTGGTAGCGCTTCCGGCAGTCATGGTGCGCGGAAGTTGCATTCATAATTATGGATAAAGTATTATTCCGCGGTCGGCACAAGTCAACTTCCGGCGCGCGGCGTAGCATGGGAGTGCCAAGGGTTCAGGAATGCGCTGAACCTGCGGCGAGGGAAGGGAGAGCGCTACGCTGCAGGCGCAGGAGCGTCGGCGGCCGCCCGCGGGGTCCGTTCCGCGGGCGGTCTCGTCGCCGCCAGTTCGTTGTTGGCCCGGTTTCCGTCGGGTTTCGACCCGGTTCGCGTTTTACCGAATATCGCACCGCCGCTTTTTGCGGCCCTGAACAGAGAGGGTTTGTCATGTCGAACGCCAAGATGCCGGCGTACCCCCAGCCGGATATGGACGCCTGGAAGAAGGCCGCGGCGAAGCACGCGCCCGAAGGCGATGTCGAGAAGCTGAACTGGATCACCCCCGAGGGGATCGCGGTGAAGCCGCTGTATACGAAGGCCGACGTCGCCGACCTGCAGCATGTCGACACGCTGCCGGGCTTCGAGCCGTTCCTGCGCGGGCCGCAGCCGACGATGTACGCGGTCAAGCCATGGACGATCCGGCAGTACGCGGGCTTCTCGACCGCCGAGGAGTCGAACGCGTTCTATCGCAAGGCGCTCGCCGCCGGCGGCCAAGGCGTGTCGGTCGCGTTCGACCTCGCGACGCACCGCGGCTACGATTCCGACCATCCGCGCGTCACCGGCGACGTCGGCAAGGCCGGGGTTGCGATCGACTCCGTCGAAGACATGAAGATCCTCTTCGACAGCATCCCGCTCGACAAGGTGTCGGTGTCGATGACGATGAACGGCGCGGTGCTGCCGATCCTCGCCGGCTACATCGTCGCCGCCGAGGAACAGGGCGTGCCGCAGGACAAGCTCTCGGGGACCATCCAGAACGACATCCTCAAGGAGTTCATGGTTCGCAACACCTATATCTATCCGCCGACGCCGTCGATGAAGATCATCGCCGACATCTTCGGCTACACCGCGCAGCACATGCCGAAGTTCAACTCGATCTCGATTTCCGGCTATCACATCCAGGAAGCCGGTGCGAACCAGGCAATCGAGCTCGCGTTCACGCTCGCCGACGGGCTCGAATATGTCCGCACCGGCATCAACAGCGGCATGGACGTCGACGCATTCGCCGGCCGGCTGTCATTCTTCTGGGCGGTCGGGATGAACTTCTATCTCGAAGTCGCGAAGATGCGCGCCGCGCGCCTCTTGTGGTGGCGGATCATGAAGGGCTTCAACCCGAAGAGCGCGAAGTCGATGATGCTGCGCACGCACAGCCAGACCTCGGGCTGGTCGCTGACCGAGCAGGACCCGTACAACAACGTCGTGCGCACGACGATCGAGGCGATGGCAGCCGTCTTCGGCGGCACGCAGTCGCTGCACACCAACGCGCTGGATGAAGCGATCGCGCTGCCGACCGAGTTCTCGGCGCGCATCGCGCGCAACACGCAGATCATCATCCAGGAAGAGACGCACATCTGTAACGTCGTCGATCCGTGGGCCGGCTCCTACATGATGGAGAAGCTCACGCAGGACATGGCCGACACCGCGTGGAACTTGATCGAGGAGATCGAGGCGATGGGCGGCATGACGAAGGCCGTCGAGTCCGGCTGGGCGAAGATGAAGGTCGAGGAATGCGCCGCCGAGAAGCAGGCGAAGATCGACTCGGGCCAGGACGTCATCGTCGGCGTGAACAAGTACAAGCTCGCGAAGGAAGACCCGATCGAGATCCTCGACATCGACAACCACGCGGTGCGCGATTCGCAGATCACGCGGCTGAAGAAGATTCGCGCGACGCGCGACGCGGCGGCGGTGCAGGCGGCGCTCGACGCGCTGACCGCGTGTGCCGAAGGCGCCGGCGGCAACCTGCTCGACCTCGCGGTGAAGGCGGTGCGACTGCGGGCGACGGTCGGCGAAGTGTCGGACGCGCTCGAAAAAGTGTTTGGCCGCTACCGCGCGAACCCGCAGGCGGTGTCCGGCGTGTATGGCGCGGTCGTCGAGAACGATGCGGACTGGAAAGCGCTGAAAGCCGACATCGAAGCGTTCGTCGCCGAGGAAGGCCGGCGCCCGCGCATCATGATCGCGAAGCTCGGCCAGGACGGCCACGACCGCGGCGCGAAAGTCGTCGCCTCGGCATTCGCCGACCTCGGCTTCGACATCGACATCGGCCCGCTCTTCCAGACGCCGGAAGAAGCCGCGCGCCACGCGGTCGAGAACGATGTCCACGCGATCGGCTGCTCGAGCCTCGCCGCCGGCCACAAGACGCTCGTGCCGGAGATCATCGACGGCCTGAAGCAGCTCGGCGCCGGCGACATCGTCGTCTTCGTCGGCGGCGTGATCCCCGCGCAGGACTACGACGGGCTGTACGCGGCCGGCGCGAAAGGCATTTTCGGCCCGGGCACGCCGATCCAGACCGCGGCGCGCGAAGTGCTGAAGCAGATCCGCGCGGCGCGCGTCAAGGCGTGATTACGGGCGTAGGGCGGAAAAGCGTAGCGCCTTCCGCCAGCGGTATGACATGCGGCGGAAGGCGCCTTCGGCTTTTCCGCCCTACGAGAGTTACGAGAGCTACGAGAGCTGTTGCCCCGGCGGAACCGTCCCGCGAAGTGATGCACCCGACGTATCGATGCCGATGAACAAATCCGAACGCCTGCCGGAATCCAGGGCCGATTTCGTGCCCGAGCTCGACGCCGCCGACCGCGCCTTGGTCGACGGCGTGCTAGCCGGACAACTACGCCCACTGGCGAAGACGATCACGCTGATCGAGTCGTCGCGCGAGGACCATCAGGCGCGCGCGCACAAAGTAATGGAGGCGCTGTTGCCGGCGAGCGGCAATGCGCTGCGCATCGGCATATCCGGCGTGCCCGGCGTCGGCAAGTCGACGTTCATCGAGGCGCTGGGCCTGTACCTGATCGAACAGGGGCATCGCGTCGCGGTGCTCGCGGTCGATCCGTCGTCTTCGGTGACCGGGGGCTCGATCCTCGGCGACAAGACGCGCATGGAGATGCTGTCGCAGCGCACCGAAGCGTATATCCGCCCCAGTCCGTCGGCCGGTTCGCTCGGCGGCGTCGCAGCGAAGACGCGCGAGACGATGCTCGTGTGCGAGGCGGCGGGCTTCGACGTGATCATTGTCGAGACGGTCGGCGTCGGCCAGTCGGAGACCGCCGTCGCCGGCATGACCGACATCTTCTGCCTGCTGCAGCTGCCGAATGCCGGCGACGACCTGCAGGCGATCAAGAAGGGGATCATGGAGATCGCCGACCTGATCGTCATCAACAAGGCCGACATCGATGCGCGCGCGGCGCAGCTCGCGAAATCCCAGATGAAGAGTGCGCTGATGATGTTCCGCCACGCGTCGCCGAACTGGACGCCGCCGGTGCTGACGCTGTCGGCGCTGCAGAAGGACAGTGTCGCCGGGTTCTGGGACGAAGTGAAGCGCTACCGGGACACGCTGAGGCCGACCGGAGAGTTCGACGCGAAGCGCCGCCATCAGGCGCTCGCGTGGATGTGGGAAATGATCGACGGCGGCCTGCGCAGCCGCTTTCGCAGCCACCCGCAGGTGAAGCACGAGTTGCCCGGGCTTGCCCGCGCGGTCGAAGAGGGCGCGACCACGCCGTCGGCCGCCGCGATGCGCCTGCTCGGCTATATGGAAAAACCGTCACAGTAGCGCGGAAAACGAAATTTCGGCGCCGCCAAAAGCGAAGCACAAGGAGGTTTTCAATGCACGACATCATCCGCCAGCTGCGGGAAAAGCGGGAGGCAGCCCGTCTCGGCGGCGGCCAGCGGCGCATCGACGCCCAGCATGCGAAGGGCAAGCTTACCGCACGCGAGCGCATCGAACTGCTGCTCGACGAGGGCAGCTTCGAAGAGTGGGACATGTACAAGGAGCACCGCTGCACCGACTTCGACATGGCGGACGAAAGGGTGCCCGGCGACGGCGTCGTGACCGGCTACGGCACGGTCAATGGCCGGCTGGTGTTCGTCTTCTCGCAGGATTTCACGGTGTTCGGCGGGTCGCTGTCCGAGACGCACGCGCAGAAGATCTGCAAGATCATGGACCACGCAATGAAAGTCGGCGCGCCGGTGATCGGGCTCAATGACTCGGGCGGTGCGCGCATCCAGGAAGGCGTCGATTCGCTCGGCGGCTACGCCGACGTGTTCCAGCGCAACGTCATGGCGTCGGGCGTGGTCCCGCAGATCTCGCTGATCATGGGCCCGTGCGCCGGCGGCGCGGTGTACTCGCCGTCGATGACCGACTTCATCTTCATGGTCAAGGACTCGTCGTACATGTTCGTGACCGGCCCCGAAGTCGTGAAGACCGTCACGCACGAGGAAGTGACTGCCGAGGAGCTGGGTGGCGCGGTGACGCACACGACGAAGTCGGGCGTCGCCGACCTCGCGTTCGAGGACGACGTCGAAGCGCTCGCCGGCTTGCGTCGCTTCATCGACTTCCTGCCGCTGTCGAACCGCGAGAAGCCGCCGGTCAAGCCGACCGCCGACCCGGCCGACCGCGTCGACGAGTCGCTCGACACGCTGGTGCCGGCAAACGCGAACCAGCCGTACGACATGAAGGAACTGATCGCGAAGATCGTCGACGAAGGCGACTTCTTCGAGCTGCAGCCGGACTACGCGAAGAACATCCTGATCGGCTTCGGCCGCATGGAAGGCCAGACAGTCGGCATCGTCGCGAATCAGCCGCTGGTGCTCGCCGGCTGCCTCGACATCAAGAGCTCGATCAAGGCGGCGCGCTTCGTGCGCTTTTGCGACGCGTTCAACATTCCGGTCGTGACGTTCGTCGACGTCCCCGGCTTCATGCCCGGCACCAGCCAGGAGTACGGCGGCATCATCAAGCACGGCGCGAAGCTGCTGTACGCGTACGCCGAATGCACCGTGCCGAAGATCACCCTGATCACGCGCAAGGCCTACGGCGGCGCCTACGACGTCATGAGCTCGAAGCACCTGCGCGGCGACGTGAACCTCGCCTGGCCGACGGCCGAGATCGCGGTGATGGGGCCGAAGGGCGCGGTCGAGATCATCTTCCGCGAGGAAAAGAATGACCCGGCGAAAATCTCCGCGCGCGAAGCCGAGTACAAGGAAAAGTTCGCGAACCCGTTCGTCGCGGCCCACCGTGGCTTCATCGACGACGTCATCATGCCGCACAACACGCGCAAGCGGATCTGCCGCTCGCTGGCGATGCTGCGCGACAAGCAGCTCGACAACCCGTGGCGCAAGCACGGCAACATCCCGCTCTGACCGTTCATCGCTCTGAATTGAGGTAAGAAATGTTCAAGAAGATTCTGATCGCGAACCGGGGTGACCAGCCGCGCAGCGGCGCAGCGACGAAGTCACATTGCCTTGCACGCGCAGCGTGCCGAGGCGATTTCACCGCGGAGACCGCCAATGTTTAAGAAGATCCTGATCGCAAACCGCGGTGAAATCGCCTGCCGCGTCATCAAGACCGCCCGCAAAATGGGCATCAAGACCGTTGCCGTGTATTCCGAGGCCGACCGCGACGCGCTGTTCGTCGACCTGGCCGACGAAGGCGTGTGCATCGGACCGGCGGCGTCCAAAGAGTCGTATCTGGTCATCGACAAGATCATCGCCGCGTGCAAGCAGACCGGCGCGGAAGCGGTACACCCGGGTTACGGCTTCCTGTCCGAGAACGCCGAGTTCTCGCGCCGGCTCGAGGAAGAAGGTATCGTTTTCATCGGGCCGAAGCACTACTCGGTCGGCCAGATGGGCGACAAGATCGCGTCGAAGAAGCTCGCCAAGGAAGCCAAGGTCAACACGATTCCGGGCTACGCCGACGCGATCGACACCGCCGAGCAGGCGGTCGAGATCGCCAAGGGCATCGGCTACCCGGTGATGATCAAGGCTTCGGCAGGCGGCGGTGGCAAAGGTCTGCGCGTCGCATTCAACGACCAGGAGTGCTTCGAAGGCTTCACGTCGTGCCGCAACGAAGCGAAGACCGCGTTCGGCGACGACCGCATCCTGATCGAGAAATACGTGCTCGAGCCGCGCCACATCGAGATCCAGGTGCTGGGCGACGCGCACGGCAACGTCGTGTACCTGCACGAGCGCGAGTGCTCGATCCAGCGCCGCCACCAGAAAGTCATCGAAGAGGCGCCGAGTCCGTTCCTCGACGCGGCGACCCGGCGCGCGATGGGCGAGCAGGCGGTCGCGCTCGCGAAGGCGGTGCAATACCAGTCGGCCGGCACGGTGGAATTCGTCGTCGGCGCCGACAAGTCGTTCTACTTCCTCGAGATGAACACCCGGCTGCAGGTCGAGCACCCGGTCACCGAGATGATCACGGGGCTCGATCTCGTCGAGCAGATGATTCGCGTCGCCGCCGGCGAGAAGCTCGCGTTCTGCCAGGAAGACATCCCGCTCAACGGCTGGGCGATGGAGTGCCGCATCAACGCCGAAGACCCGTTCCGCGGCTTCCTGCCGTCGACCGGGCGGCTCGTGAAATTCCAGCCGCCTGTTTCGGTCGAGGGCCAGGTGCGCGTCGATACCGGCGTGTATGAAGGCGGCGAGATCTCGATGTTCTACGATTCGATGATCGCGAAGCTGATCACGCACGGCGCGAACCGCGACCAGGCGATCGAGCGGATGCGCGACGCGCTCAACGCGTTCGTGATCCGCGGCATCAGTTCGAACATCCCGTTCCAGGCCGCGCTGATGCAGCATCCGCGCTTCGTCTCGGGGCACTTCAACACGGGGTTCATCGCCGAGGAGTACCCGAAGGGCTTCGACGCTTCGATGGTGCCGCACGACGACCCGACGCTGTTCATCGCGGCCGCCGCCGCGCTGCACCGCCATTTCGAGGACCGCGACGCGCAGATCTCCGGGCAGATGCCGGGCCACGAGCGGATCGTCAGCGACAAATACACGGTGATGCGCGGTGATGAACGCAGCCTTGTGACGGTCGTGCCGGCTGTGGGTGGCTACGACGTGAAGCTCGCCGGCGAGACGTTCGCGGTGCGCACCGACTGGAAGTTCGGCGACGCGCTGATGAACGGTACGCTCAACGGCAAGCCGTTCACGATCCAGGTCGCCCGCACCGGCCTGCGCTATCGCCTGTCGCACAACGGTACGCACGCGGTGCTGCTGGTGATGAGCGCCCGGTGGGCGGAATTGCAGGCGCTGATGCCGACCAAAGTGCCGCCGGACCTGTCGCGTTTCCTGCTGTCGCCGATGCCGGGGCTGCTGCGCGAGATCGCGGTGCGCGAAGGTCAGGAGGTCAAGGCGGGCGAGAAGCTTGCGGTCATCGAGGCAATGAAGATGGAGAACGTCCTCAAGGCCGAGCAGGACGGCAAGGTGAAGAAGATCGTCGCCACGGCTGGCGCCAGCCTCGCGGTGGACGAGGTGATCGTCGAGTTCGAGTAACGGCGGTTCCGCTGCGATAACCCGGCCGCGCGATCCTGGTGGGGGCGGTCTGGGAAAAGGGCTCCTCGAGGTGAGCCCTTTTCTTTTTCCTTTTTTCTTTTCCCTTTCCGCCTTTCTCTCTTTCCGCATCCGCGCCACACTCTTCTCGTTGACGTGATCATGATCGATGTGGCCGGAGAGTGATCCCGGGCAATCTCTTGGCAGCGCGGCGCCTGGTCGTGGCGTCGATGCTCGCATTTCAATATTTGCCCAAATATAAATTGTGAGATATTATGGCTGCGCTTCACGAACGCCTGCTGCGTGCCGGCGTTCGTTCCTGAACGGCAGCGGGTCGCTCACTTCTTCGCGACGTCCTGTACCGCCGCCACAAGACCAACGTTCGACGGACCGCGCATTACCCCTTGATCGCCTTCGCGGGGACTTCGCGTGCCGGTCCGGAACGAGATCAGGAGACATCCATGACGGCCCAAGCCCAGTCCCTTACCCGCCCGATCACTTTCAACGCCGCGCGCTTCGAGCCGGTGCCGTTCAAAGTCTACACGCAGCGCGACTTCGACCAGATCGTGCCGCTCGCGAAGCTCTCGGAGGCGCAGCGCTTCGAGATGAAAGTCGTGTCGTCGGTGCTGCCGTTTCGCGTCAACCAGTACGTCATCGACGAACTGATCGACTGGGACAACATCCCTGCCGATCCGATGTTCCAGCTGACGTTCCCGCAGCGCGGCATGCTCGCGCCGGAACATTTCGACCGCATCGCCACTTTGCTCGAGCGCGGCGCGGACAAGAAGGATGTCGACGCGGCGGTCGACGCAGTGCGCCACGAGCTGAACCCGCACCCCGCCGACCAGATGGAAATGAACATGCCGCGCGACGAGCACGGCAACCGCCTCGAGGGCATTCAGCACAAGTACCGCGAGACCGTGCTGTTCTTCCCGAGCCAGGGCCAGACCTGCCACAGCTATTGCACGTTCTGCTTCCGCTGGGCGCAGTTCGTCGGCGACAAGGAGCTGCGCATCGCGTCGTCCGAAGCCGAGACGCTGCACGCCTATCTGCGCCATCATCGCGAAGTCACCGACCTCTTGTTCACCGGCGGCGACCCGATGGTGATGAAAACGCGCCACCTGCGGGATTACCTCGAGCCGCTGCTCAAGCCGGAATTCGACCACATCCAGACGATCCGCATCGGCACCAAGGCGCTGACGTTCTGGCCGCACCGCTTCCTCGGCGCCGATGATGCCGACGAGCTGATCGCGCTGCTCGAACGCCTCACGGAGGCGGGCAAGCACGTCGCGCTGATGACGCATTTCAACCATTGGAAGGAACTCGACACCGAGGCGACGCAGGCCGCGGTGCGGCGGCTGCGCAAGGCCGGCGTCGTGATCCGTGGGCAGGGGCCGCTGATCGCCCACCTCAACGACGATCCCGACGTGTGGGCGCGGATGTGGAAGACGCAGGTGCGGCTCGGCATCGTGCCCTACTACATGTTCGTCGAGCGCGACACCGGCGCGCGCAACTACTTCGAAGTGCCGCTCGTGCGTGCGTGGGAGATTTACCGCGATGCGATGCAGCAGGTATCGGGCTTGGGGCGTACGGCCCGTGGCCCGAGCATGAGCGCGAGCCCCGGCAAGGTCGAGATCCAGGGCGTGACGGAAGTCGCCGGCGAGAAAGTCTTCGTGCTGCGCTTCATCCAGGGACGAAACCCGGACTGGGTGCAGCGGCCGTTCTTCGCGAAGTTCGACGCGCAGGCGACGTGGTTCGACCACCTGAAGCCGGCGTTCGGCGACGAAAAATGGTTCTGGGAGGACGAGTACGAGGCGATCCGCGACGACAAGCTGTCGGCCGCCTGCTGAAGTCTGCCTGCGTCGCGGGTCGTACATTCGCCGGCGTTCGGGTCAAACCGAAGGCCGGCGCCGTCTCGTCAAAGCGACGATCCTGCCGGTCAGCCCGCAAGGCGCGCGAATGCGTCGACGACTTCCGGCGGCGCCTGCACCAGTTCGACGAGCACGCCTTCGCCGCCGATCGGGAATTCGTCATTGCCTTTCGGATGCAGGAAAGTGATGTCGAAGCCCGCCGCGCCGCGGCGGATGCCGCCGGGCGCGAACCGCACGCCCTGCGCCGTGAGCCACTCGACCGCGACCGGCAGATCATCGACCCACAGGCCGACGTGGTTGAGCGGCGTCGCGTGCACCGCGGGCTTCTTTTCGGCATCGAGCGGCTGCATCAGGTCGACTTCGACCTTGAACGGCCCCTTGCCCATTGCGCAGATGTCCTCGTCGACGTTCTCGCGCTCGCTGACGAAGTTGCCGGTGACTTCCAGCCCGAGCATGTCCACCCACAGGGTCTTGAGCCGCTCCTTGCTCGGGCCGCCGATGGCGATCTGCTGGATGCCGAGGATCTTGAACGGGCGGTGGGTCATTTGGGGAATCTCCTGAATTCGGGCGAGGGAAGGAAACCAAAGCCGGAATTGTAGCGAACGGACGAGGGCGGTGCATGAGCCCCGTACCGGGCCGTCCGGTCCCGCACCGCCGTCCTGCTCCCCCATGTCACGGCCGGGACTCGCTCGTTGCGCGCCGCAGCCGCAGCGATTCCCCGCGTTCGACGAGATAGCGCGCCGGCGGCTTGCCGAGCACTTTCTTGAACATCGTGATGAAGGCGCTAACGGATTCGTAGCCGAGATCCTGCGCGACCACCTGCACCGTCATCCCCGCCGACAGGCGCTGCAGCGCGATGACGATGTGGAGCTGCTGGCGCCAGCGGCCGAAGGTCATGCCGGTCTCACCGACGATCAGGCGCGCCAGCGTGCGCTCGCCGATCGACACGCGCCGTGCCCATTCGGCCATCGTGCTGCGGTCGGACGGATCGTCCATCAGCGCGTCGGCGATGCGGCGCAGGCGCGGGTCGGCCATGATCGGCAGATGAAGCTGTTCGGCCGGCATCTGCACGAGCTCGTCGAGCAGCACCGCGACGAGGCGACCGGTCGGGCTGTCGGCCGAATAGCTGCGAGGCAGTTCGACGAGGCGCTGGATCAGCTCCCGCAGCAGGGGGCTCACCGACAGCGTGCAGCAACCTGCCGGCAACGCCGCCGCGTCGGGCTCGACGAACAGCAGGCAGATGCGGCCATTCAGCGACACCCGGTTGGTGTGCGGCATGCCGCCCGGGATCCACACCGCGCCGTGCGGTGGCACGATCCACAGGCCGGAGGGTACTTCGCACGTCACCGAACCGCGCGCCGCCAGGACGAGCTGCCCCTTGCGGTGCCGGTGCACCGGCAGCTCGCGGCTGTTGTCGCGGATGTCGACGGTCAGCGCCACGGCCGGGCTGTACAGCTCGTCCGGGTCGAAGCGCGCCAGGCTGTCAAGAAGGTCGGACATGAAGGGAAGGCTCGTGTGGAGGCAGGATCAAGATATTAACCGTCAAGATATCGAGATTCAGATAACCGGCCACCCTCTAGAATCGAATCCATCTCCCATTCTTCCACGTGGATTCGCATGAAACCGCACACCTCCGTCACGCCGCCTGCCGCCCAGGGCCTCCTCATCGTCGGCATCCTGCTGATCGCCGCGAACCTGCGCGCGCCGGTCACCGGCGTCGGCCCGGTGCTCGCCGATATCCAGCGCAGCTTCGGTTTCAACGCCACGCAGGCCGGCGTGCTGGCGACGCTGCCGCTGCTCGCGTTCGCGCTCGTCTCGCCGCTCGCCGCCGGCCTCGCGCGCCGGCACGGGCTCGAGCGCACGCTGTTCGGGGCGCTGCTGCTGCTGACGATGGGCATCGTCGTCCGTTCGTCGAATACCGCGTGGGGGCTGTTTGGTGGCACGGTGATACTGGGCAGCGCGATCGCGCTGTGCAATGTCCTGCTGCCGAGCCTGCTGAAGCGGGACTTCGCCGCGAAGGTCTCGACGATGACGTCGCTTTACGCGGTGACGATGAGCGTGACCGCCGCCTTGTGTTCGGCGGTGATGATTCCGCTGGCCGGCCTGTCGTCGTACGGCTGGACTTTCGCGCTGGGAATCTGGGCTGTTCTTGCCGCGTTCAGTGCGGTGGTGTGGCTGCCGCAACTGCGCAGCGCGACGCGCCCGGTGCAGCAGGCCGCGGCGTCGCCCGCCATCCCGATATGGCGCTCGCCGCTGGCGTGGCAGGTGACGGCCTTCATGGGGCTCAATTCGTTCGTCTACTACGTCGTCATCAGCTGGCTGCCCGCGATCCTGCAGCAAAACGGCTATTCCGCGGCGTCCGCCGGCTCGCTGCACGGGCTGCTGCAGCTCGCCACGGTGGTCCCCGGCGTGCTCGCGGTGCCGCTGATCCATCGCCTGACCGATCAGCGCGCCGCCGCGTTCCTGAGTTCGGCCCTCGCCGTGGCCGGCCTCGCCGGCTTCATCGCGCTGCCGGGCTGGAGCGTCGTGTGGTGCATCGTCTATGGCTTCGGCAGCAGCGCCTGCCTGATCCTCGCGCTGACCTTCATGAGCCTGCGCGCGGGCAGCGTGCACCAGGCGGCGGCGCTGTCGGGCATGGCGCAGGCGGTGGGCTACCTGCTCGCCGCGGTCGGCCCGACCCTCGTCGGCGCGCTCTACGACACCTTCGGCGGCTGGTCCGCCGCGCTGCTGCTGTGCGCGACGATATCCGCGATCCAGGCCGTGTTCGGACTGTACGCCGGCCGCCCGACGCAGATCGGCGCGCTGTCGCCGGGGGCGGTGGAGCCGGCGTCGGAACTGGCGGTGAGGCGGCGCTGACGAGGACTGCTGGTTACAGAGAATGGCTTCGCCGAGGAAAAGCCTTGATCCCTTGATTTCAGGGCATCAGTTACCACTTGCACGGATGCCTGAAATTCTGGTGGACGTTCTATCGATATGCATAAAAACACGGTTTCGTTGCGGACAATTTTACCGTCAGATATAATCTTTTTGGAATATTCGAACCGATTTATCATACTTGGAATAAAAGCGTGAAAATAAGTCCTCTGCTTGCTATTTTCTTGCCGCTCGCTGCTTCCGCGCAAGGCTATCTTGAGAATCCACAACCGGGGGCTAATGAATCTGGAATCTCCTTGGTGTCTGGATGGCATTGTAGTGCAAGCGAAGTCACCGTTTTCATTGACGGAGTATCTCTCGGGAAGTCAGGGGTCGGAAGCATTAGAAATGACACAGTGGACATTTGCGGTCACGCAGGTACCGGGTTCTCTCTTCTCTATAACTACAATATTCCAGAGCCAGGAGTTCACGAGATTTCCGTATTTTCGGATGGCGCTCTCATGGAGCGCAGAACGTTCAACACGGTACGATCAGGAGGAACTCCATTCCTAAGCGGTGCGACCAAAACTATTCAGGTCGAAAA
This sequence comes from Aromatoleum bremense, assembly GCF_017894365.1. Classification (NCBI taxonomy): domain Bacteria; kingdom Pseudomonadati; phylum Pseudomonadota; class Betaproteobacteria; order Rhodocyclales; family Rhodocyclaceae; genus Aromatoleum; species Aromatoleum bremense. The sequence goes on from NZ_CP059467.1 coordinate 2,395,417, forward strand.
TTTCCCATCAGTGGGTCAGGCGGCGATCCTTGAGTGGAGCCAAGCAAAGCAAAGTTTTGTCGTTACGAATATAGAAGGCGGGGATGGCGCTTCGGGTCCCAACACTGCGGAGGGCATGTGGACTGGGGTATCTGAGGATAATCGGCGCATGACCGGCTTTGTCCTTGATGATGGTGCGTACTACGTCTTCTACACGTTATCTAATAATCATAGTTTTATGGGCGGAGTGGTTCAGGGCTCTGGTAATTCGGCTAACGGTACTTTCTCGTCGACGAACCTCCGTGACTTTAGCTTGGAAGAGTTAGATGTTTTTTCAGGATCCTTTTCAGCGAGCTATGATCCTCAGAACACAATGAATGGAACTGGGAGTTACAGTAACGGTGCGCAGTCGAAATTTTCTGCTACATATTCAACCGCTTGGGAGACACCAAGCAGCCTCGCCGGTATTGCGGGCCACTATGCTGGCTCGGTTGCGACAGAATTCGGCATCGAAGGGGCGACAGTCAGAATTTCGTCCTCAGGCCTTATAGCCGCTGCTGCTTCGGGCTGTCAGCTATCAGGCAATCTCACCCCGAGGTCACGAGGAAACGTCTTTAACATGACCCTGAAATTTGGATCCTCTCCGTGCGCCTATGCTGGGCAGACATTCCGCGGGATCGCAACTCTTGCAGGGTCCAGCGATACGTTGGTCGCGGCCGCACTAAATGGTGCGCGTACCGAAGGCGTCATGTTCATAGGGCAAAAATAGGAATTCGTTTATGACAATGGGGCACCTCGAAAAGCTCGGCTCGCCCGCCCTTGGTAAAATTACAGCATTCTGAATCTTGCTCTAGCCCGCAGCGCGGCGCCGAACTGCCCGCGCAGCAGCGATCCGGCGTAGTCGGGCAGATGCAGCGGGTTGGCCTGGCGGAAGGTGAAGTGGTAACGGGCGAGGGGGGAAGGTCATGAGGCGGACTTCGGGCGACCGCGAATATTCGATGTGTCAGATGCCCGCGAGCGACTCGAACTCGGGGATGGGCATCAGCATACCCCCTTGCCTTTCGGAATGAAGACGAATTCCTGCCCGGCTTGCCAGTGCTGTTCTTCGCGCACTGCCTTCGGGATGGAGATCTGGAACTTGTTTGACAGGGTGGCTGCAGCTTGCATGATGACCTCGGTGATCGATGAGGATTTGGTAAGAATTATAGGGATTGGCTGGATCAGGGGCGCATCCAGGCAAGCAGGGTCTGCTTGAGGTCGGGCAGTTCCCTCGCCTTGATCACGCGTACCGGGTATTGGCGAGCCCGCTCGGCTGGGAAGTAGTCATGTGCCGTTCCCGGCGAGCATGTTCATGAGCAGGCGGATCAGCACGTCCCGGTCGTCGGGGCGGGACTGGGCGACGAGGAGCGACAGGGCGGCGAGGCCGACGTCATTGATCACCGGGCTGCCGTCGGTGTCGAACAGGCGGCCGTTGCGATGCAGGAAGCCGGCGAAGAGGAAGGCGCCGATGCGCTTGTTGCCGTCGGTAAAGGGGTGGTTCTTGACGATGAAATACAGCAGGTGGGCGGCGCGCGACTCCAGCGTGGGGTAGGCCGGTTCGCCGAAGGCGGTCTGGTCCAGGTTGCCGAGGAGGGCGGCGAGGCCGTCTTCACGCTCGATGCCGAACAGCGCACTGGCCTGCCCCTTGGCCATCAGGTCGGTCTTGAGATTGGAGATCCCGGCACGCGCCTCGGTCACCGAAGGCAGCTCGCCGCCGGGATGGCCGCGCGGCTCGGTGAGCAGGCCCTCGTCATAGCGCTGCAGCCACAGGAAGGTCTGGGTGTAGCGCACGACGATTTCCGCCAGGCCGCGCCCGGCTTCCTGCCCCAGTTCGGGGTGGGCGAGGGTCCGGCGCACGAGCTGCAGCGCGGCTTCGAGTTCGCGGGCGTTGTGTTCCAGGCGCTGGCGGTCGAGGGCGTAGCCGCGGGTGAGGTACTCCTTGAGTACGCGGCTGGCCCATTGGCGGAACTGGGTGCCGCGCCTGGAGTTGACGCGGTAGCCCACGGACAGGATGGCATCGAGGTTGAAGAAGCGCGTCTGGTAGGTTTTTCCGTCGGAAGCAGTACGTGCAAAATTTGCACATACTGCCGCCTCGTCCAGTTCGCCTTCCCTGAACACGTTGCGCAGGTGCTTGGTAATCACCGAGCGGTCGCGTTCGAACAGTCGTGCGATCTGCTCCTGCGACAGCCAGACCGTTTCCTGCTCGATACGCACCTGGATGGATTCACCTTCGGCTTCGAAAAAGACCAACTCGTTCATCTGTGGCATTCCGTTGTGGCGGGCAGGTAGCTGAAGTTTATTTTTATGGCATTGAGAGGGCGTGCTTGCGTGACGAGGCAGTTCCTTCATGCAAGAAAACGCGTGACCCGTTGGGTTTTCTGGGACGGCTCGTCCTTGCCTGCACCCGTCGTCGTGCCGTCATTCCCATCGCACCTGCGCCGAGAATAGATAGCCCGCGCCATACACCGTCTTGATCAGCTTCGGCTGCTGCGGGTCGTCGTCGAGTTTGCGGCGCAGGCGCGAGATGCGCACGTCGATGCTGCGGTCGAACGGGTCGACGTCGCGCTCGCCGAGCAGCTGTTCGCGGCTCAGGATCTTGTTCGGCCGGCGCAGCAGCGTGAGCAGCAGCGCCGCTTCGGCAGCCGAAAGGCTGACTTCGGGTTCGCCGGGGCGGGCCAGCGCGAGCCGTCCGGTATCGAAGCGCCAGTTTGCGAAGACCGCGACATTGCGTTCGTCGGCGCCCGGATCGGGCGACGCGGCGCGCTGGTAGCGGCGCAGGATCGAGCGCACACGGGCGACGAGTTCGCGCGGTTCGAACGGCTTGACGAGGTAGTCGTCGGCGCCGAGCTCGAGTCCGAGGACGCGGTCGGTGACGTCGTTGCGGCCGGTGAGGATCAGCACCGCGCACGGGCTGCCGTCCTGCAGTTCGCGCACGACCTGCATGCCGTCCATGTCCGGCAGGCCGAGGTCGACGATCACCAGGTCGGGGGAAGCCTTCCGCGCGCGGGCGAGCAGTTCGCGACCGGTCGCGACGTGTTCGCTGCGGAAGCCGTAGTCGGCGAGCGCGCCGCAGATCAGGCGGGCGATGTCCGCTTCGTCCTCGAGAACCAGGATAAGCGGCGGCACAGACGCGTTGTCGGTCATCGGGGGGGCAGGTCCTCAGTGGTTGCCGGAACATCCAGGATCGCGGCGAGGCTCGTCGCGAGCGTGTCCTGGTCGAAAGGCTTGCGCAGCACCGGTACGTCGAGCTGCGCCGTGCCGGCGAGCGCATTGTCGCTGGCGTAACCGGTGATCATCAGGATCGGCAGCCGCGGACGCAGCGCGCGGGTACGTGCGACCAGTTCGCGACCGCCGATCGCGCCGGGCATCACGGTGTCGGTGACGAGGACCGCGATCTCCGGGACCGACTCGATCAGGCTCCACGCTTCGACGCCGTCGGCGGCCTCGATGACGGGGTGGCCGAGCGCGGTCAGCTGCAGCCGGATGACGCGGCGTACTTCGGGGTCGTCCTCGACGAGCAGCACCGGTCCGGCCACCTTGCGCTCGCGCTGCACCGGGGATGGGCGTTTATCCGTCGTCGGCGGCGTCGCGCCGACGGCGCGCGGCAGCACGAACGTCACTGTCGTTCCCGAGCCCGGCGTGCTGCGGATGCGGATGTTGCCGCCCGACTGGCGCACGAAGCCATACACCATCGCGAGCCCGAGGCCGCTGCCCTGGCCGAACGGCTTGGTCGTGAAGAATGGCTCGAACAGCCGCGGCAGCAGTTTCGCGTCGATGCCGCTGCCGGTGTCGGTGACGTCGATCTGCACGTAGTCGCCGGCCGGCAGCTCGATGAGCATCGCCAGGCTCGCGGGGATGTGGCGCTCGCTGATCGCGATCGTCAGCTCGCCGCCGTCCGGCATCGCGTCGCGCGCGTTGAGCGCGAGGTTCAGCAGCGCGTTCTCGAGCTGGTGCGGATCGACGAAGGCGTACAGCGGCGCCGGCGGCAGGCGCGTCTGCAGGCGGATGTTCTCGGTCAGCGAGCGTGACAGCAGTTGCGCCATGTTGAGCACCAGCGCGCCGACCTCGACCGCGGCCGGTTCGAGTCCCTGGCCGCGCGAGAACGTCAGCAGCCGCTTGATCAGGTCGGCGCCGCGCCGCGCCGCGTGCAGCGCCGGGTCGAGGTGCTCGCCGGCGGGGCCGCCCGGCGGCAGCTTCGATTTCAGTTCCGACAAGTTGCCGATGATGATCGTCAGCAGGTTGTTGAAGTCGTGTGCGAGACCGCCGGTGAGCTGGCCGACGGCTTCCATCTTCTGCGCCTGCACGAGCGCGGCCTGGCTCGCCTTCTGTTCGGTGATGTCGCTCGACAGCACGAAATAGCCGACCACCTCGCCCTGCGCGGATACTTCCGGCACGACGACGCTGCGCGCGTGCACGGTGCGCCCGTTGTCGAGCTTGCGCGAATATTCGTAGCTGACGCGCTCGCCGGTCGCAGCGACCTTCAACTGCTCGACGACCAGCGGGTACAGCGCGGCGCCGAACACGCTCTCGATGCTGCGGCCGACGATCGCGTCCTTGGTCAGGCCGAACCATTCGGCGTAGCCGCGGTTCGCGAACTGGTAGATCTCGCCGCGATCGACGTACGCGATCAGCGCCGGGATCGAGTCGATGATCAGCTTCAGCCGCTCTTCAGAGCGCCGCAGCGCGCCGGCGATCTCGTCGACCTCGGCGTGCGCCTGCGCGAGCCGCGCGTTTGCGCCCTCGAGTTCGGTCGTGCGCGCCTTGACGCGCGCCTCGAGTTCGGCGTTCTGCCGCTGGATGACGTCCTCGTAGCGGCGCTGCTCGGTGATGTCGGTCCATAGCGAGACGAAGCCGAGATTGGGGATCGGCACGCCGCGGATCGCGAGGATCTTGCCGTTCGGCCGCGCGCGCTCGGCGTAGTGCGGCAGGAACGCCCGCGCGGCCGCCATGCGTTCGGCGACGAGCTGGTCGACGTCGCCTTCGCCGTATTCGCCGCGTTCGGCATTGAACCGCGCGAACTCCTCGAACGGCGTGCCAACGTGGACCATCTTCTCGGGGAAGTCGAGCAGCCGCAGCATCGCCTTGTTCCACGTCACGAGCTTCGGCGTCGCATCGAAGACGGCGATCGCCTGGTCGAGCAGGTCGAGGCCGGCGAGCAGGAGATCGTAGCGGCGCAGCTCGTGGGACGACGGCTTCGGCGGCGGCGGGCCGCCTTTTGCAGGCGGAGTCGGCGTGTTGCGCAACATCAGGCGTGCATCCCCCGGGTCGGCTGGGTTGTAGGGCTTGCCCATTCTAGTCATCTCCGCTGGCGAGCACGCGCCGACTACCTCACGGGACGCACCGCAGGGCGCGGCGGCGCCGGAGCCTGGAGGTCCGCCCCCGCGCCCTGATTCAGCAACTGCTTCCGAAACCGCTCCGGCGACATCCCGGTCCAGGCGACCACGGCACGATAGAACGCCGAGGGATCGGCGTAGCCGAGCTCGGTGGCGATCTGCGCGATCGGCAGGGCGGTTTTCGTCAGCCGGGACAGCGCGATGTCGCGGCGCAGGGCGTCCTTGATCGTGCGAAAGCTCGAGCCTTCCTCCTCGAGCCGGCGGTGCAGCGTGCGCGGTGACAGGTGCAGCCGGTCGGTGACGGCCTCGAGCGACAGGTTGTCGGGCAGGGCGTCGCGCAGCAGGTCGCGCACGCGATACACCATGTCGCGGTCGCGCCGGTAAAGCATCGTGATCTTGCCCGGCGCGCCGTCGAGGAAGGTGGCGAGCGCGGCGTCGTCGCGGCGGACTGGCAGGTCGAGCAGGTTGTCGCGCAGCCGCGCGACGAGCGTGCCGGCGTCGAAGAACGAATGTTCCGTATAGACCAGTGTGTAGTCGTCGGCGTGCGGCGGGCGGGGGTAGGGGAAATGCACCGAGTCGAGCGCGAGCTCGCGGCTGACGAGCCAGCACGAAACCGCGTGGATCAGCCGCAGCAGCCACTCGAACGCGAACACGCGGGCCGGATCGCCGCGCCGATCCGCGAGCCGGCGCGTCTCCGAAATGCGCAGTTCGGCGCGCTCGTCGCCGTCGCCGCGCCGCACGCTCACCGCAAGATCGGGCAGCACGATGCGCAGGAAGCGCGCGGCGCGATCGAGCGCGTCGCCGAGCGTCGCCGCACCGAGCATGCTGCGGCACAGGAACTCGAAGCTGCCCGAGCGCATCGGCTGCGCGAACAGGCCAAAGCCCTCGTCGTCCATCTCGCGCCCGATCAGGTTGTACAGCGCCGCGTAGCGGTCGATCGGGATGCGTCTGGCAGCGTCTGCAAGGTCCACCCCCGTCTCGGCGAGCAACGGCGCGGGATCCCGCCCCTGCCGGACCATTCCCGACAGCATTCCCGTGACGAAGCCTCGCGCAACCGTCGCGCGGCGGCTGCGAGCGGGGCGCGGCGAGGCGGCGGCAAATGCGTCACCAGCGGAACGGGCGGGCATGTTCGGACTCGTGCAGCGCAAGGCGCGAGGTTGATCGGAAGGTTGGCGGATTTTGCACGATGGACGTCCGGCCGGGCAATGGCAATCGGTCGGTCGGCCCCCTAAGATGCAGGGCATCAGCGAACATCACGTGGAAAACGACATGACCAACCTCAGCGAAGCCAGGAAGCTCGTCAACTACAAGCCGAAGAACAAAGTCCGCTTCGTGACCGCGGCGGCACTGTTCGACGGTCACGACGCGTCGATCAACATCATGCGGCGGATCCTGCAATCGACCGGCGCCGAAGTGATCCATCTCGGGCACAACCGCTCGGTCGGCGAAATTGTCAACGCGGCGCTGCAGGAAGACGTGCAGGGTATCGCGATCACGAGCTACCAGGGCGGACACGTCGAGTTCTTCAAGTACATGATCGACCTTTTGCGCGCGAACGGCGGCGAGAACATCAAGGTGTTCGGTGGCGGCGGCGGCGTGATCGTGCCGTCCGAGATCCGCGAGCTGCACGACTACGGCGTCACGCGCGTGTATTCGCCCGAAGACGGCGCGATGATGGGGCTGCAGGGCATGATCAACGACCTTGTCGAGAATTCCGATTTCGACCTCACCGCGGTTGCGCCGCAGACTGCCGACGATATCGTCAGGCAGCTCACGACGGGCGAGCGCGCGGACCGCCAGCGCGTGCTGTCGCGTGTCATCACCGCGCTCGAGAACGGCGCCTATGGCGATGACGTCAGGAAGGCGATCATCGACGCGGCGGCGAAAGTCAGGACGCCGGCGCTCGGCATCACCGGCACCGGCGGCGCGGGCAAGAGCTCGCTGACCGATGAACTCGTGCGTCGTTTCCGCCTCGACCAGGCTGACCGCCTCAAGCTCGCGATCGTGTCGATCGACCCGTCGCGCAAGCGCACCGGCGGTGCGCTGCTCGGCGACCGCATTCGCATGAACGCGATCGAGCACGTCAACATCTACATGCGCTCGCTGGCGACGCGCGACACCGGCTCGGAGATCTCCGCGGCGCTGCCCGAAGTCATCGCCGCGACGAAGCTCGTCGGCTTCGACCTCGTCATCGTCGAGACTTCCGGCATCGGCCAGGGCAACGCCGCGATCGTGCCGTACGTCGACCTGTCGCTGTACGTGATGACGCCGGAATTCGGCGCGGCGAGCCAGCTGGAGAAGATCGACATGCTCGACTTCGCCGATTTCGTCGCGATCAACAAGTTCGACCGCAAGGGCGCCGACGACGCGCTGCGCGACGTGAGGAAGCAGTACCAGAGGAACCGCGAGCTCTTCAGCCAGCCGACCGACGCGATGCCGGTGTTCGGCACGATGGCGGCGCGCTTCAACGACGACGGCGTGACCGCCTTGTACCAGGCGATGTTCCCGAAGCTCGTCGAGAAGGGCCTCAAGGCCAAGCCTGGCGTGCTCCCGGCCGTGGTGACAAAGGCGTCCTCCCACGGCCGCGCGATCGTGCCGGCCGAGCGCACTCGCTATCTCGCGGAAATCGCCGACACCGTGCGCGACTACCACAGGCACGTGCAGCAGCAGGCGCGCGTCGCCCGCGAGCGTCAGTCGCTTCGAACCGCGAAGGCGCTGTTCGAGCAGTGCGGCAAGGACGCGGGCTCGCAGGTGACGTTCGACGAACTGATCGGCTGGAAGGACGGCGAGCTGACGCCCACGGCGAAGAAGCTGCTCGAGATGTGGCCGAAGACGAAGGAGCTCTACGCCGCCGACGAATACGTCGTGAAGATCCGCGACAAGGAGATCCGCACCAAGCTGACGAGCGAATCGCTGTCGGGCAGCAAGATCCGCAAGGTCGCGCTGCCCGCGTTCGACGACGACGGCGAATCGCTGAAATTCCTCATGAAGGAGAACGTGCCCGGCTCGTTCCCCTACACCGCCGGCGTGTTCGCGTTCAAGCGCGAAGGCGAGGACCCGACGCGGATGTTCGCCGGCGAAGGCGACGCGTTCCGCACGAACCGCCGCTTCAAGAAGGTCTCCGAAGGCATGCCGGCGCACCGGTTGTCGACCGCCTTCGACTCGGTGACGCTGTACGGCTGCGACCCGGATCTGCGCCCCGACATCTACGGCAAGATCGGCAACTCCGGTGTGTCGATCGCGACGCTCGACGACATGAAGGTGCTGTACGACGGCTTCGACCTCGTGGCGCCTTCGACCTCGGTGTCGATGACGATCAACGGGCCGGCGCCGATCATCCTCGCGTTCTTCTTCAACACCGCGCTCGATCAGCAGGTTGCGAAGTTCAAGGCGGACAACGGCCGCGAACCGACCGAGACCGAATTCCAGAAGATCAAGGAATGGACGCTGTCGTCGGTGCGCGGCACCGTGCAGGCCGACATCCTGAAGGAAGACCAGGGCCAGAACACCTGCATCTTCTCGACCGAGTTCGCGCTGAAGATGATGGGCGACATCCAGGAATACTTCGTCCATCACCAGGTGCAGAACTTCTACTCGGTGTCGATCTCCGGCTACCACATCGCCGAAGCCGGCGCGAACCCGATCTCGCAGCTCGCCTTCACGCTGTCGAACGGCTTCACCTACGTCGAGTCGTATCTCGCGCGCGGCATGCACATCGACGACTTTGCGCCGAACCTGTCGTTCTTCTTCTCGAATGGCATGGACCCGGAATACTCGGTGATCGGCCGTGTCGCACGCCGCATCTGGGCGGTGGCGATGAAGAACAAGTACGGCGCGAACGAGCGCAGCCAGAAGCTGAAGTACCACGTGCAGACTTCCGGGCGCTCGCTGCACGCGCAGGAGATGGACTTCAACGACATCCGCACGACGCTGCAGGCCTTGATCGCGATCTACGACAACTGCAACTCGCTGCACACCAACGCGTACGATGAGGCGATCACGACGCCGACCGAGGAATCGGTGCGCCGCGCGATGGCGATCCAACTCATCATCAACCGCGAGTGGGGCCTGGCGAAGAATGAGAACCCGAACCAGGGCGCCTTCATCATCGAGGAACTCACCGACCTGGTCGAAGAGGCGGTGCTGCAGGAGTTCGAGGCCATCTCCAGCCGCGGCGGCGTGCTCGGCGCGATGGAGACCGGCTACCAGCGCGGCAAGATCCAGGAGGAGTCGCTCTACTACGAGCACAAGAAGCACGACGGCTCGTACCCGATCATCGGCGTCAATACCTTCCTGAACCCCAAGGGCAGCGCGCAGCCGGAAATCGAGCTCGCGCGCTCGACCGAGGAGGAGAAGCAGGGGCAGTTGAAGCGCCTCGCCGACTTCCAGGCGCGCAATGCCGCGGAAGCGCCGAAGTGGCTCGCGAAGCTGCGCCAGGCCGTCATCGACGACGGCAACGTGTTCGAGGTGCTCGTCGACGCGGTGCGCTACTGCTCGCTCGGGCAGATCACGTCGGCGCTGTACGAGGTCGGCGGGCAGTACCGGCGCAGCATGTGACCCACCTAACGCCGACTCCGGCTCCCCGCATTTCAGGGCGGGGAGCCGGGGCACCGGTCTGAAGGCCGGCTCCGGGAAGTTGCTGCGAAATGGTCGATGCTGCCGCGACGCCCACATGTTGACCGGCGCGATGTGCGGCGCCAGACTTCAGAGTTTTATCGGCCCTCCGGATTCCAGACCATGCTTTTCGACTCGTCCAAGCCTTCGATCGTCATCGCTGGCGACAAGGGCGTATCAGGAACCTTGACTCGCAACCAGAAAACTTTCAACCGCCTGATCAAGCAGATCGAACAGAAGCGTCAACGCCTGGCGGCATGGGAAATACTCCTGCCGCGCTACCAGAAGAAGTACGCGGAAGAGCTTTTGCCCATTGAAGCCGAACTCGAAGGCCTGCAGTTGCAGATGGTGCGAAAGCTGGACCAGGCATATGGGCAGAAAGGCCTGACGCGCACCGAGCGCAAGGTCCTGGCCGAATTTATCGCCAATCTGGTGGCTCCGCTTCTCGAGAAGTCGGACGATCCGGAACTCAAGGAAATCTACAACCGGCACAGCGGGTCGGATTACGACGAGGATCTTGCGGCGGAAAAGCAGCAGCTCAAGGAAATGTTCGAGGGCATGATGGGCGTCGGGCTGGACGACGATATCGATTTCAACGACCCCGAATCCTTCCTGCGTCAGGCACATGAGAAAATGACCGAGCAGGCGGAAAAGGCGAGTGCCGAGCAGGCCTCACGCGCGGCGCGGCGCAAGAAAACGGCGAAGCAACTGGCCCGCGAACAGGCGCAGGAAACCGAGGAAAAGGAGATCAGCGCCTCGATTCGCGACGTTTACCGCAAGCTCGCCAGCGCGCTGCACCCCGATCGTGAGCCGGACCTGGCCGAGCGCGAGCGCAAGAACCTGCTCATGCAGCGCGTCAATCGCGCTTATGAAAGCCGGAATCTGCTGCAGCTTCTCGAACTGCAGCTGGAACTGGAGCACATTGACCCGGCCGATCTGGCCCAGATGAGCGAAGATCGTCTGAAGCGCTTCAATGCGATCCTGAAGGACCAGTCGAAGGAACTCGACATGGAGATCACGGGTATCGAACATGCGTTCACCCTGCGCTTCCAGGTCGATCCGCGGCAACGCCTGTCTCCCGAGAGCATGTTGTCCTTGCTCGACGTTCAGATCGTGCGGAAGAAGCAGACGTTCAGGTCCATGGAAGAGGATCTTGCGAAGTTCGACGACATCAAGGAAATCAAAGCGCTGCTCAAGGATCTGAAGTCCATGCGGTTTGACGAAGGGATGATGTTCTGAGCGGGTGGGGGCGCCAGTAAAGCATTGCCGGCGTCCCGTCGTGTCAGCCGACTGACGGCCCGATCCGGGCGGGCTGTGGGCAGACGCCGGGGTTTCCCGCTACGGCAGAGAGTTTCGGTTTCCTTGGCGGCGGAGCTGCGAACTTTCCGCCCGGGCCCGGCTCACGAACCGTCAGTGAGCAGTTGCCAGCGTTGTGTCCCCGGCCGGGGGGCGGTGCCTCCACTGGCAATGCGCCTCCCAGTCGACGAACTGTTCGGTCGGAATCGGAAAGCCGACGAAATGGCCCTGGGCGGTGTCGCAGCCGAGTGCCCGCAGGCTGTCCCACTGCGCCTCGCTTTCGACGCCTTCGGCGACGACGCCGAGCCCGAGGTTGTGGCCGAGTTCGACGGTCGAGCGCACGATGACCGCGGAGCCGGCGTTTGTCAGCATGCTTGCGACGAACGACTGGTCGATCTTCAGCGAGTCGACGGGCAGCTTCTGCAGGTAGCTCAGGCTCGAGTAGCCGGTACCGAAATCGTCGATGAAGAGATCGACACCCAGCGCCTTCAAGCGCTGGAGCGTCTTGAGCGCGCCGACCGGGTCTTCCATCAGCGCGCTTTCGGTCAGTTCGAACTGCATCATCTCGGGCGGCATCGCCCAGGTGGCGAACAGGCTCGAGATCCGGTCGACGAGGTGCGGATCGCGCAGGTCCTGTGCCGACAGATTGACCGACAGCGGCTGGCGGATGCCCTGTTCGAACCACGTGTGGCTCTGACGGAACGCGGTTTCGAGCACCCAGCGCGTCAGCGGCATGATCAGGCCGGCACGTTCGGCGAGCGCGATGAATTCGCCGGTCGCGATCATGCCGTGCTGCGCGTGCTGCCAGCGCACCAGCGCTTCCGCGCCGCATACTTCGCCGGACGAGATCGATACTTTCGGCTGGCAGTACAGCAGCAGTTCGTTCTTGTCGATCGCGCTGCGCAGGTCGCTCATCAGCGCGAGGCGGCGCGTGCATTCCTGATCGGCGGTGCCCTGGTAGAGCGCGAATTTCGCGGCGGTGCGTTTTGCCTGGACGGCGGCGATCTTCGCGCGGCGCAGGATCGCATCAGCAGTGTTGCCGTGGCCGGGAAACATCGCGACGCCGATGTAAGCGTGCGGGTCGACGGTCAGCGGGCCGAGCGGCACCGGGTCGCAGACTTCGCGCATGATCCGCTGCGCCAACCGGATCGCGACTTCGGCGCTGGTGTTCGGCAGGGCAAGCGCGAATTCGTCTTCACCGGCGCGCGCGACCGACTGACCTTCGCCGGCGAGTTGCGACAGACGCCTCGCCATCTCCCGCACCAGGAGGTCCGCCTCCTCGTAGCCCAGCGTGTCGCTGATCTCCTGGAAGTGCCCGATCTTGATGATCAGCAGCGCGAGCGGATTGTGCGCGGCGTGCACCGCCTCGATCGCGCTCGTCAGCTCCTGCTGCAGCGACGTGCGGTTCGGCAGCCCGGTGAGCGTGTCGAAGTAGGCCATGTGGCGGATCGTTTCTTCCGCCTCGCGGTGGCGCGCGCGCATCCGCAACGTGCCGATGCCGAAGCCCAGGTCATCGGCCATCTCGCCGAGCAGCGCGCATTCCTGTTCGTTGAAGGCGTCGGGCTCGGCGGCGAAAATCGTCAGGTTGCCTGCCACCCGGCCTTCGACCAGCAACGGAAAGGCCGCGACCGAACCATAGCCGCGATCGATGGCTTCGGTGATCGCGATCGGCAGGTGGGGCGCGGCCACCGTCTTGATGTCCTGCACCACAGCCGGTTTGCCGGTTCGCACCGCCTGCGCGGTCGGGCCGCCTTCCCCTTCGGCCCAGGTGAAATGCGCGATGTCGAAAAAGCCGTCTTCGAATCCTCGATGAGCGACCGGGCGCAATGTCTTCCCTTCATCCTGCTCGGCAAAGCCAACCCATGCCATGCGGTAGCGGCCGAGTTCGACGATGACCCTGCACATCTCCTGCAGCAGGCTCGTTTCGTCCTCGGCCCGCAGCAGTGTCCGGTTTCCGGCGCTCAACGTGCGCAATGCACGTTCGGCATAGTTCATGATCTTCCTTTTGTACCCCGCGCCCCGGGGGGCGCGCGGTCTCGCTGGATTCGATCGTGGCTGTCCTGCACGACGTGGCGATGGTTTGCCGGCGCGTCGCCCGATAAACAATAAGACCAGAGCTCTCGCAGATCGTGCCACCCTCCTGCCTTCAGGGTAGTGTCCGGAATGTTCTGGTGCAACGACGGTAGGTTGCCGGGTGGGCGGCGGCGCGAAACCGCTGTGCGAGGGCGATCCGCATGATCACCGGCCCCCATCTTACGCAGTCGAGCGTGATTTCCACGCGCCGAGCGCGACCGGCACCAGCGACAGGACGATGATCGCGACGATGACGAGCGTGAGGTTCTGCTTGATCCACGGCATGTTGCCGAACCAGTAGCCGGCGAACGTCAGCGACACGACCCATGACAGCGCGCCGATGACGTTGAAAAGCGTGAAACGTGCATACGTCATGTTGCCGATGCCGGCGACAAACGGGGCGAAGGTGCGGAACAGCGGCAAAAAACGCGAGATCACGAGCGTCTTGCCGCCGTGCTTCTCGTAGAAAAGGTGCGTCTTCATCAGCGCCGCCTTGTTGAAGAGGCGCGAGTTCTCCCACTGGAACACCTTCGGCCCGAAGTAGCGGCCGATGGCGTAGTTGACGGTGTTGCCGAGTACCGCGGCGATCGTCAGCACGGTGATCAGCAGGCCGATGTCCATGCCGCCCACCGCCGCGAGCGCGCCGGCGACGAACAGCAGCGAGTCGCCCGGCAGGAATGGCGTGACGACGAAACCCGTCTCGCTGAAGATCACCGCGAACAGGATCGCGTAGATCCATATCCCGTAAGCCTGGACGAGCGCCTCGAGGTGCTTGTCGAGGTGCATGACGATGTCGATGAGGAGATTGATGATTTCCATGGGCGGGGGCGCGTGCGCCGGTCGGCGAAGTTGGGGATTTTACCCGACGGCGTCCGCCCCGCCCTGCGGTGTTTCACCGGAGTCGCTCGGCGCGCCGGCACTCGAAAAACTCCCGCTCCGACAGCTTTTCCGCGGTTTCCCCTTCGCGCCGGGCATTGTCCGGGTGCCGCCGCGTTTTCGCCAGGCGCTGCGCCCTGGCCCTGTCTTCGCGGATCTGCAGGCAGCGGTCCGATTCGGCCTTCCGCTGCACCGCGTTCTCGACGGCGGCCTCGCGGCGCCGGGCCGCCCGCTCGTCGTCAATGCGCCTCAGTTCGACCCGGCCGGTCTCGGTTCGCGAGCGCGCCCGCAGGTCGTCGAGCCGGTCGTAGTCGCCTGCCGCCGGCTTCACTTCCAGCGGCGCTGAATCGGCGTCGCAGGGGGTGCCGGAAAACACCGTCCTGCCGCCTTCCCGGCATTTGTAGACCTGCCCGTGCGCGGGTGGATGGAGCGCCAGCACGGCGGCGCCGATGCATAGCGAAAGGAGGCGGAGGGTGAATGGACGTTCCTGCACGGTCGCTCCGTTTGAGGGGCCGCGTTCCGCCGGCTTCGTCCGCCCGCAGACGTGGTCGCCCTTCTGTGAAGCCCGATTCTAACGAATGGCGAAAACCATTCGGGTTATTCCATGTGGTTTTGTTTTTGGGCGGTGTGACGTTGTGCACTACCTCGCGGCGCCATTGCAATAATTGACTACATTTCCCAAACAGTTGCGCAAACATCGCTTGCGACACTACCCATCAACACGTTCCGCCCGGTCTCTCTGACCGGGCCGGGGCCCCGGCGCCAGCGCTGCGCCATCCCGCAGGCCTGCAGCGAACAGCAGGGTTCGGGCACATAAGCGAAAGGTATCGAACCGAAGGAGGAGGTGGGTATGTCCGAATCGACCGGGCAAGCCGTGCACTTGGCCGCGCTGGACACGTTCCCGCGGCTGCTGATGCACCACGCCAGCGTGCGGCCAAACCGGCCGGCGATGCGCGAGAAGGAATACGGCATCTGGCAGACCCATAGCTGGGCGGCCGTGGCGCAGAACGTCCGCGCGATCGCGTGCGGGCTCGCCGAACTGGGCTTCAAGCGCGGTGACCGGCTCGCGATCATCGGCGACAACCGGCCGCGGCTGTACTGGTCGGTCGCTGCGTGCCAGTGCCTCGGCGGCATTCCGGTGATGCTGTATCAGGATGCGGTCGCGCAGGAGATGATCTATGTGCTGCAGGATGCCGAGATCCAGTTCGCCGTCGTCGAGGACCAGGAGCAGGTCGACAAGATGCTCGAGATCCAGGCGGAAGTGCCGTTGCTGCGCCATGTCATCTACGACGACCCGCGTGGGATGCGGCATTACACGCAGACGCTCTTGATGGGGCTCGATGCGTTGCAGGAGATGGGGCGCATCCACGACCGCAACCACCCCGATTTCCTCGACGCCGAGATCGACAAAGGCGCCTCCGACGACATCTCGGTGATGCTGTACACGTCCGGCACGACCGGCAAGCCGAAAGGCGTGTGCCAGACGCATGGCGCATTCATCGCCGCGGCGACCGGCGGCATGGAGTTCGACCGGCTGACCGACCGGGAGGACATCCTGTCGTACCTGCCGATGGCGTGGGTCGGCGACCACCTGTTCTCGTTCGCGCAGGCGATGGTCGCGGGCTTCACGATCAACTGCCCCGAGTCGGGCGACACGGTCATGACCGACCTGCGCGAAATCGGTCCGACCTACTATTTCGCGCCGCCGCGCGTGTTCGAGAACCTGCTCACCCAGGTAATGATCCGCATGGAGGACGCGGGCGCGGTGAAGCGCAAGCTCTTCCACCATTTCATGGACGTCGCGCGCCGCTGCGGTGCCGACATCCTCGACGGCAAGCCGGTGCCGGTGGCCGACCGCGTGCAGTACGCGCTCGGCAACTTCCTCGTGTACGGGCCGCTGAAGAACGTTCTCGGCATGAGCCGCATCCGCGTCGCCTACACGGCGGGCGCGGCGATCGGGCCCGATCTGTTCCGCTTCTATCGCTCGATCGGCGTGAACCTGAAGCAGCTCTACGGCCAGACCGAGACCTGCGCCTACGTGTGCCTGCAGCCGGATGGCCAGATCAAGCTCGATTCGGTCGGCAAACCGGCGCCGTTCGTCGAAGTCAGGCTCGACGACAAGGGCGAGATCCTGGTCAAGGGACCGATGCTGCTGAAGGCCTACTACAAGCGCCCGGACGCGACCGCGGAATCGATCAACGCCGAGGGCTATTTCATGACCGGCGACGCCGGCTTCTTCGACGAGGACGGCCACCTGAAAATCATCGACCGCGCCAAGGACGTCGGCAAGCTCAACGACGGGTCGATGTTCGCGCCGAACTACATCGAGAACAAGCTGAAGTTCTTCCCGTACGTGAAGGAGGCGGTCACGTTCGGCAATCACCGCGAGTGCGTCACCGCGTTCATCAACATCGACCTCGAGGCGGTCGGCAACTGGGCCGAGAGGAAGGGCATGGCGTATTCGGGCTACACCGACCTCGCGTCGCAGCCGGCGGTGTATGAGCTGATTCGCGACTGCATCGAGAAAGTCAATGCCGACCTCGCTGCCGATCCGAAAATGAGTGGCTCGCAGATCCGCCGCTTCCTGATCCTGCATAAGGAGCTCGACGCCGACGACGGCGAGCTGACGCGCACGCGCAAGGTCCGCCGCAACTTCATCGCGGAACGCTACGGCGTACTGATCGAGGCGCTGTTCGAAGGACGGAAGAGCCAGCACATCGAGACGCTGGTGAAGTACGAGGATGGTCGCGAGGGCCGCATCAGCGCCGACCTGCGCATCGAGGAAACGAAGACTTTCGCGCCGCACGCGGCGACCCGCGCCGCGTGAGGAGAGGAGCGATGATGATGAACGACCTGATTCACGTGGCTCCCGTTGCGCAGGCCGAGCGGCACATCGGCGACGTGATCCTCGATCTGCAGGGCATCTCGCTGTCGTTCGGCGGCGTCAAGGCGCTGACGAACATCAGCTTCGACGTGCGCGAGCACGAGATCCGCTCGATCATCGGCCCGAACGGCGCGGGAAAAAGCTCGATGCTGAACGTCATCAACGGCGTCTATCACCCACAGGAAGGCCGCATCATGTTCCGCGGCGAGCTGCGCCAGAAGATGGAGCCGCACGTCGCCGCCGCGCAGGGCATCGCGCGCACCTTCCAGAACATCGCGCTGTTCAAGGGCATGAGCGTGCTCGACAACATCATGACCGGGCGCAACCTGAAGATGAAATGCAACCTCTTCCAGCACGCGCTGTACTGGGGCCGCGCGCAGAAGGAGGAGATCGAGCACCGCCTGAAAGTCGAGGAAGTCATCGATTTCCTCGAGATCCAGGGCATCCGCAAGACGCCGGTCGGGCGGCTGCCGTACGGCCTGCAGAAGCGCGTCGAGCTCGGTCGCGCGCTCGCCGCCGAGCCGTCGCTGCTGTTGCTCGACGAGCCGATGGCCGGCATGAACGTCGAGGAGAAACAGGACATGTGCCGCTTCATCCTCGATGTGAACGACCAGTTCGGCACGACGATCGTGCTGATCGAGCACGACATGGGGGTCGTCATGGACATCTCGGATCGCGTCGTCGTGCTCGACTACGGCAAGAAGATCGGCGACGGCGCGCCGGACGAGGTCAAGAACAATCCGGAAGTGATCGCCGCCTACCTCGGCACCTCGCATTGAGCGCGGACAAAAAAGAGATCGGGAGACAAGGATGGGATTCTTTTTCGAAGTGCTGATCGGTGGCCTGCTGTCGGGCGTGCTGTACGCGCTGGTCGCGCTTGGCTTTGTGCTGATCTACAAGGCGTCGGGGGTGTTCAACTTCGCCCAGGGCGCGATGGTGTTCTTCGCCGCGCTGACCTTCGTCGGCTTCCAGGAAGTGCTGCCGGGCTGGACCGGGCTCGACGCGGACAGCAATGTCGTGTTCTGGCTCGCGTTCGTGCTCGCGCTCGCGGCGATGGTCGTGCTCGGGATCCTGACCGAGAAGGTCGTGCTGCGCCCGCTCGTGAACCAGCCGCACATCACGCTGTTCATGGCGACGATCGGTCTGACCTTCCTCATCGAGGGGATCGCGCAAGCTTTGTGGGGTGCGAACGTGCGGGGGCTCAGCTTAGGCATCGCCGACGAGCCGGTCGGATGGATCATGGAGAGCGCCGACATCCTGGTGTCGAAGTTCGATCTCTTCGCCGCGACGCTCGCCGGTGCGCTCGTCGCGTCGCTCGCGCTGTTCTTCCAATACACGAAGGTCGGCCGCGCACTGCGGGCGGTCGCCGACGACCACCAGGCGGCGCTGTCGATCGGCATCCCGCTGCAGCACATCTGGGCGATCGTCTGGGCGGTGGCCGGTTTCGTCGCGCTCGTCGCCGGGCTGATCTGGGGCGCGCGGAGCGGCGTGCAGTTCGCGCTGACCTTCACCGCGCTGAAGGCGCTGCCGGTGCTGATCCTCGGCGGCTTCACGTCGGTGCCCGGGGCGATCGTCGGCGGGCTGATCATCGGCGCGTCGGAAAAGCTCGCCGAGGTGTATATCGGTCCGTTCGTCGGCGGCGGCATCGAAGGCTGGTTCCCGTACGTGCTCGCGCTCGGCTTTCTGCTGATCCGCCCCGAAGGGCTGTTCGGCGAGCGCCACATCGACAGAGTGTGAGCCCCCACGCTTGGGGCGGCCCGGCGGCGGGCGGGTTCCGACTAATGAAATTTGGAGACAATGCATGCTTTATCGTGAAGCGGGCCAGTTCAAGGTCAGTTACCAGGAGGATCAGCAGATCTTCCCGATCCGCCAGGACAGGGTCGGGTTCATCGCGATCCTCGGCTTCTTCTTCCTCGTCCTGCCGTTTCTCGCCAGCGAGTACTGGCTTCAGGCGATCCTCATCCCGGTGCTGATCTTCTCGCTCGCCGCGATCGGTCTGAATATCCTCACCGGCTATGCCGGCCAGCTGTCGCTCGGTTCGGCGGCGTTCATGGCGGTCGGCGCGTTCGGCGCGTACAACTTCATGCTGCGCGTCGACGGCATGCCGTTCCTCGTCGCGCTGGCGATCGGCGGGCTGTGCGCGGCGGTGGTCGGCGTCGCGTTCGGCCTGCCGAGCCTGCGCATCAAGGGTTTCTACCTCGCGGTGGCGACGCTCGCGGCGCAGTTCTTCATCGTCTGGGCGCTGGTGAAGTTCCCGTGGTTCTCGAACAACTCGTCCTCGGGCGTGATTTCCGCGCAGCAGATCGAGATCCTCGGCTTCGCGTTCGATACGCCGGTGTCGAAATACCTGCTGACGCTCGGCATCGTCGCGGTGCTCGCGCTCGCCGCGAAGAATCTCGTGCGCAGCACAACGGGGCGCTCATGGATGGCGGTGCGCGACATGGACGTGGCGGCCGAAGTCATCGGCATCCGGCCGATGTTCGCGAAGCTGTCGGCATTCGCGGTGTCGTCGTTCTATTGCGGCGTCGCCGGCGCGCTGTACGCGTACGCCTACCTCGGCACGGTCGAGCCGGAAGGCTTCAACCTCGACCTATCGTTCAAGATCCTGTTCATGATCATCATCGGTGGTGTCGGTTCGATCATGGGCTCCTTCCTCGGTGCGGCGTTCATCGTGCTGCTGCCGATCTTCCTGAACGTCACGATGCACTCGCTGTTTGCCGGCTCGATGCCGGCGGGGCTCGGCTCAAACCTCGAACTGATCATCTTCGGTGGCCTGATCATCTTTTTCCTCATCGTCGAGCCGCACGGACTCGCGCGGCTGTGGCAGATCGGCAAGGAAAAGCTGCGGCTGTGGCCATTCCCGCACTGAGTATCGAACCCTCGAATACCGGCCCGCAAGGGGGGGCGCCGGCCGGCGGTCAAGGTAGAACGCAGCACCATTACACACAAGAAGAGGAGGCAACATGAAACTGAAGCACACCGCACTGATCGGCGCCGCTGTCGCCGGATTGCTCGCCACCGGCTATGCCGCGGCCCAGGAACAGTTCATCGGCCTGCCGAGCTACCGCGTCGGCCCGTTCGGCGCGAATGGCGCGTCGCTGTATGGTGGCTGGATCGACTACATGGCGATGATCAACGCGCGCGACGGCGGCATCAACGGCGTCAAGCTGACGTGGGAAGAGTGCGAAACCGAATACAACAACGCGCGCGGCGTCGAATGCTACGAGCGGCTGAAGACGAAGGGCGCGACCGGCAACACGGTGTTCCAGCCGCTGTCGACGGGCATCACCTACTCGGTGCTCGAGAAAGTCGCGCAGGACAAGATCCCGATGGTGACGATCGGCTACGGCCGTACCGACGCCGCCGACGGGCGCGTCTTCCCGTGGGTCTTCCCGATGATCTCGACGTACTGGACGCAGGCGTCCGCGATCATCAACTACCTCGGCACCAGGGAAGGCGGCATCGACAAGCTGAAGGGCAAGAAGATCGGCCTGCTGTACCACGACTCGGCGTACGGCAAGGAGTCGCACGCGATCCTCGACAAGCTCGCGGCGAAGCACGGCTTCACGGTCGAGAAGATCGCGGTGGCGAACCCTGGCAACGAGCAGCAGGCGCAGTGGCTGCAGATCCGCCAGATGAAGCCGGACTACGTGATCCTGTGGGGCTGGGGCGTGATGAACCCGACCGCGCTGCGCACCGCGGCCAAGACCGGCTATTCGCGCGAGAAGATCGTCGGCGTATGGTGGTCGGGCTCCGAGGAGGACACGATCCCCGCGGGCGACGCGGCAAAAGGCTACACCGCGGCCGGCTTCAACGTCGCCGGGACGAACTATCCGGTCGTGCAGGAGATCCAGAAGCACGTCTATGCGAAGAACGCCGGCAACATGGCCGACAAGGACCGCGTCGGCTCGGTGCTCTACAACCGCGGCGTGGTGCACGGCATCATCACCGTCGAGGCGATCCGCAAGGCGCAGGAAAAATACGGCAAGGGCAAGCCGGTGACGGGCGAGCAGGTGCGCTGGGGTTTCGAGAACCTGGACATCGACAACGCGCGGCTGACCCAACTCGGCGCCGCCGGCTTCATGCCGGATCTGAAGATCACCTGCGCCGATCATGAAGGCGCGGGAAAAGTGAAGTTCCAGCAGTGGGACGGCACGAAATGGAAAGTCGTCACCGACTGGATCCAGGGCGACCAGTCCGTCGTGCGCCCGATGATCGAGGAGTCGGCCGCGGCCTACGCGAAGGAAAAGGGCATCACGCCGCGCGACTGCTCGAAGGAGAACTGAGCGCCCCCAGGAAACGGCTTTGCCGTTTCCGCCCCCCGCGGGGGACAAGAAAACTTGGGGGTGGCCCGGCGTTTTCTTGAGAGCGCAACGGACGGCGGGCGGGGTTTCTCCACTCGTCGCCGGTTCAGGCGCCCCGGGGCGCAGACCACAACAGGCGAAGACACAGCATGCAGACGAATACAGCCGCGGCCCCTGCCGTGCCGGCAGCAGCGCCGTACCTTAGCATCAACAACGTCGAGGTCATCTACGACCACGTGATCCTCGTGCTCAAGGGTGTGTCGCTCGACGTGCCGAAAGGCCGCATCGTCGCGCTGCTCGGCGCGAACGGTGCGGGCAAATCGACGACGCTGAAGTCGATCTCGAACCTGCTCGGCGCCGAGCGCGGCGACGTGACGAAAGGCAGCATCGAATTCAAGGGCGCGCGCATCGACCAGATGACGCCCAACGACCTCGTCCGGCGCGGCGTGATCCAGGTCATGGAAGGCCGCCACTGCTTCGGCCACCTGACGATCGAGGAGAACCTGCTGACCGGGGCCTATACGCGCTCGATCTCGCGCACCGAGCTGAAGGACAGCCTCGAGAAGGTTTACCACTACTTTCCGCGGCTGAAACAGCGGCGCATGTCGCAGGCCGGCTATACGTCGGGCGGTGAGCAGCAGATGTGCGCGATCGGCCGCGCGCTGATGGCCAAGCCCGAGATGATCCTGCTCGACGAGCCGTCGATGGGCCTTGCGCCGCAGATCGTCGAGGAGATCTTCGAGATCGTGAAGGACCTGAACGTGAAGGAGCAGGTGAGCTTCCTGCTCGCCGAGCAGAACACGATGGTTGCGCTGCGTTACGCCGACTATGGCTACATCATGGAAAACGGCCGCATCGTGATGGAAGGCGAAGCCAAGGGCCTGGCCGACAACGAGGACGTCAAGGAGTTCTACCTCGGCCTGTCGGGCGAGGGGAGGAAGAGCTTCCGCGATGTGAAGCATTACCGCCGGCGCAAGCGCTGGCTTTCTTGAGCGCGGACGGCCGAGGAGCCAGCGTGACGGCCGCGCGCCTGATCCGGTCGTCTTTCCGTACCAAGGACTTAATGATGAACTTCTACGACGCCCGAGAAACCCGTGATCCCGCCGCGCGCGAACGCGAGCTGTTCGCTCGCCTGCCGGCGCAGCTCGCCCATGCGAAGGCAAATGCGCCGGCTTTCGCGAAGCTGCTCGACGGGGTCAACGCGGACGCGGTGACGAGCCGCGAAGCGCTCGCGAAGCTGCCGGTGACCCGCAAGTCCGAACTACTCGAACGCCAGAAGGCGGCGCGCCCGTTCGGCGGCTTCGCGACGACGCGCTGGGGCGCCGGCTGCCGCCGCGTGTTCGCGTCGCCCGGTCCGCTGTACGAGCCGGAGGGCGCGCGGCCCGACTATTACCGCATCGCGCGGGCGTTGTTCGCAGCCGGTTTCGGTGAAGGCGACCTCGTGCACAACACGTTCTCGTACCATTTCACGCCGGCCGGCTCGATGATGGAAACCGCCGCGCACGCGCTCGGCTGCACGGTGTTCCCGGCCGGCACCGGTCAGACCGAGCAGCAGGTGGCGGCGCTCGCGGATTTGCGGCCGAACGCGTATGTCGGCACGCCGTCTTTCCTGCGCATCATCCTCGAGCGCGCCGATGAACTCGGCGTCGCCCACAGTTTCACGAAAGCTCTCGTCTCCGGCGAGGCCTTTCCGCCGAGCCTGCGTGAGGCGTTCGCGGCGCGCGGCATTCCGGCATTCCAGGCCTACGCGACGGCCGACGTCGGGCTGATCGCATACGAGACGCCGGCGCGCGACGGCATGGTCGTCGACGAGGACGTCGTGCTCGAGATCGTCCGCCCCGGTACCGGCGACCCGGTCGCCCCCGGCGAAGTCGGTGAAGTCGTCGTCACGACCTTCAACCCGGACTATCCGCTGATCCGTTTCGGCACCGGCGACCTCTCCGCGCTGTGGCCGGGGACGTCGCCATGCGGACGCACAAACGTGCGGATCCGGGGTTGGATGGGGCGCGCCGACCAGACGACCAAAGTGAAGGGCATGTTCGTGCATCCGGGCCAGATCGCCGACGTCGTGCGGCGCCATCCCGAAGTCAGGCGCGCGCGCCTCGTCGTCGACAACCCGGATCTGACCGACCGCATGATCCTGCATTGCGAGGTCGAGCAGGCCCAAGCGGGCCTCGACGCGGCGCTCGCGGCGAGCATCCGCGAGCTGACAAAGCTGCGCGGCGAAGTGAGCTTCTGCGCGCCCGGCAGCCTGGCCAACGACGGCAAGGTCATCGACGACGTGCGCACGTATGAGTGAGCGTCATGGTGCGGGACGCGCGCCGCGGCCGGCTAGAATGACGCCTCCGATCCCTTTCCGGTAATCCGCAAAGCATGCGACCGAAACCCCTGCACGGCCTGCGCGTCCTCGATCTCACACGCCTTCTGCCCGGCCCGCTCGCGACCCAGCACCTGGCCGATTACGGCGCCGAAGTCATCAAGATCGAAGACACCGGCGCCGGCGACTACGCGCGCACGATGGGTGCGATGAACGGCGCGACGAGCTATTTCTACCAGGTCGTCAATCGCGGCAAGAAGAGCCTGCGCCTCGACCTCAAGAACCAGGCGGGACGCGCGCTGTTCCTGCGCCTCGTTGCAACCGCCGACGTCGTCGTCGAAGGCTTCCGCCCCGGCGTCATGGACAAGCTCGGCCTCGGCTACGATACGCTCGCCGAGGCAAAACCGGCGATCGTCTACTGCAGCATCTCCGGCTACGGCCAGACCGGCCCGTACGCGCAGCGCGCCGGCCATGACATCAACTATCTCGGCTATTCCGGCGTGCTCGACCAGATCGGCGTGGCTGGAGGGCCGCCAGCGATCCCCAACCTGCAGATCGGCGACCTGCTCGGCGGCAGCCTGTCCGCGCTGCTCGGTCTGCTCGTTGCGGTCATCGATGCGAAGGCGACCGGGCGTGGTCGCCATGTGGACGTCGCGATGACCGACGCGGCGCTCGCGCATGCAATCTTTCCGCTCGTCGAGGTGCTCGCGCATGGCGGCGTGCGCCCGCGCGGCAAGGACCTGCTGACGGGCGGCGTGCCGTGCTACGGCGTGTATGAGACCGCCGACGGACGCCACATGGCGGTCGGCGCGCTCGAGGAGAAATTCTGGCTGCTGGTGTGCGACACGCTCGGCCGGCCCGATCTGAAGGCCGCCCACCTGGCGACCGGTGCGGACGGGACGCGTGCGCGCAATGAGATCGCGGCGATCTTTCGCGGCCGCACACAGGCCGAATGGGTGGCGATCTTCGACGCCGTCGATTGCTGCGTGACGCCGGTGCTGCGACTCGAGGAGAGCCTGGCGAACGCACACATCGCCGCGCGCGGCATGGTCGTCGAAGTCGGCGGCGTGCGCCAGTTCGCGCCGCCGGTCCGCCTGTCGGAGTTCGAGCCGGGGGCGGCGACGCCAGCGCCGGAGGCGGGCGGGAATGGCGACGAAATCCTTGCGGGACTCGGGCTCGATGCGGCGCAGATTGCGCGACTGCGTGCCGATGCGGTGATCTGACGCGGCCCGCCGTGCCGATCGGGTAAGCTCGGGGCATGCAAAGCCTGCTCCTGCTCCTGCCCGATTTCTCGCTGATTCTCCTCGGCGCGGGCCTGCGCCGGCGCCTCGTCCCTGACGGGGCGTTCTGGGCGGGCGTCGAGAGACTTGTCTATTTCATCCTGTTCCCGGCGCTGCTCTTCAACGCGATGGCGGGCGCAGACCTCGATCCCGGCAAGGCGCTGCCGCTGTTTCTCGCCGGGCTGGGCGTGATGGTCGCGGGTTTCGTCCTCGGCTGGCTCGGGCGCCCGCTGATGGGCCTGGACGCGATCGGCTTCGCGTCGCGGCTGCAGTGTGCGTATCGCTTCAATACCTATATCGGCATCGCCGTCGCGGGGAAGCTCCACGGCGCGGCGGGCGTGGCGATGATGGGCGCACTGTGCGGCGCGATGGTGCCGTTCGCGAACATCATGGCGGTCGGCATGCTCGCCCGACACGGCCAGGGCGGCCTGTTGCGCGAGCTGATGCGCAATCCGCTGGTGCTCGCGACCCTCGCCGGCCTGGCGGTCAACCTGTCCGGCGTGGCGCTCGCCGAGCCATTTCAGTTCTTCCTCAAGCGCCTTGGCGATGCGGCCGTCGCGCTCGGCCTGCTCGCGGTTGGGTCGGCCCTGCGCTGGGGCGAGGCGGGCGGGCGGTGGGCCGGCTCGGCATGGCTGGTCAGCGTGAAACTGATGCTGCTGCCGGCGCTCGCGTGGGCGCTCGGGCGCCAGTTCGGGCTCGCCGGCATCGCGTTCGACACGCTGGTGATGTTTGCCGCGCTGCCGTCGGCGAGTTCGGCGTACATCCTCGCGATGCGGATGGGCGGGGATGGGCCGGGCGTGGCATGGCTGATCTCCGTGACGACGCTGCTCGCGGTCGCGTCGCTGACGTTCTGGCTGCAGCTGCTCTAGTTCGTCGGTGCCGGCTGCTTACTTCGGCTGCGTCGTCGACTTGGCCGCCGCGGCGCCGGAAGGCTTCGGTTCGGCCTGCTTCTGGTCAGGCGCCGGGGGCGGCTCGCCGGCTGCAGGCGGCGAGCCGCCCATCAGATTCCATGGCCACATCGCCGCAGCGGCAAACGGGTTGTCCCCCTGCTGTGCGGGATTTTCCGTGGCCTCGCGCGCATGCTGGGTCATGGCCTGCACGGTGGCGATCGCGACGCGCTGCATCTCCAGCCCCTGGATCGTCATCTGCAGCATGTTCAGGTTCATCTTGAGCCAGTTTTCGACCGCCTTCATGTCGGCGATCCGCTTGTCGAGTTCATCGACGTCGAGCGTTGGCGTGACCATCCCGGGCAGCGAAAACCCCATGCTGCTCCACATGCCGCGCACGAACTCGAGGGGATCCTTGGATGACGTTTCTTTCGACACGGGAGTCTCCTGCGACGGATCGACAAGCACCGATCTTACCCTACTCCGTGCGGGCCGCGCGGCGTCAGAAGTCCCGCTCCGGGTCGGACAGGCGGTTGAGCAGCGCCCGCAGGCGCGCCGGACGGACCGGCTTGTGGAGCAGCGCCAGGCCTTCGCTCTGCGCCTGGCGCAGGGTCTCGGGGCCGGTGTCGCCGCTGATCAACGTTGCCGGGAGGCTTTCGCCGTATCGTGTGCGCGCCATGCGGATCGCATCGATGCCGTTCGAGGTGCCGTGCAGGCGGTAATCACTGATGACCAGCTGCGGTTCGTGGCCGGATCGCGCGAGTGCCGCCAGCACGCTTTCGATGTCGCTGCCCGCGCTGACTTCGCACCCCCAGGACGTCAGCAGGCTGCGCATGCCCGCTTGCGCGAGCGGATCGTCATCGACGAGCGCCACGCGTACGCCGAGCAGGTCTCCGGGCTGCCTGCGGGTCTCGCCGGGCTCGGCGTATTCGACCGGCTGCGCGGCCGGCACTTCGATCGCGAACACCGATCCCCTGCCCGGACGGGAGCGGACCGCGAGGCGATGACCGAGCAGGTCGGTGAGGCGCCGCACGATCGCGAGCCCGAGCCCAAGCCCCTTGTCGCGCGAGCGCGCCGGATTGTCGAGCTGGATGAACTCCTGGAAGATGATTTCCTGCGCCTCGGCGGCGATGCCGACGCCGTTGTCGCGCACTTCGATCCGCACCCGCTCGCCGCGCCGCCGGCACGCGATCAGGATGCGGCCCTTGCGCGTATAGCGCACCGCGTTGCTGACGAGGTTGCCGATGATGCGCTCGAACAGCACCGGGTCGCTCTCGACCCACAGCGGCGTCGGCCGGGTCCTGAGCAGCAGGTCCTGCGTGTCCGCGCGCGGACGCTGCTCGATGGCGATGCGGTCGAGGACCGGTTGCAGCGGAAAGATGCTGATGTGCGGCTCCAGCACGCCGGCGTCGAGTTTCGAGATGTCGAGCAGGCTGTCGAGCAGGTTCTCCATCGCTTCGGCAGAGGCCGCGATGCGCTCGACGAGGCGGCGCGACGCCGGCGCGTGCGTGTGTTGCGACAGCTCGGCGATGAACAGGCCCAGCGCATGCATCGGTTGGCGCAGATCGTGACTGGCGGCGGCGAGGAAGCGTGACTTCGACAGGGTCGCGCGTTCGGCTTCGTCCTTGCGGGCCCGCAGCTCCGCCGTGGCGTCCGCGATCTGGCGGCTCATGTCGTCGTGCGCACTCGCGAGCTTTGCCGCCATCTGGTTGACGCCTTCGGCGAGCGTGCGCAGGGTGCCGCCGCCGATGCCGGACAGCCGCGCGGAAAACTGGCCCCGCCCGATGCGTTCGACCGCCGACGCGACGCGCCGGATCGGCCCGGTGACGCCGCGGCTCATGTAGTGCGCGAGCACGAGGCTGCCGATCAGCACCATGAGGATCGCCGCGCTCCCGGTGATCAACAATTCATTCTGCCGCGCGTTGAGCTGCGCGCGCGAGATGTCGACGACGACCGTGCCCAGCACCGGCGGAGTCCCGGCGCCGGACAGCGTGTCGAGGGCCGCTTCGTCGAAACCGTCGTCGAGATCGAGCGACGTCGGCAGTACCGGCTCGATGACCCGCAGCGTCTCGCTCGCGGTGACGAGGCCCGGCGTCCACACCGCGCGCGGCGGCAACGGCAGCGTCGCATCGAGCCGTCCGCTTTGCGCGAGCGCGTCGCCGTTGCGGTCGCTGATCATCACGCCAAGGACGTCGGTCTCCGCGAGCATCGCCCCGGCAAGGCGCCGCAGCGATTCCCGGTTGCCGGAGAACACGGCATATTCGCTCGCTGCCGCGAGCTGCCGCGCAAACGCCTGGCCCCGGGCGAGGTGGGCTTCGCGGTGATCGGTGACCCGCGAGCCGGTGTAGAACGCGGTGAGCACGATCGCCAGCACGAGCGTCGGCAGCACTGCGACCAGCATCACGCGCGACCGGATGCCCCAGTTCCTGATCATGGCCTGGCGTCCCTGCGGATCATCCGCGCGGCGATGTCCTCCGCCGGTTCGAGCGTGATGCCCAGCGAGCGCGCGACGTTCTGGTTGATGCGGACCTCGAACTGCCGCGGCGCCTGTGGCGGCGGCAGCGCTCCGCCGGCGAGCACTGCACGGATCGCCTCCGCGGCCTGTTCGCTGATTTGCGCCGGTGTCGAAAACAGGCCGAGCAGCGCGCCCGCGCGAACGTAGGCGGGCGAAAAGCCGATCAGCGGCGAGCGGTGGCGGTAGCTCGTGAGCAAAATGTTCTGGATCGTGTAGCTGTTGAACACGACGCGATCGGGCAGCGCAAGCAGGATCGCACGCTCGGCCAGCAGACGCTCCAGCGCCGGATAGATTTCGCGGTCGGTGGCAATGTTCTCGATCGTCACCACCATCTGCTGCTCGCGCGCAGCAGCCGCTAACCGGGCGGCGAGAGGCTGGCTGCGGGGACCGACGAGCAGCGCGAGCTGGCGCCACTCGGGAAGGGCCTCGACAAGCAGCGCGATCTGCCGCTGCACCGGCTGGTCGAGGAACACCGCGGAGCGTCGGCCGGCTCCCGGCGGGGCAGGCAGGTTCTCGAAGCTCTCGCGAGGCAACAGCGTGTGCAGCACCGGCTGGCGCGGCGCCTGTTCGGCCACCGCCTGCGCCGCTTCGGCCCCGACTGTGACAATGATCCGGCTGCCGGCGAGCGCGCCCGGGGTCACCTGTTGCGTCTCCACGACCGCGATGTCGGCAGCGGCGACGCCCGGAGCAAGCGCTGTGCTGATCGCCGCGATCGTCTCTTCGTATGCTCCGCTGCGTTCGCTGCTTACGAACAGCACGCCCGCAGCCGCGACGGCTTCTCCCCGGCCGAGGGTGGCGGCGAGGAAAAGCAGGGTGGCAAGGAAAACGCGGGGGCCGCGGGGCATGATCGGTATCGGGTCGAAATTCAGGCACGCCCCCTGGGCACGGCCGAGTGGTTAAAGTAACGGGCTGCCGGGCCGCCCTGACGGCGGCGCTGTCGCAACGCGCCCCCGGACGGGCGCGCGGGCCGGTCCCGGGTTCCGGATGCAGACGCCGGCCTCGACGCTTGCGTCCGGACGGAGAGCGGAAGCGGGGCGAGATGGTGCCCGAAAAATCCTCTCGTGCCTTCCTCATGGGGCATGCGTGCCGGTTTTTTGTTGCGGACGGGGGGGCGAGCACATTTCGTCGTCGAAGGGTGCATCTTATGCATGAGGAATCGCTCGCGATGGATGTCTGCGGATTCGTCATAGCATGCCTCGGCGCACGGCGCCATGCATCGACCCTGGAGGGATGGGGCCCGCCGTCGCGGTTTCCACCGCTGGCGCTGTAACGTCATCACGGGCGGTCGTGCCGTAATCCGGTGTTTCCGCCTCCCGGAGCGCTGCTGCCCATGGCCGTCCCGGGTCGGGGGGTGCAAAACGTTTCGTTACATTTGCGCGTGCTATGCTTTCCGCCTATCGCCGCCTCCTCCGGAGCACGCAGTGACCCGAATACTCATCGTCGAAGACCATGCGCTCGTGCGCGAGGCGCTGGCGCAGACTCTCGCCCGACTCGGGGAAGACGTGGAATGCGTCGAGGCGAAAGGCTCGGAAGAGGCGCTTGCCAGACTCGAGGAGACCGCGGACTGGGATCTCGCGGTGATCGACCTGATGCTGCCCGACCTCAACGGTTTTGGTTTGCTTGCAGTGCTCGCGCGGCGTTTTCCCGACGTGCCGGCGATCGTCGTGTCGGCGCTTGACGATTCGGTGACGATCCGTCGCGCGATGAAAGGCGGAGCTTCGGGCTTCGTGTCGAAGGCGAGTTCGGGCGAAGTGCTGAGAAGTGCAGTCAGATGCGTGCTCGAAGGCGGCATCTATGCGCCCAGTGAGCCCGAGGGCGCAGGAAAGCGCTCCGGCGCGTCGGCCAGCGAGCGTTTCGGGCTCACTGCCGGGCAGACGCGGGTCATGGAATTGCTGGCGCAAGGAAAATCCAATCGCGAGATCGCCGATCTGCTCGGATTGTCGGAAGGGACCGTCAAGGTGCATATGTCGGCGATCTTCCGCGCATTGAACGTCAGCAGCCGGGCGCAGGCGCTGATCGTGATCGCCCGCTACGGGCCGCGGCTGTAGCCTGCGCCATCGATCCTTCAGTACGAGCGGCGGCTCGCCTGGCTCAGGCGCATCGGCATCTCGGCGGGCGAGAGCCGGCCGCCAAGCTGGTCCGTGTCGCCGCACACGGCTTCGGCCGGTTCTGCGCAGTCGATCTCCATGATCTCGAGCACCTGGCGAGCGAGTGAGCGGCAGGCATTGGCCAGCGGGGTCGGCAATTGTTCCGGCACTTTCTTGTGCACCAGCAGCTTCGACGCGGAAAGGGCGCAGACGGGATTCAGGATCCGCTCGCGATACGCTCCCATCAGCTGCGACACGCTGCGGTCTGCGGCATCGCGCTGCCAGGCGTTTGTCGGCCACTGGGCCGGCACCGCGTAGGCGCGCGGGAACATTTCGAGATCGCGCAGCACGGTGCGAATGTCTTCATGGGACTCGCGGAACGGCAGCAGCACGATGTCCGATAGCGCGTACAACTGGCGATCCATCTCGGTGCGGTTGCCGCCGCCGTCGATGATGCCGATCCATTCGTCGAGGGTGCGCAGCTTGTCCACGACTTTGGTCAGCGCGTCACGCGTGCGGGCGTCGGCGGTGATGTAGCGCCGCCCTTCCGGGCTCAGGGGCTCGCGCGTGGTGTCGGTCAGCACGCACGCCGAACGATGCCCGAGCAAGCCCAGTCCTTGCGAAAGCATGTGGGAAAGCGTCGTCTTGCCGGTTCCGCCCTTGTTGCCGATGACGCAGATGATTTCAGCCATTGCGGTGTTCCTCGTTCGCGGCCCCTTTTGGCACCCTGCCATTATCGGGGCTCGTTTCGGCTGCCGAGCGGGGAAAAAGGACGGGGAATCGGCCGCTATTCCGTCTGGAGCGCGGTCGATCCGAAGCGGTAGATGTAGAGGACGGTCGCGCGTGCGTCCGGTACCTGGACAATCCGCTCCGGGGCCTCTCCGGGCACCGGGAAACTATTGCTGATCAGCAGGCCGGTGCGGAGTTCCTCGCGCGCCTTGGCCCACACCTTGGCCATCGGCACCGGCGACAAAAAGGCGTAGACCACATCAAAATCAGACCATGAGCGGGCAAAGAAATCCCCGCGCTCGAAGCGCAGATTGAGTTGGTCCCGCGCCCGCAGGCGGCTCAGCAACCAGGGGCCGGGTGCAGCCTCGATGCCCCTGAAGCGGCAGTCCGGGCGCAACCGCGCGAGGGGGCAAAGCAGCGACCCGGTGCCGCTGCCGAGGTCGAGCAGCCGTGAGCGCCGGCCGGGCGGCAGCAGGTCGGCGACCGCGGCGACCGTTGCCCGGTTCGTCGGATACAGCGGGACCTGGGTGCGGAAGCTCGTCCAATACACCGCGAGCAGCAACCCGAATGCCGCGAGATACCAGCCCGGATCGGCGTCGAGCCGCCCGGCGAGCACCAGCAGCGGGACGAAGCCGAGATGGATCGGCAGCCACCACCGGGCGCTGCGAAGAACCGTCCCGGTTGCCGCGGCGCTGATCGCCTGGACGGCCACGAGCGGCCAGATGCCCGCGCCCAGCGGGGCGCTGCGGACAAGGGTGGCGGCGACGATGCAGCCGGCGAGCTGGGCAAACAGGGCCTTGAGGGCAGGAGGCATGAATCGTCGGCTCGGGCGGGAGCCGCCGATGATAACCGGTTGGCCCGGCACGATCACTTTGCATGAGCCATGGAGGCTTTATCCCGCAGGCACGATTTTCCCCGGATTCAGCAGGCCGTCCGGGTCGAGCGCCCGCTTGAGGGCGCGCATCGCATCGACCGCGTCGCGGCCATGCTCGGCGACGAGGAAATCCTGCTTGCCGAAGCCGATGCCGTGCTCGCCGGTGCAGGTGCCGCCCATCGCCAGCGCGCGCTCGACGATCCTGCGGTTGAGCGCCTCGGCGCGCTGGATCTCCGCGCCGTCGTCCGGGTCGACGAGGACGACGGTATGAAAGTTGCCGTCCCCGACGTGGCCGACGATCGGCGCGATCAGCCCGCTCGCGGCAATATCCTCGCGCGCACCGGCAATGCAGTCGGCGAGCCGCGAGATCGGCACGCATACGTCGGTCGTCAGTCCGCGGCAGCCCGGGCGCAGCGCGATGCACGAGAAATAGACGTCGTGGCGCGCTGCCCACAGGCGCGTGCGGTCCTCCGGATGCGTCGCCCATTCGAAGTCCTGGCCGCTGTTGTCGCGGGCGATTTCCTGGACCGTCTGCGCCTGCTCCTCGACGCTCGCCTTTGATCCGTGGAACTCGAAGAACAGCATCGGCGACTCGCGCAGCGTCGTCTTGCTGTAGCGGTTGATCGCCTGCACCGTGAGTTCGTCGAGCAGTTCGATGCGTGCGACCGGTACGCCGAGCTGGATCGTCTGGATCACGGTGCGCACCGCGCTGGCGACGTCCGGGAACGCGCAGACCGCCGCCGACACCGCTTCGGGCAGCGGATGCAGCCGCACGATCAGTTCGGTGATCAGTCCGAGCGTGCCTTCGGAGCCGATCATCAGGCGCGTCAGGTCGTAGCCGGATGAGGATTTTCGCGCGCGTCCGCCGGTGCGTATGACGCGGCCGTCGGCAAGCACCACCTCCATGCCGAGCACATTGTCGCGCATCGTCCCGTAGCGTACCGCGTTGGTTCCTGAAGCGCGGGTCGCGGCCATTCC
This sequence comes from Aromatoleum bremense, assembly GCF_017894365.1. Lineage (NCBI taxonomy): Bacteria > Pseudomonadati > Pseudomonadota > Betaproteobacteria > Rhodocyclales > Rhodocyclaceae > Aromatoleum > Aromatoleum bremense. The sequence goes on from NZ_CP059467.1 coordinate 2,428,482, forward strand.
GCCGAGGCTCGCATCCGCCCCCGGATCGACCGGAAAGAAGAGCCCGCTGCCGTGCAGCGCAGTGTTGAGCTGCTTGCGCGTGATCCCCGGCTGCACGACTGCGTCCATGTCTTCGCCATGAACCGCGAGCACCTTGTTCATTTCGGAGAAGTCGACGCTGATGCCGCCATGGAGCGGCAGGATGTGTCCTTCGAGCGAACTGCCGGCGCCGAACGGCACGATCGGCACGCGGTGCCTGCAGCAGGCTTCGACGATCGCGACGACTTCGGCGGTGTCGTGGGGCCAGACGACGGCATCGGGCAGCATGTCCGGGAAATGCGATTCGTCGTGGCCGTGATGCGCGCGAACCGCTTCGGTGGTCGAAAAGCGTGCACCGAAGCGGGCGCCGAGTTCGTCCGCGAATGCGGGGGGCAATGGCCGGCGCGCCGGGACGTGGGGCAGATTCATGCAGGTCTCCTTGTGATCGGGCGGCTCGTGCCGTACGCAATTATTACTCTCGTGACGGATCCGTCCAATCTGCGCGATCATCCGCTCCATTTCAGCCGGCACGCGGCGCGGAGCAGTTCATGAACGAATCGATCGACCGGACCGACCTGCGCATTCTCGAGCTGTTGCAGCGCGACGGCCGCCTTTCCAACGCGGACCTGGCGCAACAGGTTGCGCTGTCGCCGTCGCCGTGCCTGCGGCGCGTGCGCCAGCTCGAGCAGTCGGGAGTGATCCGTGGCTACGCCGCGCTGCTCGACCCGCGGCGCCTCGGGCTGGGCCTGCAGGCCTTCGTCACGGTGACCCTCGAGAAGCGGCGCGACACGCCGATGCATGCGTTTCACGCCGCGGTGCAATCAGCGCCCGAAGTGCTGTCGTGCTTCGCGCTGACCGGCGAGATGGACTACCTGCTGCACGTCGTCGCCGAGGATCTGGAGCATTTTTCGCGTTTCCTCATGGATCGCCTGCTCAAGCTCGACGGTATCGCGAACGTGAAATCCTCGTTCGTCCTCCAGTCGATCAAGGACACGACCGAGATGCCGCTCGCGCAGGTCGCACGTTGAACGAATCCTCGAGGAATTCTCGAAAAAAGATTTGACAGGGGCGTTTTGACCCTCTATAGTCCAGCGCTTCGCTTGGAGGGGTTCCCGAGCGGTCAAAGGGATCAGACTGTAAATCTGACGGCACTGCCTTCGAAGGTTCGAATCCTTCCCCCTCCACCAGCAAGTTTTGTTGCCGGCTTCAGTTCGGTCTGATGACTGGCATCGGGTGTAATGCGGTTCGTCTGCGTTGTATGCGGGTGTAGCTCAATGGTAGAGCAGAAGCCTTCCAAGCTTATGACGAGGGTTCGATTCCCTTCACCCGCTCCAGGTTCGGCGGTTGGTTGTTTCGGAGCCCATGTAGCTCAGTGGTAGAGCACTCCCTTGGTAAGGGAGAGGCCACGTGTTCAATCCACGTCATGGGCACCACAGCTTTTCTGCTGGTCTGGCGTAGCGGTCGATCGGTCCGGTTTTTCTGATTCTGAATATGAGGTGGCGGCATGGCGAAAGGCAAGTTTGAGCGGACGAAACCGCACGTAAACGTCGGGACGATCGGTCACGTCGACCACGGCAAGACCACCCTGACGGCGGCAATCACGACGATCCTGTCGAAGAAGTTCGGCGGCGAGGCGAAGGCCTACGACCAGATCGACGCGGCGCCCGAAGAGAAGGCGCGCGGCATCACGATCAACACCGCTCACGTCGAGTACGAGACCGCCAACCGTCACTACGCGCACGTCGACTGCCCGGGTCACGCCGACTACGTCAAGAACATGATCACCGGTGCGGCGCAGATGGACGGCGCGATCCTGGTGTGCTCGGCCGCGGACGGCCCGATGCCGCAGACGCGCGAGCACATCCTGCTTGCCCGTCAGGTCGGCGTGCCGTACATCATCGTGTTCCTGAACAAGTGCGACATGGTCGACGACGAGGAGCTGCTCGAGCTCGTCGAGATGGAAGTGCGCGAGCTGCTGTCGAAGTACGATTTTCCGGGCGACGACGTGCCGATCATCAAGGGCTCGGCGCTCAAGGCGCTCGAAGGCGACCAGAGCGACATCGGCGAGCCCGCCATCATGCGTCTGGCCGACGCGCTCGACAGCTACATCCCGACGCCGGAGCGCGCGATCGACCGCCCGTTCCTGCTGCCGATCGAAGATGTGTTCTCGATCTCGGGCCGCGGCACCGTCGTCACGGGGCGCGTCGAGCGCGGCATCGTCAAGGTCGGCGAGGAAGTCGAGATCGTCGGCATCAAGCCGACCGTCAAGACCACCTGCACCGGCGTCGAGATGTTCCGCAAGCTGCTCGACCAGGGCCAGGCGGGCGACAACGTCGGCGTGCTGCTGCGCGGCACCAAGCGCGAAGACGTCGAGCGCGGCCAGGTGCTGTGCAAGCCCGGTTCGATCAAGCCGCACACCCACTTCACCGGTGAAGTGTACGTGCTGTCGAAGGAAGAAGGCGGTCGCCACACGCCGTTCTTCAATAACTATCGTCCGCAGTTCTACTTCCGCACGACCGATGTGACCGGTTCGATCGAGCTGCCCGAAGGCACCGAGATGGTCATGCCGGGCGACAACGTCTCGATCACCGTCAAGCTGATGGCGCCGATCGCGATGGAAGAAGGTCTGCGTTTCGCGATCCGCGAAGGCGGTCGTACCGTCGGCGCCGGTGTCGTCGCCAAGATCATCGAGTAATTGCGTAGTGTCCTCATAGCGATTGCTTGATCGGCAGGCGTCTCGGAAGAGAGACGCCTCGTAGTCTCTGCTGCAGGGGCATAGCTCAATTGGCAGAGCGTCGGTCTCCAAAACCGAAGGTTGGGGGTTCGATTCCCTCTGCCCCTGCCACTCCTTTCCGGGTATTCATATTTCGATGGCCGATAAGTTGAAGGTTGCGCTGGCTCTCGCGCTGATTGCGGCCGGTGTGGTCGGCTTTTACCTGCTTTCCGAGCAGGCGCTGGTTCTCCGCGTGCTGTCGGTTCTTGCCGGTGTCGCCGCCGGGGTGGCGGTCGCCTGGCAGTCGGAGCCTGGGCGGCGTTTCGTCGCGTTCGCGCGCGAGTCGATCACCGAAACGAAGAAGGTCGTCTGGCCGTCGCGCAAGGAAACGGTGCAGACCACGGGTCTGGTGTTCGCCTTCGTTGTCGTGATGGCGGTTTTTTTGTGGGTCACGGATAAGAGTCTGGAATGGGTGCTGTACGACCTGATCCTGGGGTGGAAGTAATCATGACGAAGCGCTGGTACGTGGTACATGCCTATTCGGGCTTCGAGAAGTCTGTCCAACGCGCCTTGGTGGATCGGATCAATCGTTCCGGGATGCAGGATCTTTTCGGCCAGATTCTGGTGCCGGTCGAAGAAGTCGTCGAAATGAAGAGCGGCCAGAAGAGTATTTCCGAGCGGAAATTCTTCCCCGGCTACGTTCTCGTCGAGATGGAAATGAACGACGAGAGCTGGCACCTCGTGAAGTCGACGCCGAAGGTCACCGGCTTCGTCGGCGGTACGGCAAACAAGCCCTCCCCGATTTCTGAAAAGGAAGTCGAGAAAATCATGCAGCAGATGCAGGAGGGCGTGGAGAAGCCGCGCCCGAAAGTGCTGTGGGAGCTGGGCGAAGTCGTGCGCGTCAAGGAAGGCCCGTTCACCGACTTCCACGGTGCGGTGGAAGACGTCAATTACGACAAGAGCAAGCTGCGGGTGTCCGTGACGATTTTCGGACGTGCGACCCCCGTGGAGCTGGATTTCAGTCAGGTCGAAAAGACCTGACGCAGGCGGGCCTCCGGGCCCGGGCGTGCCCGATGAACCGGGCGTAGCGAGGAGCACCGGCCGCGGCTGGTGCGTTTGTACTCAAGACAGGAGCTAGCCGCAATGGCGAAGAAAATCACCGGCTATATCAAGCTGCAGGTGCCAGCTGGTAAAGCCAACCCCAGCCCCCCGATCGGTCCCGCACTCGGTCAGCGCGGCCTGAACATCATGGAATTCTGCAAGGCGTTCAACGCCCGGACCCAGGGTCTCGAGCCCGGTCTGCCGATTCCGGTGGTGATCACGGCGTTCGCGGACAAGAGCTTCACCTTCATCATGAAGACGCCGCCGGCGACGATCCTGATCAAGAAGGCTGCGAAGATCGCGAAGGGTTCGCCGAAGCCGCACACCGACAAGGTCGGTTCGATCACGCGTGCCCAGGTCGAGGAAATCGCCAAGGCCAAGATGGCCGACCTGACTGCTGCCGACATGGAAGCCGCGGTGCGCACCATCGCCGGTTCCGCCCGCAGCATGGGCATCACCGTGGAGGGGCTGTAATCATGGCGAAGCTTTCCAAGCGCGTTCAGGCGCTGCGTACCAAAGTTGATCGCAACCGCAGCTATCCCGTGACCGAAGCGCTGGCGCTGGTCAAGGAATGCGCGACGGCCAAGTTCGACGAGTCGATCGACATCGCCGTGAATCTCGGCATCGATGCGCGCAAGTCGGACCAGCTGGTTCGCGGTTCCGTCGTGCTGCCCGCCGGTACCGGCAAGAGCGTCCGCGTTGCGGTCTTCGCGCAGGGCGACAAGGCCGAAGCGGCGCGTGCAGCCGGGGCCGACGTGGTCGGTTTCGAAGATCTCGCCGAGCAGGTCAAGGCCGGCAACATCGATTTCGATTTGTGCATCGCCACGCCGGACGCGATGCGCGTCGTCGGCCAGTTGGGCCAGATTCTCGGCCCCCGCGGGCTGATGCCGAACCCGAAGGTCGGTACCGTGACGATGGACGTGACGACCGCGGTGAAGAATGCGAAGGCCGGTCAGGTGCAGTACCGCACCGACAAGGGCGGCATCATCCACGCGACGATCGGCCGTGCGTCGTTCAGCGCCGAGGCCCTGCAGCAGAACCTCGGCGCGCTGATCGATGCGCTCGTGAAGGCCAAACCGGCCGCGTCGAAAGGTATCTATCTGCGTCGAGTCGCGCTGTCGAGCACGATGGGTTCGGGCGTTCGCGTCGAGCCGTCGAGTATCAACGCCGCCTGACGAGGCTGGAACTAGAACTTTGGGTCGTCCCGGCGCCACGGTGCCGGGACGAATCGTCAAAGACCGCAGGTGTGGTCACTCCGGTGACCGCTTAAGCATTCAACAATGGCCTGCGCAGACGGTGTGCCCAGAACAGGATTCTGGCTGATTCTTCAGCCGCGCTCCTGATCCAGGTCGCCGTGGGTGCGAATCGCAGTTTTGCGGTTCGCGTGTGGACTTGAAAGGAGGAAAGGCCTGTGGGTCTCAATCTCGATGACAAGAAAGCCGTAGTGGCAGAGGTGTCGGCACAAGTGGCCAACGCACAGACCATCGCGGTGGCCGAGTATCGCGGCATAGCGGTGGGCGATCTCACCGGGCTGCGTGCCAAGGCCCGCGAATCTGGCGTTTACCTGCGTGTGTTGAAAAACACCCTGGTGCGCCGCGCGATCGCCGAAACGCCGTTTGCCGGGCTGTCGGACCAGCTGGTCGGTCCGCTGATCTACGGTATCTCGGAAGATCCGGTCGCTGCAGCCAAGGTGCTCAACGACTTTGCGAAGGGTAACGACAAGCTGGTGCTGAAAGCCGGTTCCTATGCGGGCAATACGCTCGACAAGGCCGGCGTGCAGGCGCTCGCGTCAATCCCGGGTCGCGAAGAGTTGCTCGCCAGGCTGTTGGGCGTGATGCAGGCGCCGGTGACCGGTTTCGCTTGCACGCTGGCTGCCCTCGCGAAGAAACGCGAGGAAGAAGTGGCCGCCTGAGCGTTTTCCGAATAGTTTTCGATTTAGGAGTGTTTTGAAATGGCAATCAGCAAAGAAGACATCCTCGAAGCCGTTGGCTCGATGACGGTGATGGAACTGAACGATCTGGTCAAGGCGTTCGAAGAGAAATTCGGCGTTTCCGCCGCCTCGATGGCCGTGGCCGCTCCGGGTGCCGGCGCTGCCGCTGCCGTGGTCGAGGAAAAGACCGAGTTCGACGTGATCCTGCTTGCCGCGGGTGAGAAGAAGGTCGAGGCGATCAAGGTTGTCCGTGCCGCCACCGGCCTGGGCCTGAAGGAAGCGAAGGACCTGGTCGACGGCGCGCCGAAGGCCGTCAAGGAAGGCATCTCGAAGGCCGACGCCGAAGCGATCAAGAAGCAGCTGGAAGACGCCGGCGCCAAGGTCGAGATCAAGTAATACCTGTTTGTTTTTCAGGGCTGGCGCTCTCCGGAGCGCCGGCCCTTTCGTGCTTTGTAACGCCAAGAAGCCAGAACCCAGTGCGAGCGCAGGTGTCTACTCGCCTCCCGCCCGGCCCGCACCCAACGGGGCGCTGCGTTCTGTCTCTTTGACGTCCGACCTCTACCCGGAGCATCCATGGCGTATTCCTACACCGAAAAGAAACGTATCCGCAAGAGCTTCGCCAAACGCGCGGCAGTGTTGAACGTACCTTTCCTGCTCGCAACCCAGATCGAATCGTTCGCCTCTTTCCTGCAGGCCGATACGCCTCCGCCGTCACGCCTGAACCATGGCCTGCAGGCCGCGTTCACGTCGATCTTTCCGATTTCCAGTCACAGCGGCAACGCGCGACTGGAATTCGTGCAGTACATGCTCGGCGAACCTGCTTTCGACGTCAAGGAGTGCCAGCAGCGCGGGCTGACTTTTGCGTCGCCGTTGCGCGCGCGCGTGCGGCTGGTGATTCTCGATCGCGATGCGCCGAAGGAGACGGTCAAGGAAGTCAAGGAGCAGGAAGTGTACATGGGCGAGATCCCGCTCATGACCACCACCGGGTCGTTCGTCATCAACGGGACCGAGCGCGTCATCGTCTCGCAGCTGCACCGCTCGCCCGGCGTGTTTTTCGAGCACGACCGCGGCAAGACGCATTCGTCGGGCAAGCTGCTGTTTTCGGCGCGCATCATCCCGTATCGCGGTTCGTGGCTCGATTTCGAGTTCGATCCGAAGGATGCGCTGTACTTCCGCGTCGACCGCCGCCGCAAGATGCCGGCGACGATCCTGCTGCGCGCGATCGGCATGGGGCCGGAGGAAATCCTCGCGACTTTCCATGACTTCGACGCGTTCCACCTCAAGGGCAACGAGGCGGCGTTCGAACTGGTGCCCGATCGCCTGCGCGGCGATGTGGCGAAGTTCGACATCACCGACGGCGCGGGCAACGTGATTGTAGCGCGCGACAAGCGCATCACCGCCAAGCACATCCGCGAGCTCGACCAGGCGGGCGTGAAGATGATTTCCGTTCCCGACGAGTTCCTGCTCGGCCGCATCATCGCGCGTAATATCGTCGACGCGGAAACCGGCGAGATCGTCGCGCGGGCGAACGACGAGATCACCGAAGACTTGCTCGACAAGCTGCGCGACGCGGGCGTCAAGGACATCGAAACGCTCTACGTCAACGATCTCGACCGCGGGGCGTACATCTCCCAGACGCTGCGCATCGACGAGACTGCCGACCAGTGGGCGGCGCGCGTCGCGATCTACCGCATGATGCGCCCGGGCGAACCGCCGACGGAAGACGCCGTCGAAGCCCTGTTCCAGGGCCTGTTCTATTCCGAGGAACGCTACGACCTGTCGTCCGTGGGCCGCATGAAGTTCAACCGCCGCGCCTATCCCGAGAAGATCGAGGACAAGGCGCCGGGCTGGCTGAAGCGCTTCTACGAGACCGTCGGTTCGCGTGGCGAGGAAGGGCCGGCGACGCTGTCGAACGAAGATATTCTCGCCGTCATCGGCGTGCTCGTCGAACTGCGCAACGGCCGTGGCGAGATCGACGACATCGACCACCTCGGCAACCGCCGCGTGCGGTCCGTCGGTGAACTCGCGGAAAACCAGTTCCGTGCCGGTCTGGTGCGCGTCGAGCGGGCGGTCAAGGAGCGGTTGAGCCAGGCCGAGTCCGACAACCTGATGCCGCACGACCTGATCAACGCCAAGCCGATTTCGGCGGCGATCAAGGAGTTCTTCGGCTCGAGCCAGCTGTCGCAGTTCATGGACCAGACCAACCCGTTGTCCGAGATCACGCACAAGCGTCGCGTCTCGGCCCTTGGCCCGGGCGGCCTGACACGCGAGCGCGCCGGCTTCGAAGTCCGCGACGTGCATCCGACCCACTACGGCCGGGTGTGCCCGATCGAGACGCCGGAAGGTCCGAACATCGGCCTGATCAACTCGCTCGCCGTCTATGCGCAGACGAACCGCCACGGTTTTCTCGAGACGCCGTACCGCAAGGTCGTCGATAGCAAGGTCACCGACCAGATCGACTTCCTGTCGGCGATCGAGGAAGGCCAGTACGTGATCGCGCAGGCGAACGCCGAGATCGGCGCCGACGGCATGCTGGAAGGCGACCTCGTGTCGTGCCGCCACAAAGGTGAGTTCGCGCTGTCGACGGCCGATCAGGTGCAGTACATGGACGTTGCGCCGGGCCAGATCGTGTCGGTCGCCGCGTCCCTGATCCCGTTCCTCGAGCACGACGACGCGAACCGCGCGCTGATGGGCGCGAACATGCAGCGGCAGGCCGTGCCCTGCCTGCGACCCGAGAAGCCGCTCGTCGGCACCGGCATCGAGCGCACCGTCGCGGTCGACTCCGGCACCGCGGTGCAGGCGATGCGCGGCGGCATCGTCGACTATGTCGATGCGAACCGGATCGTGGTGCGGGTCAACGACGACGAAACCCTCGCGGGCGAAGTCGGCGTCGACATCTACAACATGATCAAGTACACGCGCTCGAACCAGAACACGAACATCAACCAGCGTCCGGTGGTCAAGGTCGGCGATCATATCGGCAAGGGCGACGTCATCGCCGACGGCGCGTCGACCGATCTCGGCGAACTCGCGCTCGGCCAGAACATGCTGGTCGCGTTCATGCCGTGGAACGGCTACAACTTCGAGGACTCGATCCTGATCTCGGAGCGCGTCGTCGCCGAAGACCGCTTCACGTCGATCCACATCGAGGAACTGACGGTCGTCGCCCGTGACACCAAGCTCGGACCCGAGGAGATCACCCGCGACATCGCGTCGCTCGGCGAAGCGCAGCTCTCCCGTCTGGACGAGTCCGGCATCGTCTATATCGGCGCTGAAGTCGACGCCGGCGACGTGCTCGTCGGCAAGGTCACGCCGAAGGGCGAGACTCAGCTGACGCCGGAAGAAAAGCTGCTGCGCGCGATCTTCGGCGAGAAGGCCTCGGACGTGAAGGACACGTCGCTGCGCGTGTCGTCCGGCATGAACGGCACGGTCATCGACGTGCAGGTGTTCACGCGTGAAGGGATCGAGCGCGACAAGCGCGCGCAGAGCATCATCGACGACATGCTGCGCAGCTTCAAGACCGACCTCGCCGATCAGATGCGCATCGTCGAACGTGACGCGTTCGCGCGGATCCGCCGCCTGATCGTCGGCCAGAAAGCCAACGGCGGGCCGAAGAAGCTCGCCAAGGGGACCGCGATCACCGGCGAATATCTCGATTCGCTCGAGTTCTACCACTGGTTCGACATCCGCATGGCCGACGAGGAACTCGCCGGCCAGCTCGAAGCGATCCGCGAGGGTCTGGAAAAGACGCGCAAGGACTTCGACCAGGCTTTCGAGATCAAGAAGAAGAAGCTCACGCAGGGCGACGAACTGCCGCCGGGCGTGCAGAAGATGGTCAAGGTCTATCTGGCGGTGAAGCGCCGCCTGCAGCCCGGCGACAAGATGGCCGGTCGCCACGGGAACAAGGGCGTGGTGTCGCGGATCGTACCGGTCGAGGACATGCCGCACATGGCGGACGGCACGCCGGTCGACATCGTGCTCAACCCGCTCGGCGTGCCGTCGCGGATGAACATCGGCCAGATCCTCGAAACCCACCTGGGCTGGGCGGCGAAGGCGCTCGGCAACAAGATCGGCGCGATGCTGCGGGCGAACGCGGCCGCCGCGGAGGTGCGCGAGCTGCTCGAGCACATCTACAACGACAACGGCCGCCCGGAGGACATGGGGTCGCTGAAGGACGACGAGATCATCGAGCTGGCGTCGAACCTCACGAAGGGCGTGCCGTTCGCGACGCCGGTGTTCGACGGCGCGAAGGAAGAAGAGATCGAAGCGATGTTCGAACTGGCCGGCCTCGCTCCCGGCGGACAGGTGACGCTGTATGACGGGCGCACCGGCGAAGCGTTCGACCGCCAGGTGACCGTCGGCTACAAGCACGTGCTGAAGCTGCATCACCTCGTCGATGACAAGATGCACGCCCGCTCGACCGGCCCGTACTCACTCGTCACACAGCAGCCGCTCGGCGGCAAGGCGCAGTTCGGCGGCCAGCGGTTCGGGGAAATGGAAGTGTGGGCGCTTGAAGCGTACGGCGCGGCCTACACGCTGCAGGAAATGCTGACGGTGAAATCCGACGACGTCACCGGCCGGACGAAGGTGTACGAAAGCATCGTCAAGGGCGAACACAAGATCGATGCGGGCATGCCCGAGTCCTTCAACGTGCTGGTGAAGGAAATCCGCTCGCTCGCGATCGACATCGATCTGGACAGCATCTGAACCGGGGCTATGCCCAAAACGCATGCCTCGATGGAGTGATTTATGAAAAGCCTGCTCGCTGACCTGTTCAAACAAACCCTGCCGAACGAAGACCAGTTCGACGCGATCACGATCGGCCTCGCGTCGCCGGACAAAATCCGCTCGTGGTCGTACGGCGAAGTCAAGAAACCCGAGACGATCAACTACCGCACGTTCAAGCCCGAACGCGACGGCCTGTTCTGCGCGAAGATCTTCGGCCCGGTCAAGGACTATGAGTGCCTGTGCGGCAAGTACAAGCGCCTCAAGCACCGTGGCGTGATCTGCGAGAAGTGCGGCGTCGAGGTGACGCTGTCGAAGGTGCGCCGCGAGCGCATGGCGCACATCGAACTCGCAAGCCCGACCGCGCACATCTGGTTCCTGAAGAGCTTGCCGAGCCGTCTCGGCATGGTGCTCGACATGACGCTGCGCGACATCGAGCGCGTGCTGTACTTCGAAGCCTTCGTCGTCGTTGAACCGGGCATGACGCCGCTCAACCGCGGCCAGCTGCTGACCGAGGACGACTACCTCGCGAAGGTCGAAGAGTACGGTGACGACTTCGATGCGCTGATGGGCGCCGAGGGCATCCGCGGTCTGCTGCGCACGCTCGACGTCAAGCTCGAGATCGAGAAGCTGCGCGGCGACCTCGAGACGACCGGCTCCGAAGCGAAGATCAAGAAGTTCTCGAAGCGCCTGAAAGTGCTCGAGGCGTTCATGCAGTCGGGCATCAAGCCCGAGTGGATGATCCTCGAAGTGCTGCCGGTGCTGCCGCCGGACCTGCGTCCGCTGGTGCCGCTCGACGGCGGCCGCTTCGCGACGTCGGACCTCAACGACCTCTACCGCCGCGTTATCAACCGCAACAACCGCCTCAAGCGTCTGCTCGAGCTGAAGGCGCCCGAGATCATCGTGCGCAACGAAAAGCGCATGCTGCAGGAGTCGGTGGATTCGCTCCTGGACAACGGCCGTCGCGGCAAGGCGATGACCGGCGCGAACAAGCGTCCGCTGAAGTCGCTCGCCGACATGATCAAGGGCAAGGGCGGCCGCTTCCGCCAGAACCTGCTCGGCAAGCGCGTCGACTACTCGGGCCGTTCGGTCATTGTCGTCGGCCCGCAGCTCAAGCTTCACCAGTGCGGCCTGCCGAAGCTGATGGCGCTCGAGCTCTTCAAGCCGTTCATCTTCAACAAGCTCGAACTGATGGGGTTGGCGACGACGATCAAGCAGGCGAAGAAGATGGTCGAGAGCCAGGAACCCGTCGTCTGGGACATCCTGGAAGAAGTCATCCGCGAACATCCGGTGATGCTGAACCGCGCGCCGACGCTGCACCGCCTCGGTATCCAAGCCTTCGAGCCGGTGCTGATCGAAGGCAAGGCGATCCAGCTGCATCCGCTCGTCTGCGTCGCGTTCAACGCCGACTTCGACGGCGACCAGATGGCCGTCCACGTGCCGCTGTCGCTCGAAGCGCAGATGGAAGCACGCACGCTGATGCTGGCGTCGAATAACGTGCTGTCGCCGGCGAACGGCGAGCCGATCATCGTGCCGTCGCAGGACATCGTGCTGGGTCTGTACTACGCGACGCGCGAAGGCGTGAACGTTGCTGGCGAAGGCATGGCGTTCTCCGACGTCGGCGAGCTCAAGCGCGCGTACGAGTCGAAGCAGCTGTCACTGCACGCCCGCGTGTCGGTGCGCCTGAAGGAAGTCGAAGTGTCGGCCGACGGCGAGCGGCGCGACAAGATCACGCGCTACAACACCACCGCCGGTCGCGCGATGCTGTCCGAGATCCTGCCGCCGGGACTGCCGTTCAGCGTGCTCGACAAGCCGATGAAGAAGAAGGAAATCTCGAAGCTGATCAACGCTTCGTTCCGTCGCTGCGGTCTGAAGGAAACGGTCGTGTTCGCCGACCGGCTGATGCAGTTCGGCTTCCGTCTGGCAACGCGCGCTGGCATCTCGATCGCGGTCAAGGACATGCTCGTGCCGAAGCAGAAGGACGTGCTGATCCATGCCGCCGAGCAGGAAGTGAAGGAAATCGCGCGGCAATACACATCCGGTCTCGTGACCGACGGCGAACGCTACAACAAGGTCGTCGATATCTGGGGTCGCGCCGGCGACCAGGTCGCGAAGGCGATGATGGACCAGCTCGGCCAGGAAGACGTCGTCAATCGCCACGGCGACACGGTGAAACAGGAGTCCTTCAACTCGATCTACATGATGGCGGACTCGGGCGCGCGCGGTTCCGCAGCGCAGATCCGCCAGCTCGCCGGCATGCGCGGCCTGATGGCGAAGCCGGATGGTTCGATCATCGAGACGCCGATCACGACGAACTTCCGCGAAGGTCTGAACGTCCTGCAGTACTTCATCTCGACGCACGGTGCGCGTAAGGGTCTGGCCGATACCGCGCTGAAGACCGCGAACTCGGGTTACCTGACGCGCCGCCTCGTCGACGTGACGCAGGATCTGGTCGTCACCGAGGACGATTGCGGCACGCGCGACGGCTTCGTGATGAAGGCGCTGATCGAGGGTGGCGAGGTCATCGAGCCGCTGCGCGACCGGATCCTCGGCCGCGTTTGTGCCGAGGATGTCGTGAACCCGGAGTCGCAGGAAACGGTCATCGAGGCCGGCTCGCTGCTCGACGAGGATGCGGTGGACCTGATCGAGAGCCTGGGTATCGACGAAGTCAAGGTGCGTACTGCATTGACGTGCGAAACCCGCTACGGCCTGTGCGGCAAGTGCTACGGTCGTGATCTCGGCCGCGGCTCGCAGGTGAACGTCGGCGAAGCGGTCGGTGTCATCGCCGCCCAGTCGATCGGTGAGCCGGGCACGCAGCTGACGATGCGGACGTTCCACGTCGGCGGCGCGGCGTCGCGGGCTGCCGCCGCGAGCGGCGTCGAGTCGAAGTCCGCCGGTACGGTGCGCTTCGCCGGCAACATGCGTTACGTCTCGAATGCGAAGGGTGAGAAAGTCATCATTGCGCGCTCGGCCGAGATTGTCGTCGCCGATGACATGGGCCGCGAGCGCGAGCGCCACAAGCTGCCGTACGGCGCGACGCTGCTGGTCGACGACGGCGCGCCGGTCAAGGCCGGGGTGCTGCTGGCGACGTGGGACCCGCACACCCGCCCGATCGTCACCGAATATTCCGGTACGGTGAAGTTCGAGAATGTCGAAGAGGGCGCGACCGTCGCGAAGCAGATCGACGAAGTGACCGGTTTGTCGACACTGGTCGTCATCGACGGCAAGCGGCGCACGAGCGGCGCGTCGTCGAAGGGTGTGCGTCCGCAGGTCAAGCTGCTCGACGAGCGGGGCGAGGAAGTCAAGATCGCCGGCACCGACCATTCGGTGGCGATCACCTTCCAGGTCGGCTCGCTGATCACCGTCAAGGACGGCCAGGAAGCGAGCGTCGGCGACGTGCTCGCGCGGATTCCGCAGGAATCGGCAAAGACCCGCGACATCACCGGTGGTCTGCCGCGCGTGGCGGAGCTCTTCGAGGCGCGCCCGCCGAAGGACGCTGGCGTGCTGGCGGAATACACCGGCACGGTGTCGTTCGGCAAGGACACCAAGGGCAAGCAGCGTCTCGTCATTACCGAAGCCGACGGGACGGCGCACGAATTCCTGATCCCAAAGGACAAGCACGTCATGGTCCATGACGGGCAGGTCGTCAACAAGGGTGAGCTGATCGTCGATGGACCGGCCGACCCGCACGACATCCTGCGTCTGCAGGGAATCGAGGCGCTGGCGCGCTACATCATCGACGAGGTGCAGGACGTCTATCGCCTGCAGGGTGTGAAGATCAACGACAAGCACATCGAAGTGATCGTTCGCCAGATGCTGCGCCGCGTGGTCATCAACGACGCGGGCAACTCGCGCTTCATTCGCGAGGAGCAGGTCGAGCGTTCCGAAGTGCTCGACGAGAACGACCGCATCGAGGCCGAGGGCAAGCTGCCGGCACAGTACCAGAATGTCCTGCTGGGTATCACGAAGGCGTCGCTGTCCACCGATTCGTTCATCTCGGCGGCATCCTTCCAGGAAACGACGCGTGTTCTGACCGAAGCGGCAATCATGGGCAAACGCGACGATCTGCGCGGACTGAAGGAAAACGTCATCGTCGGCCGCCTGATTCCGGCGGGTACCGGCATGGCATATCACCGCAACCGCAAGGCGCAGAACGCAGGGGAGGACCTGGGCCCCGAGCACGCATGGGCGGAAATGCAGGAAGTACCGCCGGAGGTGCCGACCGACGTCTCGCAGGGCGTGCAGGCCGGTTGACGCAGAACCATATTTCAGGATAACATCCGGCCTCTTTTTGTGGGCTGACCAATCGTAGTCAGTCGCAGCCGGAATCAACCGCCCGAGGCGGCCCGTGGGGGCGCCTCGGTATAATGGAAAATTCTCAAGCTATGCCAACAATTAATCAGCTCGTCCGCAAGCCGCGGCAACTGGCCGTCATCAAAAGCAAGGTGCCGGCACTCGATGCATGTCCGCAAAAACGCGGCGTATGCACGCGGGTCTATACGACCACGCCGAAGAAGCCGAACTCCGCGCTCCGGAAGGTCGCCAAGGTGCGCCTGACCAACGGCTTCGAGGTCATCTCCTATATCGGTGGTGAAGGCCACAACCTGCAGGAGCACTCGGTGGTCCTGATTCGTGGTGGCCGGGTCAAGGACTTGCCGGGTGTGCGTTACCACATCGTGCGCGGTTCGCTTGACTTGCAGGGCGTCAAGGATCGTAAGCAGTCCCGCTCGAAGTACGGCGCGAAGCGCCCGAAGAAAGCCTAATTGTCGGCATTCAGAAATAGCTAGAGGTTGTCATGCCCCGTCGTCGCGAAGTACCGAAGCGTGAAATCCTGCCCGATCCGAAATTCGGCTCGCAGGACGTATCCAAGTTCATCAATGTGATCATGCAGGCCGGCAAGAAGTCCGTCGCCGAGCGTATCGTCTATGGCGCGTTTGCGCAGATTTCCGGCAAGGCTGGCAAGGATCCGCTCGAGGTGTTCTCGTCGGCTGTTGCCAACGTCAAGCCGGTTGTCGAAGTCAAGAGCCGCCGCGTCGGCGGTGCGAACTACCAAGTGCCGGTCGAGGTGCGTCCGTCGCGCCGCATGGCCCTGTCGATGCGCTGGCTGCGTGAAGCCGCCCGCAAGCGCGCCGAGAAGTCGATGGCCCAGCGCCTCGCCGGCGAACTGCTCGAGGCCGCTGAAGGGCGCGGTTCGGCGATGAAGAAGCGCGAAGAAGTGCACCGCATGGCCGAGGCGAACAAGGCGTTCTCTCACTACCGTTTCTAAGTTTCCGGAACGGTGGTTAATCGGGCCCTGGCAAGGGCTCGATTGTTTTGTGACAAGACAAATGGATTTTCGCGCAGCGCGCGAATTCTCGAAGGCAGGATAGATCGTGGCTCGCAAGACTCCCATTGAGCGTTACCGCAACATCGGTATTTCGGCTCACATTGACGCCGGCAAGACAACGACGACCGAGCGCATCCTTTTTTATACCGGCGTGAACCACAAGATTGGTGAAGTTCACGACGGCGCCGCGACGATGGACTGGATGGAGCAGGAGCAGGAGCGGGGGATCACGATCACCTCGGCCGCGACCACCTGCTTCTGGAAAGGCATGGAATTGTCTTATCCGGAGCATCGATTCAACATCATCGATACGCCGGGACACGTCGATTTCACGATCGAAGTCGAACGTTCGATGCGTGTTCTCGATGGCGCATGCATGGTGTACTGCGCGGTCGGTGGCGTGCAGCCGCAGTCCGAAACCGTGTGGCGTCAGGCGACGAAGTACAAGGTGCCGCGTCTCGCGTTCGTCAACAAGATGGACCGCCAGGGGGCAAACTTCTTCAAGGTCGTCGACCAGATGAAGCAGCGCCTCAAGGCCAATCCGGTGCCGATCGTGATTCCGATCGGGGCGGAGGAGAATTTCGTTGGCGTCGTCGACCTGATCCGCATGAAGGCCATCTATTGGGACGAAGCTTCCCAGGGCATGAAGTTCGACTACCGCGAGATTCCGGCCGAACTTCAGGCGTCGGCCGAGGAGTGGCGCGAGAAGATGCTCGAGGCCGCTGCGGAAGCCAGTGAAGAGCTGATGAACGAATATCTCGAGAACGGCGACCTGTCGCACGAGAAGATCGTTGCCGGCCTGCGTCAGCGCACGATCGCCTGCGAAATCCAGCCGATGTTGTGCGGTACGGCGTTCAAGAACAAGGGCGTTCAGCGGATGCTCGACGCTGTCATCGAATTGCTTCCGTCGCCGGTCGATATTCCCCCGGTTTCCGGCGTCGATGACTACGAAAAGCACGTCGAGCGGCGTGCGGACGATTCCGAGAAGTTCGCCGCGCTCGCGTTCAAGCTGATGACCGACCCGTTCGTCGGCCAGTTGACCTTCGTGCGTGTGTATTCGGGCGTGTTGAAATCCGGCGAGACGGTGCTGAACTCGGTCAAGGGCAAGAAGGAGCGCATCGGCCGGATCCTGCAGATGCACGCAAACGAACGGCAGGAAATCAAGGAAGTGCTGGCCGGCGACATCGCGGCGTGTGTCGGCCTGAAGGAAGTGACTACGGGTGAAACGCTGTGTGATCCGTCGGCGCCGATCATCCTCGAGCGCATGATCTTCCCGGAGCCGGTGATCCACGTCGCCGTCGAGCCGAAGACCAAGGCGGACCAGGAAAAGATGGGTATCGCGCTCGGCCGCCTGGCGGCGGAAGATCCGTCGTTCCGTGTCCGGACCGACGAGGAGTCGGGCCAGACGATCATCTCCGGCATGGGCGAATTGCACCTCGAAATTCTCGTTGACCGGATGAAGCGCGAATTCAACGTCGAAGCGACGGTCGGCGCACCGCAGGTGGCGTACCGCGAAGCGATCCGCAAGCCGGTCGAGCAGGAAGGCAAGTTCGTCAAGCAGTCCGGCGGTCGCGGCCAGTTCGGTCACGTGTGGATCAAGCTCGAGCCGAACGAAACCGGCAAGGGCTACGAGTTCATCGACGCGATCAAGGGCGGTGTCGTCCCGCGCGAGTACATCCCGGCGGTCGACAAGGGTCTGCAGGAGACGCTGCCGAATGGCGTGTTGGCCGGCTTCCCGGTCGTCGACGTCAAGGTCACGCTGTTCGACGGTTCGTACCACGATGTGGATTCGAACGAAAACGCGTTCAAGATGGCCGCTTCGATGGCGTTCAAAGACGCGATGCGCAAGGCGAGCCCCGTGCTGCTCGAGCCGATGATGGCAGTGGTCGTCGAAACCCCCGAGGACTACATGGGCAACGTCATGGGAGATCTTTCCGGTCGTCGCGGCATCGTCCAGGGTATGGACGATCTGCCCGGGGGTATGAAAGAGGTCAAGGCCGAAGTGCCGCTCGCCGAGATGTTCGGCTACGCGACGCAGCTGCGGTCGCTGACGCAGGGCCGCGCGACGTACTCGATGGAATTCAAGCACTATTCCGAGGCGCCGAAGAGCGTTGCGGAAGCGGTGATCAACAATCGCAAGTAATCAACGAACTGAAGCGAGGAATTGAGCAATGGCGAAAGGCAAGTTTGAGCGGACGAAACCGCACGTAAACGTCGGGACGATCGGTCACGTCGACCACGGCAAGACCACCCTGACGGCGGCAATCACGACGATCCTGTCGAAGAAGTTCGGCGGCGAGGCGAAGGCCTACGACCAGATCGACGCGGCGCCCGAAGAGAAGGCGCGCGGCATCACGATCAACACCGCTCACGTCGAGTACGAGACCGCCAACCGTCACTACGCGCACGTCGACTGCCCGGGTCACGCCGACTACGTCAAGAACATGATCACCGGTGCGGCGCAGATGGACGGCGCGATCCTGGTGTGTTCGGCCGCGGACGGCCCGATGCCGCAGACGCGCGAGCACATCCTGCTCGCCCGTCAGGTCGGCGTGCCGTACATCATCGTGTTCCTGAACAAGTGCGACATGGTCGACGACGAGGAGCTGCTCGAGCTCGTCGAGATGGAAGTGCGCGAGCTGCTGTCGAAGTACGATTTTCCGGGCGACGACGTGCCGATCATCAAGGGCTCGGCGCTCAAGGCGCTCGAAGGCGACCAGAGCGACATCGGCGAGCCCGCCATCATGCGTCTGGCCGATGCGCTCGACAGCTACATCCCGACGCCGGAGCGCGCGATCGACCGCCCGTTCCTGCTGCCGATCGAAGACGTGTTCTCGATCTCGGGCCGCGGCACCGTCGTGACCGGGCGCGTCGAGCGCGGCATCGTCAAGGTCGGCGAGGAAGTCGAGATCGTCGGCATCAAGCCGACCGTCAAGACCACCTGCACCGGCGTCGAAATGTTCCGCAAGCTGCTCGACCAGGGTCAGGCGGGCGACAACGTCGGCGTGCTGCTGCGCGGCACCAAGCGCGAAGACGTCGAGCGCGGCCAGGTGCTGTGCAAGCCCGGTTCGATCAAGCCGCACACCCACTTCACCGGTGAAGTGTACGTGCTGTCGAAGGAAGAAGGCGGTCGCCACACGCCGTTCTTCAACAACTATCGTCCGCAGTTCTATTTCCGCACGACCGACGTGACCGGTTCGATCGAGCTGCCCGAAGGCACCGAGATGGTCATGCCGGGCGACAACGTCTCGATCACCGTCAAGCTGATGGCGCCGATCGCGATGGAAGAAGGCCTGCGTTTCGCGATCCGCGAAGGCGGTCGTACCGTCGGCGCCGGTGTCGTCGCCAAGATCATCGAGTAATTGTTCGTATCCGCCCGGGGCTCGTTGCCCCGGGTTTTCGCTCTTTCAGGATTTCATCCATGCAAAACCAGAAGATTCGCATCCGTTTGAAGGCGTTCGACTACCGGCTGATCGATCAGTCCGCCCTCGAGATCGTCGATACCGCCAAGCGTACGGGTGCGGTGGTTCGCGGCCCGGTGCCGCTGCCGACCCGTATCGAGCGTTTCGACCTGCTGCGCTCGCCGCACGTCAACAAGGCGTCGCGCGACCAGTTCGAGATCCGCACTCACCAGCGCCTGATGGACATCATCGATCCGACCGACAAGACGGTCGATGCGCTGATGAAACTGGATCTCCCCGCCGGGGTTGATGTCGAGATCAAGTTGCAGTAAGCCGCTCTAGTTGCGGAGCTTTGCGAAAGGCCGGTATAATCCGGCCTTTGCGCCTTTGGGCGCAATTTACGTGATAGGGCCCGGTCAATCGTAACCGGGGACAGGAGAAGAAGATGAGTCTAGGCCTTGTGGGACGCAAGGTTGGCATGACTCGCATCTTCGCCGAGGACGGCAGGAGTGTCCCGGTGACGGTGCTTGACGTGTCCAACAATCGTGTGACCCAAATCAAGACGCCTGAAAACGACGGTTATGCCGCCGTGCAGGTGACTTTCGGCAAACGCCGCGCGAGTCGGGTTGGAAAGCCCCTTGCCGGGCACCTTGCCAAGGCCGGCGTCGAAGCCGGTCACATGCTCAAGGAATTCCGTGTCGAAACCGAGCAGGTCGCTGGCTTCAAGGCCGGTGACGTCGTCGGGGTCGACCTCTTTGCGGTCGGGCAGAAGGTGGATGTCACCGGTACGTCGATCGGCAAGGGTTTTTCCGGGGTGATCAAGCGGCACAACTTCTCGTCGAACCGCGCGTCGCACGGCAACTCCGTGTCGCATAACGCGCCGGGCTCGATCGGCATGGCTCAGGATCCGGGTCGGGTCTTTCCCGGCAAGCGGATGGCCGGACAGTACGGCAACACCACGTGCACCACTCAGGGTCTCGAAGTGGTCCGCGTCGATGTTGAGCGTCAGTTGCTCCTGGTAAAGGGGGCTGTACCCGGCTCGAAGGGCGGCGACGTGATCGTCCGCCCGGCGGTCAAGGCCCGTGGCTGAGCGAGGGCGTAATGGAACTTAAATTATTGAATGATCAGGGCGCGCAGGCGGCAACGCTGCAGGCCTCTGATGCGCTGTTCGGGCGCGACTACAACGAAGCCCTGATCCATCAGGTCGTCGTGGCGTACATGGCCAATGCCCGCTCGGGTAACCGCGCGCAGAAAGGCCGTTCGGAAGTTTCCAAGTCGACGCGCAAGCCGTGGCGCCAGAAAGGCACCGGCCGCGCTCGTGCCGGTATGGCGTCGAGCCCGCTGTGGCGCGGAGGCGGCCGGATTTTCCCGAATTCGCCCGAAGACAACTTCTCGCAGAAGCTGAACCGCAAGATGTACCGCGCCGGTGTGGCGTCGATCCTTTCGCAGCTCGCGCGTGAAGATCGCCTCGCGGTCGTCGAGAACTTCAGCGTCGAGGCGCCGAAGACCCGCCTGCTGTCGCAGAAGCTGAAAGGCATGGGGCTCGATTCGGTGCTGGTCATTACCGACGAGTTCGATGAAAACCTGTTCCTGTCGTCACGGAACCTGCACAAGGTGCTGGTTCTCGAGGTCAGCGAGACGGATCCGGTGTCGCTTGTGCACTACGACCGGGTCATCGTGACCAAGGGTGCGCTGGCCAAGATGGAGGAGGCCTGGCAATGAGCGGATTTAGCCAAGAGCGTCTGATGCAGGTGCTGCTCGCGCCCCAGATCTCCGAAAAGGCGACGTATGTCGCCGACAAGAACGAGCAGGTTGTGTTCAAGGTTGCGTCGACCGCGACCAAGCCCGAAGTCAAGGCGGCTGTCGAATTGCTCTTCAAAGTTGAAGTGAAGTCGGTGCAGATTGCGAACGTGAAAGGCAAGGTCAAGCGTTTCGGCAAGATGACCGGCCGCCGCAAGGACTGGAAGAAGGCGTTCGTTTGCCTCAAGCCGGGCCAGGAAATCAATTTCGCGGCCGGGGAGTGAGGAATCATGGCACTGGTAAAACTTAAGCCTACGTCTGCCGGCCGTCGCGCGATGGTCAAGGTCGTCAATGCGGATCTCTACAAGGGACGTCCGCATGCCGCACTGGTCGAGAAGCAGTCGAAGAACGCCGGCCGCAACAACAGCGGCCGCATCACCGTCCGCCATCAGGGCGGCGGGCACAAGCAACATTACCGTCTGGTGGATTTCCGTCGCAACAAGGACGGCATCGCAGCACGCGTGGAGCGCGTCGAGTACGACCCGAACCGTTCCGCGAACATTGCGCTGATCTGCTATGCCGACGGCGAACGCGCCTACATCATCGCGCCGAAGGGGCTCGAAGTGGGTCAGACGGTTCTCAGCGGGCCGGAAGCGCCGATCAAGGCGGGCAATGTGCTGCCGATCCGGAATATTCCGGTTGGTTCGACGATCCACTGCGTCGAGCTGATGCCGGGCAAGGGGGCGCAGATCGCGCGTGCCGCAGGCACCTCGGCGCAGCTGCTCGCCCGTGAAGGCGCGTATGCCCAGATCCGGCTGCGCTCCGGCGAAGTTC
Source organism: Aromatoleum bremense (assembly GCF_017894365.1). Lineage (NCBI taxonomy): Bacteria > Pseudomonadati > Pseudomonadota > Betaproteobacteria > Rhodocyclales > Rhodocyclaceae > Aromatoleum > Aromatoleum bremense. Next base: position 2,450,270 of record NZ_CP059467.1, read on the forward strand.
GCCGGGTGCACGTCGAGTGCCGTGCCGCCATCGGCGTGGTCGGCAACGAAGAGCATGGCTTGCGCAAGATCGGCAAGGCGGGTGCGAACCGCTGGCGCGGTATTCGTCCGACCGTGCGCGGCGTGGCGATGAACCCGGTCGATCACCCGCACGGCGGCGGTGAAGGCCGCACCGGCGAAGGTGGTGTGCCGCGCAGTCCGTGGGGCCAGCCTGCCAAGGGCTACCGCACGCGCAGCAACAAGCGCACCGACACGATGATCGTGCAGCGTCGTCACAAGCGTTAAGGGGTAACAAATGGCACGTTCTATTAAAAAAGGCCCGTTTGTCGACGCGCACCTGCTCAAGAAGGTCGACGCCGTGCGGGCGAGCAACGACAAGCGTCCGATCAAGACCTGGTCCCGTCGCTCGACGGTGTTGCCGGACTTCGTCGGCCTGACGATTGCGGTCCATAACGGTCGCCAGCATGTTCCGGTCTTCGTGTCGGAAAACATGGTCGGCCACAAGCTCGGCGAGTTTGCCCTGACCCGTACGTTCAAGGGTCACGCGGCGAGCAAGAAGGCGAAGAGGTAAGGAGTCATCATGGAAACCAGAGCAATTCTCCGCGGCGTTCGCCTGTCTGCCCAGAAGGGGCGGCTGGTGGCGGACCAAGTGCGGGGCAGGCCGGTTGATCAGGCACTCAACATCCTTGCCTTCTCGCCGAAAAAGGGCGCGCAGATCATCCGCAAAGTGGTGGAGTCGGCGATTGCCAACGCAGAACACAACGATGGCGCAGATATCGACGCCCTCAAGGTCAAGACGATCTACGTCGAGGAAGGCACGTCGCTGAAGCGCTTCGCGGCGCGGGCAAAGGGACGCGGGGCCCGCATTCTCAAGCCGACCTGCCACATCTACGTGACCGTCGGGGAATAAGGGGTACATATGGGTCAGAAAATTCATCCGACCGGGTTCCGCCTTGCGGTCACCCGTGATTGGAGTTCCCGTTGGTTCGCATCGAGCGGCGATTACTCGAGAATGTTGCACGAGGACCTGAAGGTCCGCGATTTTCTCAAGAAGCGTCTTGCTCACGCATCGGTGGGGCGCATCGTCATCGAGCGCCCGGCGAAGAACGCACGGATCACCCTTTTCAGCGCACGTCCTGGTGTCGTGATCGGCAAGAAGGGCGAGGACATCGAGCTGCTCAAGCGCGAGCTTCAGAAGATCATGGGCGTGCCGGTGCACGTCAATATCGAAGAAGTGCGCAAGCCGGAAATCGATGCCAAGCTGATCGCAGATTCGATCGCCCAGCAGCTCGAAAAGCGGATCATGTTCCGTCGCGCAATGAAGCGCGCGATGCAGAACGCAATGCGGCTCGGTGCGCAGGGTATCAAGATCATGAGCGCCGGACGACTGAACGGCGCGGAAATCGCGCGCACCGAATGGTACCGCGAAGGCCGCGTTCCGCTGCACACGCTGCGTGCCGATATCGACTATGGCGTATCCGAAGCGAAGACCACTTACGGCATCATCGGTATCAAGGTGTGGGTGTACAAGGGTGAGATGCTCGGGCGCAACGAGCGGCCTGCGGTCGTCGAGAACGAGAACGAGGCTCGTCGCGGTCGCCGCGCGCCTCGCAATGATGCCGGTGACAACCGCGGCGCCAAGCGCCCCGCACGTCGCACCGGTGCCGAACAAGCGGGTGCTGGCGACAAGGCCGGCATCCGGACCAGGAAAGCGGGAGTAGACGATGCTGCAGCCGTCGAGAAGGAAGTATCGTAAGGAGCAGAAGGGCCGAAACACCGGGGTCGCGACACGCGGTGCCAAGGTCAGCTTCGGCGAGTTCGGGCTCAAGGCGATCGGCCGCGGTCGTCTGACCGCCCGTCAGATCGAGTCCGCACGGCGGGCGATGACCCGGCACATCAAGCGGGGCGGCCGCATCTGGATCCGGATTTTCCCGGACAAGCCGATCTCGAAGAAGCCGGCTGAGGTGCGGATGGGTAACGGCAAAGGGAACCCGGAATACTGGGTCGCCGAGATACAGCCCGGCAAGGTGTTGTATGAGATGGACGGTGTCGACGAGACGCTCGCCCGCGAAGCGTTCCGGCTTGCCGCTGCGAAGCTTCCGCTCGAGACGGTCTTTGTTCATCGTCAGATGGGGTGAGCATGAAAGCGAGTGAACTCCGCGCGAAGAGCGCCGGTGAATTGAATCAAGAATTGCTTGAACTGCTGAAAGCGCAGTTTTCGTTGCGCATGCAACTTGCGACCCAGCAGCTCGGCAATACGAGCCAACTCGGGAAAGTGCGCCGCGACATCGCGCGCGTCCGTACTCTCCTGCGGGAAAAGGCGGTGCAGAAATGACCGAACAGATCGAAAAGGTTAGGCGCGCGCTTGTTGGACGTGTGGTCAGCGACAAGATGCAGAACACGGTGACCGTTCTCGTTGAACGTCGTGTGAAGCACGAGCTCTACGGCAAGGTGATTACGCGGTCCGCGAAATATCACGCGCACGTCGAAGACGGTGGTGCTGCAGCTGGCGATCTGGTTGAAATCGAGGAATGCCGTCCGATTTCAAAGACCAAGTCGTGGCGTGTGGCCAAGGTGCTCGAGAAGGCTCGGGTCATCTGAGCGTAATGTAGGTCTTCGGACAGCTTGGCAATACAACGCCAAGCTGTTATAGTTTTTATCTTTGCTTTTCGCTCTTCGGGGCTTTCTACCCGTACGGGTTCCAAGACTGACCGCTGTAGCGGGGCAAGTTGGAGATAAATTCATGATTCAAATGCAGTCCAGGCTGGACGTTGCCGACAATACCGGCGCACGTTCAGTGATGTGCATCAAGGTTCTTGGTGGTTCCAAGCGCCGCTACGCGAGTATCGGCGACATCATCAAGGTCACCATCAAGGATGCGGCGCCCCGTGGGCGTGTAAAAAAGGGCGATATCTACAGCGCCGTCGTTGTGCGCACCGCAAAGGGCGTGCGTCGTCCCGACGGTTCGCTCGTCAAGTTCGATGGCAATGCCGCAGTGCTGCTCAACAACAAGCTCGAGCCGATCGGCACGCGCATCTTCGGACCGGTGACGCGCGAGCTGCGCACCGAGCGGTTCATGAAGATTGTTTCGCTGGCGCCTGAAGTGCTCTAAGGGGGGCGTGAGATGAACAAGATCCGCAAGGGTGATGAAGTGGTGGTTCTGGCCGGCAAGGATCGCGGCCGGCGCGGCGTCGTGCTGGGTCGCGTCGATGACGAGCGGCTGGTTGTCGAAGGCGTGAATCGGGTCAAGAAGCACGTGCGTCCGAACCCGCTCAAGGGTGAAGTGGGCGGCATCGTCGAGAAAGAGATGCCTCTGCATATTTCCAACGTCGCATTGTTCAATCCCGCGGCCCAGAAGGGCGATCGCGTGGGAATCCGGGTGCTTGAGGATGGTCGCAAGGTGCGCTTCTTCAAGTCGAATGGCGAACTGGTGGACGCGTAAGGAGTGGCAATGGCGCGCTTGCAGGAATTTTACAAAGAAACGGTGGCTCCGGACTTGCTCAAGCAGTTCGGATACAAATCCGTGATGGAAGTGCCTCGTATCACCAAGATCACCTTGAACATGGGTGTCGGTGAGGCTGTCGGCGACAAGAAGATTCTCGAACATGCGGTTGGCGACATGGTCAAGATTGCCGGGCAGAAGCCGGTGGTGACGAAAGCTCGCAAATCGATTGCAGGGTTCAAGATTCGTGACGGCTACCCGATCGGCTGCATGGTGACGTTGCGTGGCGCAAAGATGTTCGAGTTCCTCGATCGCCTGGTGACGGTAGCGATGCCGCGGATCCGCGACTTTCGCGGCATTGGTGGCAAGGGTTTCGACGGTCGTGGCAACTACAACCTCGGCGTCAAGGAACAGATCATTTTTCCCGAAATCGAGTACGACAAGATCGATGCCCTTCGGGGAATGAACATCAGCATCACGACGACCGCCAAGAGCGATCAGGAAGCTCGGGCCCTGCTCGTCGCGTTCAAGTTCCCGTTCAAGAATTGAGGATGTTATGGCGAAACTGTCCCTGATCAATCGAGAAGAGAAGCGCCGCAAGACGGTCGAGAAATTTGCCGCCAAGCGGACCGCGCTGATCGCTCAGATCAACGATTTCAAGCTGCCGGAAGAGGAGCGCATGGCTGCTCGTCTGAAGCTGCAGCAGTTGCCGCGTAATGCAAGTCCGGTTCGGGAGCGTAATCGCTGTGCCTTGACCGGGCGTCCGCGCGGTGTGTTCCGCAAGTTCGGCTTGTGCCGTAACAAGCTGCGCGACCTGGCGTTCCGCGGCGAGGTGCCCGGCATGACCAAGGCGAGCTGGTAAGGAGATTATCGTATGAGTATGTCCGATCCTATCGCCGACATGCTGACCCGTATCCGTAACGGTCAGCAGGCTCAGAAAGTGAGCGTGTCGATGCCTTGCTCGAAGCTGAAGGTCGCGATCGCGAAAGTCCTGCAGGACGAAGGCTATATCGACGGCTATTCCATTCGCGAAGCGGGTGGCAAGCCGGAACTGGATGTTGCGCTCAAATACTACGCTGGCCGTCCGGTCATCGAGCGGATCGAGCGCGTCAGCCGCCCCGGTCTGCGCGTGTACAAGGGCAGCGGCGATCTTCCCCGTGTCATGAACGGACTGGGTGTCGCGATCGTGTCGACGCCGCGTGGCGTCATGACGGACCGTGCGGCGCGAGCCGGCCGGGTCGGCGGCGAAGTCATTTGTTACGTCGCATAAGGGGGGATCATGTCTCGTGTAGCTAAGAATCCGGTGGCAATCCCCCAGGGCGTCGAGGTCACGATCGGGGCCGATGAAGTTTCCGTCAAGGGACCGCTGGGTGTCGTGAAACAGTACATCGGCAACGCGGTGACGCTCGAGCGCGACGGTGATGCGCTGCTGTGCAAGGCGCGCGAAGGTGTCGCAAACAGCCGGGCGATGTCCGGCACGGTGCGCGCCCTCGTCAACAACATGGTCACCGGGGTGACGAAAGGCTTCGAGCGCAAGCTCACGCTCGTCGGCGTCGGCTATCGGGCCCAGGCACAGGGCGACAAGCTCAACCTGACGCTCGGTTTCTCTCACCCGGTGGTGCATCAGATGCCAGCCGGCGTGAAGGTGGAAACTCCGACTCAGACCGAGATCGTCATCAAGGGCATCGACAAGCAGCAGGTCGGTCAGGTCGCAGCCGAGGTGCGTGCATACCGCGAACCCGAGCCGTACAAGGGCAAGGGCGTCCGTTATTCGGACGAAGTGGTTGTGCTTAAGGAAACCAAGAAGAAGTAAGGGCGGTTCGTCATGAACAAGAAAGAAGTTCGTCTGCGTCGTGCTCGTAAAACCCGAGCCAAAATCGCGGAGCTGAAGTCGGTGCGCCTAACCGTGTTCCGTACCAACTCCCATATCTACGCCCAAGTCATTGACGGTAGCGGTTCGCGGGTGTTGGCGGCGGCATCGACCGTCGAGGCCGACGTGCGCTCGCAACTGGCAAACGGCGGCAACAAGCAGGCCGCGCAAGTCGTCGGCAAGCTCATCGCCGAGCGGGCGAAGGCCGCCGGAATCGAAGCGGTGGCGTTCGACCGTGCCGGCTTCCAGTATCACGGTCGCGTCAAGGCGCTGGCCGAGGCCGCCCGCGAAGGCGGACTCAAGTTCTAAGCGAGGTTTCGAATGGCTAAGCAACAAAGCAAGCGACCGCAAGCGGCGGATGAGCGCGACGACGGCCTGCGGGAGAAAATGGTCGCGATCAATCGCGTGACCAAGGTTGTCAAGGGCGGCCGCATCCTCGGTTTTGCGGCGCTTACGGTTGTCGGTGATGGTGACGGCGGCGTCGGAATGGGCAAGGGCAAGTCGCGCGAAGTTCCTGTGGCTGTGCAGAAGGCGATGGACGAAGCGCGTCGCAAGCTCAAGAAGATTTCGCTCAAGAACGGCACGTTGCAGCACTCGGTTGTTGGCAAGCACGGCGCGGCCTCCGTACTGATGCAGCCGGCTCCGAGCGGCACCGGCATCATCGCTGGCGGTCCGATGCGGGCGGTGTTCGAAGTGATGGGCGTAACCGACGTGACCTGCAAGTGCCTCGGCTCCGCCAACCCTTACAACGTCGTGCGTGCGACGCTCAACGGTCTTCTGGCGATCAACACGCCGGCCGAGATCGCTGCCAAGCGTGGCAAGTCGGTCGAAGAGATTCTGGGGTAAGCGATGTCCGAGAAAACGATCAAGGTCACGCTCGTGAAGAGCGTGATCGGCACCAAGCAGTCGCACCGTGCAACCGTTCGCGGTCTCGGCCTGCGGCGCATGAACCACTGTGTCGAACTGCAGGACACGCCTGAAGTTCGCGGCATGGTGAACAAGGTGTCGTACCTGGTGAAGTGTGAGGGTTGATATGCGACTCAATACGATAAAGCCCGGCGCCGGCTCGAAATCGGCGGCGAAGCGCGTGGGCCGCGGCATTGGCAGCGGCTTGGGCAAGACCTGCGGGCGCGGTCACAAGGGCCAGAAGTCTCGTGCCGGTGGTTTCCATAAAGTCGGTTTCGAGGGCGGGCAGATGCCGCTGCAGCGCCGGCTTCCGAAGCGCGGCTTCGTGTCGCTGACGGCCGCGCGCAAGGTCGAGGTACGCCTGTCGGAACTCGACAAACTGCCCGTCGACGACATCGATCTGCTGGTGCTGATGCAGGCCGGCGTCGTTCCTGCCGATGCGCTGTCCGCAAAAATCGTGCTGTCGGGGACGATCGGACGCAAGATCACGCTGCGCGGCATCGGCGCGACCAAAGGCGCGCTGGCGGCGATCGAGGCTGCCGGCGGCTCGGTAGCGACCGCGTAACCAAGGGAAAGCGAAGTGGCCAATCCTGCTGCCACGCTGGGGACGTCCGGGCGTTTCGGGGATCTGAAACGCCGTGTCCTGTTCCTGCTCGGTGCACTCATCGTGTACCGGATCGGCGCGCACATTCCCGTTCCCGGTATCGACCCGGCGCGACTGTCCGAGCTTTTCCAATCGCAGGCGGGCGGCATCCTCGGCGTATTCAACCTGTTTTCCGGTGGTGCGCTGTCACGGTTCACGATTTTCGCGCTCGGCATCATGCCGTATATCTCGGCGTCGATCATCATGCAGCTGATGACGGTCGCGGTGCCGCAGATGGAAGCGCTGAAGAAAGAGGGTGAGGCAGGGCGGCGCAAGATCACACAATACACGCGCTACGGGACGGTCGCGCTGTCTCTCGCGCAATCGCTGGGCATTGCGATCGCGCTCGAGAGCCAGCCCGGACTCGTGCTCGATCCGGGGCTCACGTTCCGTTTCGTGACCGTCGCGACGCTGGTTACGGGCACGATGTTCCTGATGTGGCTGGGCGAACAGATCACCGAACGCGGCATCGGCAATGGCATTTCGCTGATCATTTTCGGTGGTATCGCGGCAGGCTTGCCGAGCGCCATCGGCGGGCTGTTCGAGCTGGTGCGCACCGGAGCGATGCATCCTTTCACGGCATTGCTGATCTGTGTACTCGTGGTGCTGGTGACCGGCTTTGTCGTGTTCGTCGAACGCGGTCAGCGCAAGATCTTGGTGAATTACGCAAAACGCCAGGTCGGGAACAAGATCTATGGAGGGCAGAGTTCGCATTTGCCATTGAAGCTCAACATGGCAGGGGTCATACCGCCGATTTTTGCTTCGAGCATCATCTTGTTTCCTGCGACGCTGGGGCAATGGTTCGGCGCCACCGAAGGCATGGGCTGGCTTCGCGATATCTCCTCGACGCTGGCGCCAGGACAGCCGATCTACGTGATGCTTTATGCGGCAGCCATCATGTTTTTCTGTTTCTTCTACACGGCGCTGGTGTTCAATGCCCGGGAGACGGCGGACAACCTGAAGAAGAGCGGTGCTTTCGTTCCGGGGATTCGGCCCGGCGATCAGACCTCGCGCTATATCGACAAGATTCTTACGCGGCTGACCCTCGTGGGAGCGGTGTACATCACTCTGGTGTGCCTGCTGCCCGAGTTTCTGATCCTTCGATGGAATGTTCCGTTCTACTTCGGCGGGACGTCGCTGCTGATCATCGTCGTCGTGACGATGGATTTCATGACGCAGGTACAGGCTTACGTGATGTCCCATCAATATGAGAGTTTGCTGAAGAAGGCGAACTTCAAGGGTGCGGGCCTTCCCACCAGGTAAGTCATGGCGAGGGGGGCGTAATCGAGATGCAGGGCGAGGTGACCGAGAACCTGCCCAACGCAATGTTCCGTGTCCGGCTCGAAAACGGACACGTGGTTCTCGGATACATCTGAGGAAGAATGCGGATGCACTACATCCGCATTCTTCCTGGCGGCAAGGTCACTGTGCAACTGACGCCCTACGACCTGACGAAGGCCCGGATTGTTTTCCGGACCAGGTAATCAAGAAACTGGAGTAACAAAATGAGAGTTCAGGCTTCGGTAAAGCGGCTTTGCCGCAACTGCAAAATCGTGCGTCGTAAAGGCGTGGTTCGCGTGATCTGCACCGACCCGCGTCACAAGCAGCGTCAGGGTTGATTCTCTGACGTTCACGTATTATTATTTAATGTTTCGCTTTTTGGGGTAATCGAATGGCCCGTATTGCTGGGGTAAACATTCCCAACCACAAGCATGCCGAGATCGCGCTGACCGCCATCTATGGAATTGGCCGTTCGCGTGCTCAGAAGATTTGCGATGCTGCCAACGTCGTGCGTTCCGTCAAGATGAAGGATCTCACCGAGTCCGACATGGAACGGTTGCGTGACGAAGTGGCGAAATTCATTGTCGAGGGTGATCTTCGTCGTGAGACGACGATGAACATCAAGCGACTGATGGATCTTGGTTGCTACCGTGGTGTTCGTCATCGTCGCGGCCTGCCGCTTCGTGGCCAGCGCACCCGCACCAATGCGCGTACCCGGAAAGGGCCGCGCAAGGCAATCGCCGGCAAGAAGTGATAGGAATAGATAATGGCTAAAACTGCTGCGAAAGTTCGCAAGAAGGTCAAGAAGAACGTCGCCGAGGGTATCGCCCACGTGCACGCGAGCTTCAACAACACGATCATCACTATCACCGACCGTCAGGGCAATGCGCTGTCCTGGGCGACCTCTGGTGGTGCCGGCTTCAAGGGCTCGCGGAAGAGCACCCCGTTTGCCGCCCAGGTCGCGGCCGAAGCTGCCGGCAAAGCTGCACAGGAATGTGGCGTCAAGAACCTGGAAGTTCGCATCAAGGGCCCGGGGCCCGGGCGCGAATCTGCTGTCCGCGCGCTCAATGCGCTGGGCATGAAGATCTCCAGCATTACCGACATCACGCCGATCCCGCATAACGGCTGCCGTCCGCCGAAAAAGCGCCGCATCTGACAAGGAGTTGAAACGTGGCTCGTAATCTGGATCCCAAGTGCCGTCAGTGCCGTCGCGAGGGCGAAAAGCTGTTTCTGAAGGCCGAGAAGTGCTTCACCGATAAATGTGCCATCGAGCGCCGTGCGTATGCGCCCGGCCAGCACGGCCAGCGTTCCGGCCAACGGATGTCCGGCTACGGCGTGCAGTTGCGCGAAAAGCAGAAGATCCGTCGCCTGTACGGCGTGCTCGAAGCGCAGTTCCGCAAAGTCTACGCCGAGGCCGAGCGCCGTCGTGGCCAGACCGGCGAGAACCTGCTGCAACTGCTCGAAGGGCGCCTGGACTCGGTCGTCTATCGCATGGGCTTTGGCGGTTCGCGTGCCGAATCGCGCCAGCTCGTGCGGCACAACGGCATCCTCGTGAACGGCAAGCGGGTGAACATCCCGTCGTACGTCGTTCGTCCGGGCGATGTCGTCGAACTCACCGAAGGATCGCGCGCTCAGCTGCGCGTCAAGGCCGCGCTCGAGGCAGCTGCTTCCCGTGGTTTCCCCGAATGGCTGGATGTCGATGCAAAGGCTGGCAAGGGCACCTTCAAGGCATATCCGCAGCGCGCTGAACTGCCGCCGACGATCAATGAAGGCCTGGTCGTCGAACTGTATTCCCGCTAACGGGTTCGCCTGAAGAATCAAAGATCCGAGGAACTGCTGATGCAAAGCAATTCGCTGCTGAAACCCCGCATCATCGACGTCCAGAGTGTGTCGCCGGTCCAGGCCCGCGTCACGATGGAGCCGTTCGAACGCGGTTTCGGCCATACCCTGGGGAATGCGCTGCGGCGCATTCTCCTGTCCTCGTTGCCGGGCTATGCGCCGACCGAAGTGTCCATCGAAGGCGTGCTGCATGAGTATTCGACTCTTGACGGCGTGCGCGAGGATATCGTCGATCTGCTGTTGAACCTCAAGGGCGTGGTGCTCAAGCTCCATAGCCGCAGCGAGGCGACCCTGCGCCTGGCGAAGTCTGGCGATGGTGTGGTCACCGCTCGCGACATCGAGGTTGGGCACGACGTGGAAATCATCAACCCGGATCATGTGATTGCGCACCTCGCGCCGGGGGGAAAGCTCGACATGCAGATCAAGGTCGAGGAAGGCCGCGGTTACGTGCCGGGCAACGTTCGTCCGGCTGCCGGCGACACCAAAACCATCGGCCGCGTCGTGCTCGACGCGTCCTTCAGCCCGGTGCGACGCGTGAGCTACCTGGTCGAGAGCGCCCGGGTGGAACAGCGGACCGACCTCGACCGGCTGGTGATCGACATCGAAACGAACGGCGCAGTGGATCCCGAGGAGGCCATCCGCTACGCGGCGCGCGTCCTCATGGATCAGCTGTCGGTGTTTGCCGATCTCGAAGGCACGGCGCCGGTCGTCGAACAGTCGGCGGCGCAGACGATCGACCCGGTGCTGCTGCGCCCGGTGGATGATCTGGAGTTGACGGTTCGGTCGGCCAACTGCCTGAAGGCGGAGAACATTTACTACATCGGCGACCTGATCCAGCGCACTGAGACGGAGTTGCTGAAGACTCCGAATCTGGGCCGCAAGTCGTTGAATGAAATCAAGGAAGTGTTGGCCTCCCGTGGGCTGACTCTCGGGATGAAACTGGAAAACTGGCCGCCGGCCGGGCTCGAAAAGCTCGGTTGAGGCGCGTCAGTGGAGTGAGGAAGAAAAATGCGTCACCGCAACGGTCTTCGCAAACTTAACCGTACCAGCAGCCACCGCCAGGCGATGTTTCGCAACATGGCCAATTCGCTGCTGCGTCACGAAGTCATCAAGACGACTCTGCCCAAGGCCAAGGAATTGCGCCGCGTGGTCGAGCCGCTGATCACCCTCGGCAAAAAGCCGAGCCTGTCGAATCGGCGTCTGGCATTCAACCGGATGCGCGACCGCGAGATGGTGGTCAAGCTGTTCGACGTGCTGGGTCCGCGTTTTGCCGAGCGTAATGGCGGCTATCTGCGCATCCTGAAGTTCGGTTTCCGCGACGGCGACAATGCGCCGATGGCGTTGATCGAACTGCTCGACCGGCCGGCTGAAGGCGAGGAAGGGGCGAATGTGAGCGAGGCGGCTGCGGCCTGAGTCGGGTCGCCGTAACGTTTTGCAGGTGAATGGGCCGGGAAACCGGCCCATTTTTTTGCCTCGGCCCCCATTCCTTGGCTCAGCAGCGAACAGCGCCGTTCGGATCCCCGTGCACCGGGCTGCGGAGGTGTCGCGATCGATCCGGGTCGGTCAGGAACCGCTCGGCAACGGCTCATCTCGGGATGGCGGAAGACAAGACAGGAGAAGGCGATGGGCTTGGTGCTGGTGACCGGCGGGGCTGGATATATCGGCTCCCATACTTGCGTGGAATTGCTGCAGAGCGGCCATGACGTCGTGGTCGTCGACAACCTGTGCAACAGCAAGTCCGAGGCGCTCGCGAGGGTCGAGCAGATCGCCGGGCGCAAGCTTGCGGGTTTCCACGAGATCGATGTCCGCGAACCCGGTGGTCTGAGGGCCATTTTCGGCGCTTATCGGGTTGATGCGGTGATCCACTTCGCCGCTCTGAAAGCGGTCGGGGAATCGGTGCGCGAGCCGCTGGAGTACTACGACAACAACATCGGCGGGACGATCGCGTTGACGCGGGCGATGGCGGAAGCCGGCGTGCGCCGGCTCGTGTTCAGTTCCTCGGCGACAGTGTACGGCGATCCGCAAAGCGTGCCGATCGCGGAAAACGCCCCCGCTGCGCCGACCAACCCGTACGGCCGGACAAAGTGGATGACCGAGCAGGTCCTGTCGGACGTTGCCGCGGCCGATCCGCGCTGGCAGGTGGTGCTGCTCCGCTACTTCAACCCGGTCGGCGCCCATCGGAGCGGTCGAATCGGGGAAGATCCCAACGGAATACCGAACAACCTGATGCCCTATATCAGCCAGGTCGCGGTGGGACGCCTGCCGCTGCTGCAGGTATTCGGCGGCGATTATGCGACGCCGGACGGGACAGGCGTTCGCGACTACATCCACGTCGTGGACCTCGCGCGCGGCCACGTGCAGGCGGTCGAACGCATCGAAGGGCTGCCGGGCGTGACGTGCCTGAATCTCGGGACGGGGCGGGGATACAGCGTGCTCGAAGTCATTCGCAGCTTCGAGGCTGCGTCCGGTCGCCCGGTCCCGTACCGCATCGTCGACCGCCGTCCTGGCGACATCGCCGCCTGCTGGGCGGATGCCGGCCGGGCGGAAAAGATGCTGGGTTGGAGTCCGGAGCACGACCTCGAGGCGATGTGCCGGGATGCCTGGCACTGGCAGACGAGCAATCCGGATGGCTATCCGGGCTGACGGCAACGGGGTGGGGGCGATGCACAAGGTGCGACTTGGCGGCAGAACTGGTCGCCTGTGGCGATCTGCGACGCAATCACCCCGATCGTGTCACGAACTGGATTGGGCTGCCATCCTCGCCGAGGCCGGTCGCGCCTCGTCCCGCGCCATCGCGTTCTTCAGGTAGTGGCCGGTGTGGCTTGCCGGGTGGGCGGCGATAGCTTCCGGGGGCCCGCTGCAAAGGATTTCACCGCCACGCCCGCCTCCTTCCGGGCCGAGGTCGATCAGCCAGTCGGCGGTCTTGATGACGTCGAGGTTGTGCTCGATGACGACGATGGTGTTGCCATGGTCGCGCAGGCGATGCAGCACGCCGAGCAGCAGTTCGATGTCGCGAAAGTGCAGGCCGGTCGTGGGCTCGTCGAGGATGTATAGGGTACGGCCGGTGTCGCGTTTCGACAGTTCGAGCGCCAGCTTGACCCGCTGCGCTTCCCCGCCGGAAAGCGTCGTCGCGCTCTGGCCGAGGCGAATGTAGCCGAGGCCGACGTCCACGAGCGTTTCGAGTTTGCGCGCGACGGCCGGAACGGCGCGGAAGAACTCCAGCGCGTTTTCGACCGTCATGTCGAGCACCTCGAAGACCGTCTTGCCCTTGTAGCGGATCTCCAGCGTTTCACGGTTGTAGCGCTTGCCGTGGCAGACGTCGCACGGCACGTACATGTCGGGCAGGAAGTGCATCTCGACCTTGATCAGCCCGTCACCCTGGCAGGCTTCGCAGCGCCCGCCCTTGACGTTGAACGAGAAGCGCCCCGGGCCGTAGCCGCGCGCGCGCGCCTCGGGCACGCCGGCAAAAAGTTCGCGCACGGGGGTCAGCAGGCCCGTGTATGTCGCCGGATTCGAGCGCGGCGTTCGGCCGATCGGCGACTGGTCGACGTTGATGACCTTGTCGAAGAACTCCAGCCCGTCAACTGACGTATAGGGGGCGGGCTCGGCGTTCGATCCGTAAAGATGCTTCGCCGCGATCGCATACAGCGTGTCGTTGATCAGCGTCGATTTGCCCGAGCCTGAAACGCCCGTCACGCACGTGAGCAGGCCGACCGGCAGCTCCAGGACGACATCCTTGAGGTTGTTCCCGCTGCAGCCGCGAAGTCTGAGCATGCGTTCCAGATCGGGGGCGGTGCGCCGTCGCGGGCTCGGGATGGCAAGGCGTCCCGCGAGATACGCGCCGGTCAGCGACGTCTCGCTGGCGATGATTTCCGCCGGCGTGCCGCGGGCGACGATCTCGCCGCCGTGCACGCCGGCGCCCGGGCCCATGTCGACGACGTAGTCCGCCGACCGGATCGCGTCCTCGTCATGCTCGACGACGATCACCGTGTTGCCGAGGTCGCGAAGCTGGCGCAGCGTGCCGAGCAGCCGGTCGTTGTCGCGCTGGTGCAGGCCGATCGACGGCTCGTCGAGCACGTACATGACGCCGGTCAGGCCCGAACCGATCTGGCTCGCGAGGCGGATGCGCTGGGCCTCGCCGCCCGACAGCGTGTCGGCCGAGCGGTCGAGCGACAGGTAGTCGAGCCCGACGTTGATCAGAAAGCTCAGGCGGTCCGAGATTTCCTTGACGATCTTGCCGGCGACGAGTCCGCGGTGGCCGCTCAGCGCGAGCCCGTCGAAAAAGCGCTTGCAGTCGCCGAGCGGCATCCGGCCCACGGCGTGGATCGGCTGCCCGCCGATCAGCACATTGCGGGCTTCAGTGCGCAGCCGCGTGCCGCCGCAGCTTGGGCACGGGTGCGTCGCGCGGTACTTGGCGAGTTCCTCGCGCACTGCCGTCGAGTCGGTTTCGCGATAGCGCCGCTCGAGGTTCGGGATGATGCCTTCGAACGGATGTTCCTTCGCGACCATGCGCCCGCTGTCGGAGAGATAGCGAAACGTGATCTTGCGCCGCCCGGAACCGTGCAGCACGACGTCGCGCACCTCTTCCGGCAACTCGCTGAACGGCGTATCGACGTCGAAATCGTAATGCGTCGCGAGGCTCGCAAGCATCTGGAAGTAGAACTGGTTGCGCCGGTCCCAGCCGCGGATCGCCCCGGCCGACAGCGACAGATCGGGATGCGCGACGACGCGGGCAGGATCGAAGAAATCGACCTGGCCCAGACCGTCGCACTTCGGGCACGCGCCGGCAGGATTATTGAACGAAAACAGGCGGGGTTCGAGTTCGGCGAGCGCATAGCTGCAGACCGGACACGCGAAGCGGGCGGAAAACAGGTGCTCGGTGCCGTTATCGATCTCGACCGCGATCGCGCGACCGTCGGCATGGGTCAGCGCCGTCTCGAAGGATTCGGCGATGCGCCCGCGCTGGTCGCCGCGCACCTTGAGCCGGTCGATGACCACCTCGACCGTGTGCCGCCGGCCTTTCTCGAGCGCGGGCAGGGCGTCGAGTTCGCTGACGGCGCCATCGACTCGCACGCGCACGAAGCCCTGCGCGCGCAGTTCGGCGAACAGGTCGTGCTGCTCGCCCTTGCGGTACGCGACGACCGGCGCGAGGATCATCAGCCGCGTGTCCTGCGGCAGCGCCAGCACGTGATCGACCATCTGCGAGACCGTCTGCGCCTCGAGCGCCTGGTCCGGGTGGTCCGGGCAGTGTGGCGTGCCGGCCCGCGCATACAGCAGGCGCAGGTAGTCGTGGATCTCGGTGACGGTGCCGACCGTCGAACGCGGATTGTGGCTGGTCGCCTTCTGCTCGATCGAGATCGCTGGCGAAAGCCCCTCGATCAGGTCGACGTCGGGCTTCTCCATCAACTGCAGGAACTGCCTCGCGTACGCCGACAGCGACTCGACGTAGCGGCGCTGGCCTTCGGCGTACAGCGTGTCGAACGCGAGCGAGGACTTGCCCGACCCCGACAGGCCGGTGATCACGGTCAGCCGGTTGCGCGGCAGGTCGAGGCTGATGTTCTTCAGATTATGGGTGCGGGCGCCGCGGATGCGGATTTCGTCCATGGGGCGGGGGAATTGCCGGAGGGGGAACGCGCCACTATACGAGAGAACACCGGTCGATCCAAACCGGATGACGGCGAATGCTAGAATCGCCGCTTTGATCCGCCGCCTCCCCCTAATGTCCCGATTCGAGCACGATTCCATGACCCCCGCGGAGAAGCGGGCCGGCATGAGCCTCGCGGCGATCTTCGCGCTGCGCATGCTCGGCCTGTTCCTGATCCTGCCGGTGTTCGCGGTTCATGCCCACGAGATTCCCGGCGGGGATGACCTGACGCTGGTCGGGCTGGCGATCGGCGCGTACGGGCTGACGCAGGCATTCCTGCAGATCGCCTACGGCGCCGCATCCGACCGCTTCGGGCGCAAGCCGGTAATCGTATTCGGCCTGCTGCTGTTCGTCATCGGCAGTGCCGTCGCCGCGCTGGCCGACAGCATCTACATCGTGATCGTCGGCCGGGTCCTGCAGGGCGCCGGCGCGATTTCCGCCGCAGTGACCGCGCTCGCCGCGGACCTCACGCGCGACCAGCACCGCACCAAGGTGATGGCGATGATCGGGTCGAGCATCGGCCTGGTGTTCGCGATTTCGATGGTCGCGGCGCCGCTGCTCTACACGATGGTCGGCATGAGCGGGATTTTCTGGTTGACCGCGGTACTGGCCTTCCTTGCGATCGGCGTCGTCATCTACGTCGTGCCGACGGTACCGGTCATTCCGCGCGCCGCCGGCGGCAGGCTCGTCGATGTCCTGCGCGACGGGCAGCTGATGCGGCTGAACGTCGGCGTGTTCGCGCTGCACCTGATCCAGACCGCGATGTGGGTGCTCGTGCCCGCCGCGATCGTCGCCGGCGGCGCATTGCCGCTGCCCGAGCACTGGAAGGTGTATCTTCCCGCAGTGCTGCTGTCGTTCGCGTTGATGGTGCCGGCGGTGATCGTCGCCGAGCGCCGCGGCATGATGAAGGTGATCTTCAATGCGGCGATCGCGCTGCTCGTCGTCGTGCAGGTCGGCCTGTATGCGTTCGGCGAGAGCCTGCTGGCGCTCGGCTTGTGGCTGACGCTGTTTTTCGTCGCCTTCAACGTGCTCGAGGCGGTCCTGCCGTCGTGGATATCGAGGATCGCGCCGCCCCATGCCCGGGGCTCCGCGCTCGGCGTCTACAACACGCTGCAATCCGTCGGCCTGTTTCTCGGCGGAATGGTCGGCGGCTGGATCGCGCAGAACTACGGACCGTCGGCCGTCAACCTGGCCTGCGGGTTGCTCGCGCTGGTCTGGCTGATGGTGGCGGCGACAATGAACTCACCTCCCCGCCGCGTCGTGGCGGCCCCGGCGGCACGTTAACCCCTACATGAGGAGAATCGCATGGCATCCCTGAACAAAGTGATCCTGATCGGCAATCTCGGCAAGGATCCCGAAACACGCTATGCCCCCAGCGGCGATGCGATCTGCAACATCACGGTGGCGACGAGCGAGACCTGGAAGGACAAGGCGACCGGCGAAAAGAAAGAGCAGACTGAATGGCACCGCGTCGTGTTCTTCGGCCGGCTCGCCGAGATCGCGGCGCAGTACCTGCGCAAGGGCAGCCAGATCTATGTCGAAGGCCGGCTGCAGACCCGCAAGTGGCAGGACAAGGAAGGGCAGGACCGCTACACGACCGAGATCCGTGGCGACGAGATGAAGATGCTCGGTTCGCGCCAGGGCGCGGGCGAAGCATCCGGCCGCCAGTACGACGCAGGCGGCTACGACGCGCCCGCCGCGTCGCGCCCGAGCCCGCAGCCGGCCGCGCCGGCGAAGGCTCCGACGAAGAGCGGCGGCGGCGGTGCCGGTTTCGGCGATTTCGACGACGACATTCCGTTCTGACGGGCTGCTTTGACGCGATGCCGACCGCCTGCAAGGGCGGTTTTTTCTTTCGCTCAGCCGCCCAGTGCCTGTCGCATGCGCGCGAGGGCTTTGCCGAGCAGTGCGCGTGTGCAGCCGAAATTCAGGCGCACGAACCCGGGCATCCCGAACGGTGCGCCGTCGGACAGCCCGACGCCGGCGGCTTCGAAGAACTTCGCCGGTTCTTCGAGCCCGGCGCCGCGGCAGTCGATCCACGCGAGGTAGGTCGCCTGCGGGCGGGCGGCCGTGAGCCCGGGCATCGTGTCGATCGCGGCCATCACGAGGTCGCGGTTGCCGCGCAGGTAGTCGAGCAGCGCCGTGCGCCACGGGTCACCGTCCCGGTAGGCCGCTTCGGCGGCGACCATCCCGAGGACGTTGGGGTGCGGCACGATGCCGCGCATCGCGTGACAAAAGCGCCGCCTCAGGCTGCTGTCGGAAATGACGGCGAAGGCACAGTACAGCGCCGGAATGTTCCACGTCTTCGACGGCGCCATCAGCGTGATCGTGCGTTGTGCGACCGACGCATCGAGCGCGGCGATCGGGAGGTGCGGGGCGTCGTCGTCGAGCACCAGGCCGCAGTGGATTTCGTCGGAACAGATCGTCAGGTCGTGCCGCTCGGCGAGGTCCGCGAGCCAGCGCAATTCATCCCGGTCGAACACGCGGCCGACCGGATTGTGCGGGTTGCACAGCATCAGCAGGCGGCTACGCGGTGTCAGCGCGGCTTCGAACGCGTCGCGATCCCAGTTCCAGCGGCCGTCGGCAAAGGCGAGCGGACGCGTCACGAGGCGACGATCGCTGTTGCCGGGCGCAGCGAGGAAAGGCGGATAGACGGGGGTCGCGGTCAGCACCTCGTCGCCGGCTTCGCCAGTGATGCGGCAGGCGAGATTGAAGCCGGTCACCACTCCGGGCAGCCACACCAGCCAGTCGGGTTCGATCCGCCACGCGTGGTCGCGCGCAATGCCTTCGATCACCGCTTCGGCCAGGCCGGGCCATGCGTCGGTGTAGCCGAAGACGCGGTGATCGAGGCGACGCCGGAGCGCTTCGACGACCGGCGGCGGCGCGGCGAAATCCATGTCGGCGACCCATAGCGGAAGGATGTCGCGGCCTTCATAGCGTCCCCATTTTTCGCCGGGAACGCGCCGCCGGTCTATCTCCGTGTCAAAGTCGAAAATCGGATTCATCGTCGTCAGTCCTGTTGCGATGCAATAAAAGCTTGCGGTTCGATGCCGGGTCTTTATCCCGTGCAGCGGATACAATTGCGGAAAACTAACCGACTGTGCAGGAGGAAGACAATCGTGCAGCACGTCACCGCCCACCCCGACGGCATTCTTGCGGTCGATGCCGGCTACGGCCGGCCCGGCGTCGCGGCGATCCACCTGGTCATCCATCAGGGGCACGCGGCGGTCGTCGACACCGGCACGAACGCGTCCGCCCCGCGCGTGCTGGGCGCCCTCGTCGCCGCCGGCATCGCGCCCGAAAACGTCGACTGGGTCATCCTCACCCACATTCACCTCGACCACGCGGGCGGCGCCGGCAGCCTGATGTGCGCGTTTCCGAACGCCAAGCTGGTCGTCCATCCGCGCGGCGTGCGCCACATGGTCGACCCGGCGAAACTGTGGGAAGGCACCTCTGCGGTGTACGGCGCGGAGCGGGCGTTCGCGCTATACGGGCGGCTCGCACCGGTGCCGCCGGAGCGCATCGTGGCCGCCGCAGATGGCACGGAAATCGATCTCGCGGGGCGCCGCTTCCTCGTCCTCGAGACACCGGGACATGCGCGGCATCATATCTGCGTGTGGGACGAGACGGCCCGCGCCTTCTTCACCGGCGACACGTTCGGGCTTTCCTACCGCGAACTCGACGTCGACGGCCGCGCTTCGATTTTCCCGACAACGACGCCGACGCAGTTCGATCCGGACGCGTTGCATGCGTCGATCGACCGCCTGCTGAGTTTCCTCCCCGAGGCGATGTATCTCACCCACTACAGCCGCGTGACCGACGTCGAACGCCTCGCCGCGGACCTGCACCGGCTGATCGGCGCCCATGTCGCGGTCGCGCAGGCGGCGCGGGGCGAGGGCGTCGCACGCCACGTCGAGATCCTTGCCGGGCTGGAGCAGATCGTGCGCGAGGAGGCCGAGCGCCAGGGCTGGACGCACCCCGAAGCGGAAGTGCTCGATCTGTTCCGGCAGGATCTGGAACTCAATGCGCAAGGGCTCGGAATATGGCTCGATTTCACCGCCGGGAAGGAGCCGGCGCCGACGCAGTAGTGTCGCCTGCGCCGGGGCCTGCTCACGGCGTGGTGGCATCGATCTGCGACATCAGCGCGGTGTGCTTCTCCCGCGCGGCCGCGTCGCCCTGCTGCGCCGCCTGCAGGTACCAGTGCGCCGCCAGCCGCCGATCCGCAGCGACGCCGTTGCCGGTCTCGTACAGGCTTGCGATGATGTGTTGCGCGCCGACGTGACCGGCGCGCGCGGCGGCAAGATACCAGCGTGCCGCAGTCGCAGCATCGAGCGGGACGCCGTGGCCGACGGAATACATCGACGCCAGGCTCACCTGCGCCTCGACGTGTCCCTGTCCGGCGGCCCGCCGATACCACTCCGCCGCGGTCGGCAGCGACTTCGGGACGCCGTCGCCGCGTTCGTATAATCGCGCCAGCGTGAACTGCGCCTGCGGCAAACCGGCCCCCGCAGCCCGTCGCAGCCAGCGCCACGCGGCGTTCGCGTCGCGCGACTGCGCCTCGTTGCGGTACAGCATCATGGCGTAATTGAACTGGGCGAGGCGGTTGCCGGCGCGCGCGGCGCGCTCGAACAGTCGGGCAGCTTCGTCGTGGCGCCCCGCCTCGTAGGCGCCGATCGCGTTCTGGGCGAGGGCCGCTGCCGGAGTGTCCGCAACCGCATGCGCGCACCCGAACGCCAGCGTGATGCAGAACAGTGCCCGGCATAGCGGTCGATGCATGATCGTTCCCCCTGTCGCCGGTTGGAGCAAGACAGGCGCGATTCAGTTCAGGCGGACGCCCGCTGAGGTAACATCGGCGCTCCCCCATCCGCTTGCAGGTTTCATGTCGGCTTCGATCACTTCCACCTTTCCGGACGTCGACCGGGAACGACGCTTCGGTGGCATCGCCCGCCTTTATGGCAACGATGCGCTGCCGCGGCTCCATCGCGCGCGCGTCTGCGTCGTGGGCATCGGCGGAGTCGGTTCCTGGGCGGTCGAGGCGTTCGCGCGCAGCGGCGTCGGCCACCTCACGTTGATCGACCTCGACCACGTCGCCGAATCGAACATCAACCGGCAGAGCCACGCGCTCGACGCCACGCTCGGACAGGCGAAGGTCGTCGCGATGGCCGAGCGCCTGCGCGCGATCAATCCGCTCGTGAACGTCGCCGTCGTCGAGGACTTCATCGGCGAGGACAACGCGGCGGCGCTGCTGCGGGATTTCGACGTCGTCATCGACGCGATCGACAACGTGCGGGCCAAGGTCGCGATCGTGCTGGCGTGCCGCGCGCGCCGCATTCCACTGATCGTCGCCGGCGGCGCGGGCGGCAAGGCCGACCCTTTGATGATCCGCGTCGACGACCTGTCGCGCACCGAACAGGATCCGCTGCTGGCAAAAGTGCGCAAGCGGCTGCGCAGCGAGCACGGCTTTCCGCGCAACCCGAAGCGGCCGTTCGGCATCGAGGCCGTGTATTCGAGCGAAGCGCTGCGCCTCGACGGGGCGGCGTGCGACCTGCCGCATGGGCCGCAGGGGCTCGCCTGTGCCGGCTATGGGTCAAGCATGATGATGACGGCCAGCGTCGGCCTGTTCGCCGCGGCACGCGCGCTCGAACGGCTCCTGGCGTGCCCGGCCGGCGACGCGCCCGATGCGCAGGAGGAACAGGCATGACTCATGACAGGGCAGTAGTGCTGTTTGGCCACGGCGCGCGCGATCCGGCGTGGGCGCAGCCGATGGAGCGCGTTCGCGACACGCTGCGCGCGCTGGCGCCGGAGCTCGGGGTCGAGCTCGCGTTCCTCGAGTTCCTCGCGCCGACGCTCGACGAGGCGATCGATGCGCAGGTCGCCAGGGGCGCGCGGCGGATTGTCATCGTGCCGATGTTCATCGCCCGTGGCGGCCACTTGAAAAACGATCTGCCGAAGCTCGTCGCCGCGGCCTGCGAACGCCATCCCGGGTGCGAGATCGTCCAGACGCTCGCCGTCGGCGAGGCGGAACCCGTCGTCGCGGCGATGGCAAGCTACGCCTGGCAATGCGCGATCGAAGGCGATGGCTGAACGCTGACGCACCTTTCCGCACCTTTGCAGGGAGTATGCGCAGAGGTGGCAGTGTTGACTTGCCTAAATATTAGAATAAACTAATATTCATGATCAATCAGCTCCTCGCCCGCCTCCTGCTGATTCCGCTGGTGCTCGCCGCTGCCGGAATCGCGCACGCCGAATTGTCCACAGTCCGGGTCGAGGCTCGCGTCGTGGCGCGCTCCCACCCGGCCGAAGCGACGCTCGAAGCGGTTCACCAGGTTGCGCTCGCGGCGCAGGTGCCGGGCCGCATCGTCGCCTTGAACGTCGATGCCGGTGACCGGATCGCGAAGGGCGAGATGCTGTTGCGCATCGATGCCGTCGAGGCGGCGCAGGCCGTTGCCGGCGCGGAAGCCGGCATCGCCGAGGCGCAGGCGAACCTGATCAATGCGAAAGCGGCATTTGAGCGCACCGCCCGCCTGGTCGAGCGCCGCTTCGTCAGCTCCGCCGCGCTCGACCAGGCGAAAGCAGCATACGACTCGGCCGAGGCGCAGTTGCGCGCGGCACGTGCCGGGCGCGGCCAGGCGGGCGCGGTGCAGGGCTACACGACGATCGTCTCGCCCTTGACGGGGCTGGTCGCGGCGCGGCACGTCGAACCGGGCGACATGGCGCAGCCCGGGCGCGTGCTGCTGACCGTCTATGACCCGGCCGCGATGCGCGCGATCGTCGACGTGCCGCAATACCGCATCGCCGGCGTCACCGGGGAGCATCTGACGGCGCGCATCGAACTGCCGGAATCGGGGCGCTGGTTCGACGCGGCCGGCGTCACCGTGCTGCCCGCGGCCGACCCGCGCACGCATACCGTCCGGGTGCGTGTCGATCTGCCACCGCAGGCGACCGGGCTGGTGCCGGGAATGTTCGCGCGCGTCCATTTCACGAGCGGCGAGGAGCGGCGCATCGCGGTTCCGGCCGAGGCGATCCTGCGGCGCGGCGAGATCACCGGCGTATATGTCGCCGACGGCAGGGGCGGTTTCGGCCTGCGGCAGATTCGCGCCGGCGAGGCGTTGGCGGACGGCAGCGTCGAAGTGCTCGCCGGGCTCGCCGGCGGCGAGGAGGTGGCGCTCGATCCGGTGCAGGCAAGCATCGCCGGCCGCGCCACGCGCGCCGCGAGCCGCTGACGGGAACGCGACGATGAGCACCCCGCTCGGGATCTCCGGCCGCATCGCCGGCGCGTTCCAGCGCAACGCGCTGACTCCGCTGCTGGCGCTGATCCTGTTGCTGATGGGCGTGTTCGCGACGCTCGTCACGCCGAAGGAAGAAGAACCGCAGATCGACGTGACGATGGCGAACGTCCTCGTGCCGTTTCCAGGCGCCTCCGCCCGCGACGTCGAGGCGCTCGTCGCGCGCCCGGCCGAGCAGGTGCTGTCGCGCATGGCGGGCGTCGAGCACGTGTATTCGGTGTCGCGCCCCGGCATGGCAGTCATTACCGTGCAGTTCGAGGTCGGCGTGCCGAACCAGGACGCGCTCGTGAAGCTCTACGACACGATCCATTCGAACCGCGACTGGCTCAGCCCGCAGCTCGGCGTCGGCGAACCGGTCGTCAAGCCGAAGGGCATCGATGACGTGCCGATCGTCGCGCTGACCTTCTGGACCGCCGACCCGGCCCGGGCCGGCTTCGACGTGCAGCAGGTGTCGCGCGCGGTCGAACTCGAATTGAAGCGCGTCGCCGGCACGCGCGACGTCGCGACGATCGGCGGTCCCGGCCACGTCGTGCGCGTGCTGATGGACGCCGAGCGGATGAATGCGCACGCGGTCACGGCGCAGGACGTGCGCGCCGCGCTGCAGCTCGCGAACGCGTCGCAACCGGCCGGCAACCTCGTCGCCGCGAACCGCGAAGTGCTGGTGCAGACGGGCACGTATCTCGAATCCGCCGACGACGTGCGCGCCCTCGTCGTCGGTGTCGCCGGCGGCCGGCCGGTGTTCATGAGGGATGTCGCGACGATCGAGGACGGTCCGGACCAGGCGACGCAATACGTGTGGTTCGGCACCGGTGCGGCGGCCGCGCGGGCAGGCGTCGCCGAATCCGGCGTGTTCCCCGCGGTGACGCTCGCGGTGTCGAAGAAGCCCGGCGCGAACGCCGCCGATGTTGCCGAGGACGTCCTCGCGCGCGCCGAATCGCTACGCGGCGAGATCATCCCGGAAGGCGTCGAATTCACGGTCACGCGCAACTACGGCCAGACCGCGAACGACAAGGCGAATACGCTGATCGGCAAGCTCGTTTTCGCGACCGCCGCGGTGGTGCTGCTGGTGTTCTTCGCGCTGGGGCTCCGCGAGGCGCTGATCGTCGGCGTCGCAGTCGGCCTGACGCTCGCGGCGACGCTGTTCGCGTCGTGGGCGTGGGGCTTCACGTTGAACCGCGTGAGCCTGTTCGCGCTGATCTTCTCGATCGGCATCCTCGTCGATGACGCGATCGTCGTCGTCGAGAACATCCACCGCTGGCACGCGCTCGAGCCCGACACGCCGCTGTGGCAGCTGATCCCGCGCGCCGTCGACGAGGTCGGCGGGCCGACGATCCTCGCAACTTTCACCGTGATCGCCGCGCTCCTGCCGATGGCCTTCGTCACCGGGCTGATGGGGCCGTACATGAGCCCGATTCCGATCAACGCGTCGATGGGGATGTTCATCTCGCTCGCGGTCGCGTTCGTCGTCACGCCGTGGCTCGCGCAGCGGCTGCTGAAGTCGGTCGACGCGCACCATCACGAAGGCGAGGATAAGCTCACTGCGCGGCTCGACCGCTTCTTCCGTCGCGTCATGACGCCGATGCTCGATCCGGTCAAGGGCGGGCGTGCGCGGCTCAGGCTGTGGCTGGTCGTCGGCGCGCTGATCGTCGCGTCGGTCGCGCTGCCCGCGGTGCAACTTGTCGTCATGAAGATGCTGCCGTTCGACAACAAGAGCGAGTTCCAGGTCGTGCTCGACATGCCGGTCGGCACGCCGGTCGAGGAGACCGCGCGCGTGCTGCGCGAGATCGGCGAGCACGTCGGCGATGTCGCGGAAGTCAGCGACTGGCAGGCGTATGCCGGCACTGCGAGCCCGATCAACTTCAACGGCCTGGTGCGCCAGTATTACCTCCGCAGCGCGCCGGAGCAGGGCGACGTGCAGGTCAATCTCGTCGACAAGGCGCACCGTTCGCGCAAGAGCCACGAGATCGCGGTGTCGGTGCGCGACGAGGTGACGCGGATCGCCCGCGCAGCGGGAGGCAACGCAAAAGTCGTCGAAGTGCCGCCGGGCCCGCCGGTGCTGTCACCGATCGTCGCCGAAGTGTATGGGCCGGACTACGCCGGCCAGGTCGCGGTCGCCGGCCGCGTGCGCGCGGCGTTCGAGGGTGCGGCCGACATCGTCGGCGTCGACGACACCGTGGACGAAGCGGCGCCGAAGCTCGTGCTGCGCGTCGACCAGGCGAAGGCTGCGCGCATGGGCGTCGCGCAGGCGGACATCGTCGAAGTCGTGCGCCTGGGGCTCGCCGGAGAAGATGTCACGCCGATCCACGGCGGCGACAACAAGTACGAGATTCCAGTGCGCATCCAGCTGCCGTCCGAACGGCAGTCGAGCGTCGATCCGCTCTTGGCGATGAAAGTGCGGGCGCGCGACGGCACGCTGGTATCGGTATCGGAACTCGTGCGGGCGCAGGAGACGGTGCGCGAACAGGTGATCCACCGCAAGGACCTGCTGCCGGTTGTGTATGTCACCGGCGACATGGGCGGACGGCTCGACTCGCCGCTGTACGGCATGTTCGACATCCGCTCGAAAGTGAAGGACCTCGCGCTCGACGGGGCGCCGGGGCTCGGCGGCACGCTCGGCGAATGGTTCATCCGCGCGCCGGCCGACCCGTACGCGGGCTACAGCCTGAAGTGGGACGGCGAATGGCAGGTCACGTACGAGACGTTCCGCGACATGGGCGCCGCCTACGCGGTCGGCCTGATCCTGATCTACCTGCTCGTCGTCGCGCAGTTCCGCAGCTATCTCGTGCCGCTCGTCATCATGGCGCCGATCCCGCTGACGATCATCGGCGTGATGCCCGGGCACGCGCTGCTCGGCGCGCAATTCACCGCGACGTCGATGATCGGCATGATCGCGCTCGCCGGCATCATCGTGCGCAACTCGATCCTGCTCGTCGATTTCGTCAATCAGCAGGTGCGCGCAGGCATGGATCTGGGCGAAGCGGTGATCCGCGCTGCGGCGGTGCGCGCGAAGCCGATCGGGCTCACTGCGCTCGCGGCGATGATCGGCGCGCTGTTCATCCTCGACGACCCGATCTTCAACGGGCTGGCGATCAGCCTGATCTTCGGCATCTTCGTCTCCACCGTGCTGACGCTGGTCGTCATCCCGGTGCTGTATTTCGCCGCGATGCGCAGCCGCGTCGCCCAACTGCAAGGAGAAATGCCATGAACCTGACCGTCAACCAGTTCGTCCGCATCTTCGCTGGTGCCTTTGTGCTGATCTCGCTCGCGCTCGGTGCCGAAGCCTCGCCGCTGTTCGTCAGCGCGAATTTCCTGTGGTTCACCGCCTTCGTCGGAGCGAACCTGTTCCAGAGCGGCTTCACCGGCATCTGCCCGCTGGAAACCATCCTTCGCAAGTTCGGCGTCAGGGACGCGGTCGCCTGCCGGTGAGCGGCTGGGCAGCAGGGCGTTTCAGCCGCCGCGTTTGCGCGCCATCATCGCGATCGCGAACACCGCGACGAGCGTCAGGCATACCAGCGACCAGTTCGCGATCGACAGGCCGAGGAAAGCCCAGTCGACTTTCGAGCAATCGCCGGCCCCCTGGAAGATCATCGGCAGCGCATCGGCCAGCGGAAAGCTGCCGAGCATGAATTCGAGGTCGGGCCCGCATTCGGCGAATTCCGGCGGGTAGAGCTGCATCCACGTCTGGCGCAGCGCCACGCCGCCTCCGGCGAGCGCCAGCAGCAGGATCACGGCCGCGTAGGCGCGCGTGCCGCTGCGTCGCGGCGCATGCAGCCCGGCGACCAGCGCCGTCAGCGCGATCGCGACGAAGGCATAGCGCTGCATGATGCACATCGGGCAGGGTTCGAGCCCGACGGCGTGCTGCAGGTACAGGCCGAAGCCGAGCAGCCCGGCGCATACCGCGAAGAGGCCGAGGAACAGCGCGCGGGAGGAAAAGGCGAAAGCTTGCATGTTCGGCACGCGAGTGGTTGGGCAGGGCCGGATTGTAGGTCAGGACCGGCTTTCGTCGCCG
Source organism: Aromatoleum bremense (assembly GCF_017894365.1). Classification (NCBI taxonomy): domain Bacteria; kingdom Pseudomonadati; phylum Pseudomonadota; class Betaproteobacteria; order Rhodocyclales; family Rhodocyclaceae; genus Aromatoleum; species Aromatoleum bremense. Next base: position 2,477,186 of record NZ_CP059467.1, read on the forward strand.
CGTCGCATGAAAAGTTCGTCGCGCGCCGCCGCTCAGACCTTGAAGCGCCCGACGGACCCTTCCAGCGCGCGCGACAGTTCCGCGAGTTCCCGTGCATGGCTGGCGGATTCGACCGCCGCGGCGTGGTTGCGCGAGGCCATGTCCGCGACTTGCTCGACGTTGCGCGCGATGTCTTGGCCGGCGGTGTTCTGTTCGTCGAGGGCGTGCGTGATCTCGCCCACTGCCCGCGCGGCGCTGCCCGCGACGTCGGCGACCTGGCGTATCGCTTCGCCCGCGGCCTGAGCCAGTCCGACGCCGCTTTTCACTCGTTCGACCCCGTCTTCCATGCTGCTGACGGTGTTCCGCGTGCCGCTCTGGATCTGCGTGACGATGCCGATGATCTCCTGCGTGGACTGGGTCGTGCGTTCGGCCAGTTTGCGCACCTCGTCGGCCACGACGGCGAATCCCCGCCCCTGTTCGCCGGCGCGCGCCGCTTCGATTGCGGCGTTGAGGGCCAACAGGTTGGTCTGGTCGGCGATGTCCTTGATCGCCTGGACGATGCTCGAAATCGCCTCCGCGTCCTTGCCGAGGGCCGTGATCGACGCCGCGGCACTGCTGACTGCCGCCGAAATGCGCTGGATCGCGTCCGACGCGTCGCCCGCGACCGATACGCCGTCGCGCGACAGGCGCCCGGACTCGGTCGCCGCGCTCGCCACTTCGCGCGCATGCTCGGAGATCTGGCGAATGCTCACGGTGAGCTCTTCGACCGTCGCGGCCATCGCGCCGGCCGCCTCGTTCTGGCTGGAACTCGTGTCGAGCGCGATGCCCGAAACATCGACGAGGCGTGCGCTGCGCTCGGCGATGCGGCTGCCGCTCGCGCGCACGTCGCGGACGATGCCCTGCAGGTTTTCGAGCAGGTCATTGAAGGCTTCGACCGCATGCCCGATTTCGTTGTCGCCGGCCGACGGCGCGCGCAGCGTCAGATCGCCGCTTGCGCGGATGCCGTTTGCCGTACGCGCGAGCGCGCTCAGCGGCGGGACGATGTGGCGATAGGTCAACGTGCACAGCGTTGCGGTCAACAACGCCGCCAGGAGCACTGCGGCGGCGATCGCCCACTGGCTGAACCGCATCGTGTCGTGCGCGGCGGCGCGCGTGCTGGCGGCTTCGGCCTCGATGCGGGCGGCGAGCCCGTTCATCTCGGTCTCGAGCGCGCTGAAGTCCTTCATGAATTCGATCTGCAGCAAAGTGATGTTGTCGTAGTCGCCGACCAGCTTGCCGACGATCCGCTTGGCGTTCGTCGCGTAGCGCTCGAGCGCTGGGCGCATCGACTCGATTGCGGCCCCGACTGCCGGGCCGAGTTCCTGCCCGGCGTTGCCGGCGAACGCTTCTTCGAGCGCGCCAACGTTGGCATGCAGCCGGCGGCCGGCCTCCTCGATCGCCGCGTAATCGCTCTGTTCGGCGGCTAGCAACGCGGCGAGGACATCGCTGCGAATCGTGCCGCGCAGCACGTCGGCTTCCACCTGCCGCCGCGCGGCCGCTGCGGCTTCGTAACTGCTCGTGACCGATCCTTCCAGGCTCGTGACGCTGCGCAATCCGATTCCGCCCACTGCGAGCAGCATCGCCAGCACCACCAGCGACAGCGCAATCAACGCCGCCCTTATCGATAGAGCCTTCGGTTTCATGTCTCCTCCAGGTGTTCCGATCGTCGTGATACATTTTTTCGACCGGTTTTTTCGGTCTTGTAATGATTGATTAGCGTCCCGAAGGCGCCGAACTTGAGGAAAATCTTGCTGGGCGGCGAATGGGGGTCGGGAGCACAGCGCAATTCGTGCAATAACAGGAACAGTGTTGTCAGGTTTCGTGGCTTTCCAGGCAACAGTTCAGCCAATAAAGTAGAGCCCGCAAAACACTCACATGGAGAACGCAATGAACATCCTGCAAGTCAATTCGAGCGCCCGCAGCGACGCCTCCAACTCCACCCGCGTCGCGAACAGCATCGTCGAGCGGCTGCGCGCGTCGCACCCGGGCGCCGCGGTCGTCGTTCGCAGCCTCGCGCACAACCCGCATCCGGTGCTCGACGAAGCGGCGCTCGGCGCGCTGTTCACGCCGGCCAACAAGCGCACGCCCGAGCAGGCGGCTCGCGTCGCGCTTGACGACGCGCTGATCGCCGAGATCCAGGCCGCCGACGCCGTCGTCATCGGCGTGCCGATGTACAACTTCGGCGTGCCGGCGCAACTGAAGCACTGGATCGACGCAATCACGCGAGTGAAGGTCACGTTCCGCTACACCGCGAACGGTCCCGAAGGCCTGCTGAAGGGCAAGAAGGTGTACGTCGCGTTCGCCCGCGGCGGCCGCTATCGCGACACCGCGGCCGATTCGCAAGTGCCGTATCTGAAGACGATCCTCGGTTTCCTCGGCATGACCGACGTGCATTTCATCTTCGCCGAAGGGCTCGCGATGGGCGCCGACGCCGAACAGCAGGCTTTCGCCGAAGCCGAGCGCGATATCGAGGCGGCGCTCGCCTGACGCACCCTCGCAGTGCGCCGGCCTGAACCCGGCGCTGCGGCCTCGCGCCGCACCTCTACTGATCGCTTCCGCAAAGACGGACGCCGCCCGCAGCCCGTGCGGGCGGCACAAGCGAACCCCCCGACCCCGCCAGGAGAATGAAATGGACGCCTCCCGCCCCGTGAGCGCTGAACCCGAGTTATGCACCGCGCCGGTCGCCTGCGGTGATAGAGGGACCTCCGGCGCCCGGCGCGGTGGATAACTCTGCGGAGGTGGTCGATTGAGAGGTGGACCCTCACGGGCCGACGGCATCGAAGTGCCCAAGGTGGAAGATACGAAGATCTCCACAGGCAAACCGGAGGGTCCGAAATGAATGTTAGCAAAAGCGTGCTCGGCGTCGATATCGCCAAGCGGGTGTTCCAGTTGCACTGGATCGACAGGGAGACCGGAGAGATCGTGAGTCTGCAGCTCAAGCGCGAGCAGTTTCTCGAGCACTTTGCCAACCGGCAGCCGTGCCTGATCGGCATGGAGGCCTGCGGCGGGGCGCAGCACTGGGCGCGCCAGCTCACGGCGCTGGGGCACCGGGTCAAGCTCATGCCGGCCAAGGCGGTCAAGCCCTTCGTGACGGGCAACAAGAACGACCGGCACGATGCGCGGGCGATCTGGACGGCGGTGCAGCAACCGCACGTCAAGGCCGTCGCGATCAAGACCGAGGAACAGCAGGCGATCCTGGCCCTGCACCGGATGCGTAGCCAGCTGGTCAAGTTCCGCACCGCCCAGATCAACGGCCTGCGGGGCTTGCTGACCGAATACGGCGAAGTGATGGCGCAGGGCAAAGCAGCCGTCAGCAAGGGCATCACGCAAGCCCTGGCACGGCTGTCGGATCGGTTGCCGGCGATGGTCATCGACACCCTGCGCGAGCAGTGGGCCCGCATCGAGAAGATGGATGCCGAGATCGCCACCATCGAGCGGCGCATCAAGGACTGGCTCAAGCAAGACGCCGCCTGCCGGCGGATTGCCGAGATTCCCGGCGTGGGGCCGCTGACCGCCACCGCGGCGGTCGCCATCATGGGTGATGCCAAGGCGTTCAAGTCCGGGCGGGAGTTCGCCGCTTTCGCAGGACTGGTGCCACGACAGACGGGCACGGGCGGGCGCATCAAGCTCCTGGGCATCAGCAAGCGCGGTGACACCTATCTTCGAACGCTGCTGATCCACGGCGCCCGGGCGGTCCTGACAACCGCGAAGGATCCGGGCGCGTGGGTGACCGAATTACGCCAGCGCCGACCGCTGAACGTCGCGGTGGTGGCCTTGGCCAACAAGATGGCGCGCACGATCTGGGCCCTTCTTGCCCATGAGCGGACGTACCAGAGGGAGTTTGTGAGTCAGCCGGCATGACGCTGACCCACAACATGTATCCACCACTTTGAAAAAGGAGTGGCCGCCGTAAAGGTTGCGCAAGGTCGATAAAAGTGTGATGGCAAACAGGTCAGACCGTGACCCGCCAAGCCTGTATCGCGGGATGGACTTCGAGTCCTTCAGGAGAATGAGGCGCGGGTCAGCGGATTCCATCAGGGCCAGCAGGTCTATTCCTGCACCACAGGCCGGATATAGAACTGCAGCCTATCTGCTCCAGCACACCAAAACCGATCTTGGCAAACGGGAGGCGTCCATATAGAACCGCGATGCCTACCGAACTCCATGAAGCGACCGCCGAACACGTCACACAGAGCCGCGCCGTCGAGCGCCTCGTTGCCGGACAGGCGACGTCCGATGGTGCCGGCGTGAAGCTGACCCGTGTGCTGGCACAGCCGCTGCAGCGTCGCCTCGATCCGTTCCTGATGCTCGATGCGTTCGGCAACGAGAACCCCGATGATTACCTCGCCGGTTTCCCCGACCATCCGCATCGCGGCTTCGAGACCGTGACCTACATGATCGCCGGACGCATGCGCCACCGCGACAGCGCGGGCCACGAAGGGCTGCTCGAGAACGGCGGCGTGCAGTGGATGACCGCCGGCCGTGGCGTGATCCACTCCGAAATGCCGGAGCAGGAAGAGGGCGTCATGGAGGGCTTCCAGCTGTGGCTGAACCTGCCGGCGCGCGACAAGCTCTGCGAGCCGTGGTACCGCGACTTCGCCGCCGCCGAACTGCCGCGGTTCACGACGGCGGACGGCATCGAGGTTCGCGTGATCGCCGGCGCGAGCCACGGCATCGCCGGTGCGGTGACACGTGACACGACCGCGCCGCTGTACCTCGACGTCCACCTGCCGGCCGGGACGCGCTTCGCCCAGACGCTGCCGCCGGCGCACAACGCGTTCCTGTACGTTTATCGCGGCGAGGTCGCGGTCGGTGGCACGGCGGTCGCCGAACAGCGCATGGCGATCCTCGCCAACGCGCCGCAGGCCGACGGCGTCGTCGTCGAGGCGGGCGCGGCGCCCGCGCGCATGCTGCTGATCGCCGGTCGGCCGCTGAACGAGCCGATCGCGCAGTACGGCCCGTTCGTCATGAACACGCAGGACGAGATCCACGCGGCGCTCGCCGACTACCGCGACGGGCGCTTCGCGGCACGCTGACGGCCGGTCAGTCTTCCCGCGCGAGCTGCACGAGCGCCGCAACCTGGTCGAGGATGGGCTGCGGCGTCGCGACGTTGCCGGCGAGCATCGCGCGGATCAGCACCGCATTGGCGACGATGCCGGGCGCGTCGGCGACTCCTTCGAGCGGCGGCGCGCCACCGCCTTCGGCCGGCCACGCGAGGCTGGCGACGCCTTCACGGAACGCTTCCATCGCCGGACGCCGGCGCGGATTCGCGTAAGCTTCGCCTTCGGTGCCGCGCATCAGCATCGCCCGGCCGCCATCGACGAGCAGGAATTCGTGCATCCGTTCGAGATATTCGGGGTGCGTGACCGCGACGACGCGCACGCTGCGGCCGACGCACGGGTCGATCAGCTTCGCCATCGTGTGGCCGCTGCCACGCACGCCGAGGCGTAGCCGCAGGCTGAGCAGGCGATCGAGGCCGGGCAGCAGCTGCGGCAGCGTCAGGCACGCGAGGTGGCGGTCGGCGAGCGCGCGGGCCGCGTCGTCGGCGTTCGCCGCCGGGACGATGTCGAGCGCGGCGAGGAGCTCGAACGGGCTGACGCGCGACTCGAAGTCGTGCCGCCCCTGGATCAGCACCGGCACGCCTTCGCGCGCGACGAGCAGCGCGACGAGCGGCATCAGGTTCGCCTGGCGACGTGCGCCGTTGTAGGTCGGCAGCACGACGCAGCGCGGGCCGGGCGGCACCATGATCTGCGGGCAGCGCACATCCATCGCGCGCTTGAAGCCGAGCAGCTCGTCGAGCGACTCGCTCTTGATCCGCAGCGCGATCAGCATCGCGCCGAGTTCGAGGTCCGGCACCTTGCCGTCGAGAATGTCGCCGAACAGCGCTTCGGCCAGCGGCCTGTCGAGGGAGCGCGCGCCCTTGGCGCCGCGTCCGATTTCCTTGATGATCGGGGCGTAGGTCATGGCGCGATTATCCGTCGCCGTGCGCATTCCAGCCAGCCAGGAGTACAAGAATGGAAGTCGGATTTATCGGACTCGGCCTGATGGGCCGTCCCATGGCGCTGAACCTGATTCGCGCCGGTCACCGCGTGCACGTCTGGAGCCGGCGCCGCGAATCGATGCAGCCGCTGCTCGACGCCGGCGCGGGCGACTGCGCGAGCGCGGCGGACGCGGCGTCGCGCGCCGAGGTCGTCATCAGCATGGTCGCCGATGCGCCCGACGTCGAGCAGGTCGCGCTCGGCCCGCAGGGCGTCGCCGACGGCGCTCGGCCGGGACTGATCTTCGTCGACATGAGCACGATCGCGCCGGCCGCCGCGCAGGCGATCGCGGCGCGCCTGCAGGAGCGCGACATCGCGATGCTCGATGCGCCGGTGTCCGGCGGCGAAGTCGGCGCGATCAACGCGACGCTGACGATCATGGTCGGCGGCGACGCCGCGGCGTTCGAGCGGGTGAAGCCGCTGTTCGAGGCGATGGGCAAGACGGTGTCGCTGATCGGTGCGAGCGGTGCCGGGCAGGTCGCGAAAGCGTGCAACCAGATCCTCACCGGCGTCGGCGTCGCGGCGGTCGCCGAAGCGATGAACTTCGCGCACAGGAGCGGCGTCGATGCGGCGAAGGTGCGCGAAGCGCTGCTCGGCGGCTTCGCGTATTCGCGCATCCTCGAAAACCACGGCCAGCGGATGCTGGACCGCAACTTCAAGCCCGGCTTCAAGGCGTGGATGCACCAGAAGGACATGCGCATCGTCATGGAAGAGGCGCACCGCCTCGGCCTCGCGCTGCCGTCGGCGGCGGCGACCGCGCAGATGTTCAACGCGATGGTCGGCAGCGGGCTCGGCGACGACGACTCGGTCGCGATGCTGAAGCTCCTCGAACGCATGAGCGGCGGCGAGACCGGGCAGGAGGGGAAATGATGGATGTCGGCTTCGTCGGCCTCGGCGTGATGGGCCTGCCGATGGCGCGGCATCTGCAGCATGCCGGCCATCGCCTGCACCTGTGGGCGCGGCGACCGCAGAGTGTCGCGCCGTTCGCGGGCAGCGATGCGGTGGTGCACGACAGTCCGGCTGCGCTCGCTGCGGCGACCGACGTCGCGTTCTCGGTCGTCACCGGGAGCGCGGACGTCGAACGGCTCGCGCTCGGTGCGGACGGCCTGATCCACGGCGCGCGCCCCGGCTGGGTGCAGGTCGACATGAGCACGATCGCTCCGGCCAGCGCGCGCCGCATCGCGGCAGCCCTCGAGGCGCGCGGCGCGGCGATGCTCGATGCGCCGGTGTCCGGTGGCGCACAGGGGGCGCAGGACGCGACGCTCGCGATCATGGTCGGCGGCAGCGCCGACGTGCTCGAACGGCTGCGCCCGCTGCTCACGTGCCTCGGGCGGACGATCGTGCATGTCGGCGACAGCGGTGCCGGCCAGGTTGCGAAAGCGTGCAACCAGATGATCATGGTCGCCGCGATCGAGGCCTGCGCTGAAGCGATGCACCTGGCGAACGCGCACGGTGTCGACCTCGCGGCGGTGCGCAGCGCGCTGCTCGGCGGCTCGGCGGCGTCGCGGGTGCTGGAAGTGATGGGCGAGCGGATGGTGCGGCGCGACTTCACCGCCGGCATCGAGTCGCGCCTGCATCACAAGGATTTCGGCATCCTCATGGACGAGGCGGCGAGGCTCGGCGCGCCGCTGCCGATCGCCGCGCAGGTGTGGCAGCAGTTGAACGCGCTGATGGCGGGCGGCGGCGGGCGGGACGACACGTCGAGTTTGTTGCGCGTGCTGGAAGCGAGCACCACCGAGCAGAGCGCACGATCGTAGGGCGGATGAGCCGAAGGCGTTATCCGCCACGTCTTGCCGCGATGCGTGTCCCGGCGTCGAAGTGGCGGAAGGCGCTGCGCTTTTCCGCCCTACGGCCGCTACGGCTGCTGTTCCGCCGGCCTGCCGTACCAGCGGAAGCGCTCGACGGCTTCTTGCATCTCTTCGTCCGACAGCAGCACCGGTTCGCCGAGCTGCCGCGTGCGCCAGTATTGCTCGCACAGGCTCTCGAACTCGAGCGCGAGCGCGAGCGCGTTGGCGAGGTTGCGGCCGAACACGAGCATGCCGTGGTTCGCCATCAGGCACGCGCTGCGTCCTTCCATCGCCACCGAGATGTTGTCCGACAGCGCCTGCGTGCCGAACGTCGCGTACGCGGCGCAGCGCACGGTAGGGCCGCCGAAGCGCGCGATCATGTAGTGGAACGGCGGGATCTCGAGCCGCTGGCACGCCAGCGCCGTCGCGAACGGCGCGTGGGCGTGGATGATCGCGCCGGCTTCCGGCCGCAGCGCGTAGAGGTCGTGATGCAGCCGCCATTCGCTCGATGGTGCGAGGCGGCCGGTCGGCGTGCCGTCGGCGGCGACGACGACCATGTCGTCGGCGCTGCATGATTCGGGCGCCAGCCCGCTCGGCGTGATCAGCATGCCGCCGCGCGTGCGCACGCTCGCATTGCCGGAGCTGCCGGTGTTCAGGCGCGCGGCACTCGTCGCCAGCGCGGTCGCGAGCAGTTCGGCGCGCAGGTCGGCGCCGTGGGCATCCGGCGGGCTCATGGCGCCTCCGGGAACAGGTCGCGCAGTCGTCCCGGCGCGCTCGATCCGCGCTCGGTGACGATGCTCGTGATCAGGCGGGCCGGCGTCACGTCGAACGCCGGGTTCGCGGCGCCGGTGGTGTCCGGCACGAGCGCGACGTCCTGCACGCTGCCGTCGGATGCGACGCCCTGCACGCTGCGCACTTCGGCCGGGCCGCGGTCTTCGATCGGGATCGCGGCGCCGTCCGGGCAGGCGAAATCGATCGTCGACAGCGGCGCGGCGATATGGAACGGCACGCCGTGTTCGCGCGCCGCGAGCGCTTTCAGGTACGTCCCGACCTTGTTCGCCGAGTCGCCGTTCGCCGCGACGCGGTCGGCGCCGGTGATCACGAGGTCGACTTCGCCGCGCGCGAGCAGGATTCCCGCGGCATTGTCCGCGATCACGCTGTGCGGCACGCCCGCTTCGCGCAGTTCCCAGGCGGTCAGCAGCCCCTGGTTGCGCGGCCGCGTCTCGCTGACCCATACATGCACTGCGATGCCGCACGCATGGGCCGCGTAGACCGGCGCGAGCGCGGTGCCGGCGCCGCAGGTCGCGAGCCAGCCGGCATTGCAGTGGGTCATGACGCGTACCGGCCCGTTGCGCCGCGCGACGACGGCTTCGAGCAGTGCGACGCCGTGGGCACCGATCGCGGCACAGGTCGCGGCGTCGCCGGCCCGGATCGTTTCGGCTTCGGCCCACGCCGCGTCGAGCCGCGCCGAGGCGGGCAGCGGGCGCAGCCGCGCCGCCATGCGGCCGAGCGCCCAGTGCAGGTTCACGGCGGTCGGGCGCGTCGCGGCGAGCGTCCTCAGCGCAATGTCGAGCTGCGCGTCGCTGGCGTCGCCGCCCAGCGCGATCGCGACGCCGAACGCGGCGGTCGCGCCGATCAGCGGCGCGCCGCGCACCTGCATCGAATGGATCGCGGTGGCGACCTCGGCGAGGGTGGCCAGCCGGCGCTGTTCGCTGCGGTATGGCAGCCGCGTCTGGTCGAGGACCACGATCGCGTCGCCGTCGCGGGCCAGCGTCGGCACGGGTTGAGTGAAGATCGGAAGGGTAGGCATGACGCGCATTTTAACGCTTCGCGGCGCCGCCGCCGCGCACGGGTTCCCGCGCTGGCCCCGCATTGGCCCTTCTGGCGCACTCTGCCAGAATGCGGCGATCCAGTTCTCGCGCGCGCCGCCCACCATGCCCACTTTCCCCGCCCGCATCGACTCCCGCCTGCCGGATGTCGGCACGACGATCTTTACGGTGATGTCCCGGCTCGCGCAGGAATGCGGCGCGATCAACCTGTCGCAGGGCTTCCCCGACTTCAACGCCGAGGACGTGCTGTTCGAGCGCGTCGCGCACTGGATGCGCGCCGGATTCAACCAGTACGCGCCGATGGCAGGGGTCGCGCCGCTGCGCGAGGCGATCGCGCACAAGGTCGCGGCGCTGTACGGCACCGCGTACGACCCGGAAACCGAGATCACGGTCACTGCCGGGGCGACGCAGGCGCTCTTCACTGCGGTCGCGGCGCTCGTGCATCCGGGCGACGAGGTCATCGTGTTCGAGCCGGTGTACGACTCGTACGCGCCGGCGATCGAACTGCAGGGCGGACGCGTCGTGCGGCTGCAGCTTGCCGCCCCCGGCTACCGGCCCGACTGGGACGCGGTCGCCGCCGCGATCACGCCGCGCACGCGGATGATCATGATCAACAGCCCGCACAACCCGACCGCGACAGTGTGGTCGGCCGACGACTTGGCGCGGCTGGCGGCGCTGACGCGCGGCACCGGCATCGTCGTCGTGTCCGACGAGGTCTATGAGCACATCGTCTTCGACGGCAGGCGGCACGAGAGCTGCGCGCGCGACGCCGAACTCGCTGCGCGCAGCGTCATCGTGTCGAGCTTCGGCAAGACGTATCACATCACCGGCTGGAAAGTCGGCTACGTCGTCGCGCCGCGCGAGTTGATGGCCGAGTTCCGCAAGGTGCACCAGTTCAACGTGTTCACCGTCAACACGCCGGTGCAGCTCGCGCTCGCCGACTATATGGCCGACGCATCGCGACACGAAGGGCTCGCAGCGTTCTATCAGGCCAAGCGCGATTTCTTCCGCGCCGCGCTCAGCGGCTCGCGCTTCGAACTGCTGCCGTCGGCCGGCACGTATTTCCAGCTCGCCCGTTATCGCGCCATCTGCGACGAGCCCGACACCGCTTTCGTCGAACGCCTGACGCGCGACAGCGGCGTCGCCGCGATTCCGGTCTCCGCGTTCTTCGCCGACGGTCGCGACGAGCGCGTGATCCGCTTCTGTTTCGCCAAGAACGAGGCGACGCTCGCCGCGGCCTGCGAGCGGCTGTGCCGGGTGTAGCGCGGGCTGCGTGCTAAACTCGCCGCGCTTCATTCCTGATAGATCCGCTCGTGCGAAACCTGCTCATCTTCATTCTCGTCCTCGTCGTCATCTGGTGGGTGCGCCGCGCGTTGAGCAAGCCCGGTGGAGGCGATGCGCGCTCGGCCGGCGGCCGGCGGGCCGGGCCGAAGAACGCGCCGGAACCGATGCTCGCGTGCGACCAGTGCGGCGTGCATGTGCCGGAGAGCGAAGGCGTGCGCGACGGCGACGCGTTTTTCTGCTGCGAGGAACACCGGCGCCTCGGCGTGCGGCGCTGACGGCGTGTGCGCCCGATGCCTGTGGCGGCATTCCCCGATCCCGATCTGGACCCGTCGCGCTGGGTTCCGCTGCGCTACCTGAACTTTTTCCGGCTCGTCATCGCCGGGCTGTTCCTCGTCGCCGGCAGCGAGCTGCAGCTCGGCCATGAAGCGCCGAAAATCCTCGTCGCGGTCGCGTTCGCCTATATCGCCGCGGTCCTGACGCTGGGGTTCCCGGACGCTGCGCGGCGCATCGGCCTGGACCGGCTGATCATGCTGCAGGTCGTCATCGACATCGCCGTGCTCGCGACGATCATGTGGGCGAGCGGCGGCTACCGCAGCGGCATCCCGGTGCTGATGATGGTGATCCTCGCCGGCGCCGGGCTGGTCGCCCAGGGGCGGGCAGTGCTGTTCTTCGCCTCACTCGCGACCGTCGTCGTGCTCGCCGAGAACAGCTGGCGGTTCTTCAGCGGACGCTCCCCGGCGGATTTCCTGCAGGTCGGCTTCGTCTGCATCGGGTTCTTCGGCATTGCGATCGTCGCGCGCCTGCTCGCGCTGCGCGCCAAGGCCAACGAATCGCTCGCGACGCTGCGCGGCGAAGCGCTGGTGAAGCAGCAGGCCGTCAATGAACGCATCATCCGCGACATGCAGGACGGCGTATTGGTGCTCGGCGCCGACGGCCGGGTGCGCCAGGCCAACCCGAGCGCCGCGCTGCTGCTCGGCGTCGATTCGCTCGAAGGCCGGCTGCTCGCCGAACTCGACGAGAGCTTTTCCGATTTCCGCGTCCGCTGCGCGAGCGCAGACGGCGCGCTGCAGCGGATGCGCGCGTCCGGCAAGTTGCTGCGCTGCCGCGCCGTCGGCGCCGGGGAAGATGGCGAAGGCGGCGGAGGCGAAGGCGCCACGCTGGTCTATCTGACCGATTTCGAAGAGATCCTGCAGCGCATGCAGCAGATGAAGCTCGCCGCGCTGGGGCGCCTGACGGCGAGCATGGCGCACGAGATCCGCAACCCGCTGTCCGCGGTGATGCAGGCGGCCGAGCTGCTGACCGAGGAAAAGCGCGCCGACGTCCAGGTCCGGCTGGTGCGCATCATCAACGACAATGCGCGACGCATCGAGCGCATGGTGCGCGACGTGCTGGCGCTCGGCCGGCGCGAGGAAGCGCTGCCCGAGGCGCTCGTCCTTGCGCCTTTCGTCGCCGGCGTGATCGACGAATCGACGCTCGGCGGCGGTGCGGAACGGGACGTTTTCCGCGTCGAAATCCCGGCGCGGGCGACGCTCGGCATCGACCGCGCGCATCTGCACCAGATCCTCGACAACCTCGTCGCGAACGCGCGGCGCTATTGCTCCGGCCAGCCCGGCGCGGTGCGCGTGTTCGCCGTCGACGCGGGCGGGCGTACCGCGCTCCACGTGCTCGACGACGGACCCGGTATCGGCGCCAGTGAGCGGCTGCGCGTCTTCGAACCCTTTTTCACGACGCATCCGAAAGGCACCGGCCTCGGGCTCTATATCGCGCGCGAACTCGCCGAAGCCAACGGCGCGACGCTCGAGCTGGCGGACAACGCCCCCGGCGCCCACTTCGTGCTCACTGGACGTACCCAGCCATGAACTACCCCGAACGACGCCAACGCCCCCGCACCGACGTCCTCGTCGTCGACGACGAGGAAGACATCCGCGAAGTGCTCGAACTGTCGCTGATGCGCATGGGCCTCGGGTGCGACACCGCCGGCACGATCGCCGATGCGCGCCGGTTGCTCGGCGACCGGGCTTATCGGCTGTGTCTCACCGACATGCGCCTGCCCGATGGCGACGGCATCGAGCTCGTCGCCCACATCCAGGCCCACCAGCCCGGCCTGCCGGTCGCCGTCGTGACCGCCTACGGCAGCATCGAAACTGCGATTCGCGCGCTCAAGGCCGGCGCTTTCGACTTCGTCACCAAGCCCGTCGAGCTGAAGGCGCTGCGCGAACTCGTGAGTCATGCGCTCAGGCTCGACGCGCCGGCCACCGCCGCGCCGGCCGCGAGCGGCCGCAGTCTGATCGGGCGCTCGGCGGCGCTCGCGCATTTGCGCGTCCAGGTCGAAAAGCTCGCCCGCAACCAGGCTCCGGTGTTCATCCACGGCGAATCCGGCACCGGCAAGGAAGTCACCGCGTGCCTGATCCACGAGCTCGGCCCGCGCGTCGCCGGACCGTTCGTGCCGGTCAACTGCGGCGCGATCTCGCCGGAGCTGATGGAAAGCGAGTTCTTCGGCCATCGCAAAGGCAGCTTCACCGGCGCGGTGTCGGACAAGGACGGCCTGTTCCAGGCGGCGCGCGGCGGTACGCTGTTCCTCGACGAAGTCGCCGATCTGCCGCTGGCGATGCAGGTGAAGCTTTTGCGCGCGATCCAGGAGCGCGCGGTGCGCCCGGTCGGCGCGCACGCCGAAGAGTCGGTCGATGTGCGCATCCTGTCGGCGTCGCATCGCGACCTCGCGCAGCTCGTCGCCGCAGGCAAGTTCCGCCAGGATCTGTACTTCCGCATCAACGTCATCACGCTGCGCGTGCCGCCGCTGCGCGAACGCCCGGAAGATATCCCGGAGCTTGCCGCGCACATCCTCGCCCGGCTCGCCGAGCGCGAAGGCGGCGCGCCCCGCCGTCTGAGCGCGGATGCGGCCGCCGAACTGCGCCAGCACGCTTTCCCCGGCAACGTGCGGGAGCTCGAAAATCTTCTCGAACGCGCCTGCGCGTTGTGCGACGGCGACGAGATCGGCGTCGAGGACGTCAAGCTGCACGCGACGACAGGCATCGGTCAGCCGCTGCGCTTCGACTTTGGCGACCACCCCGATGACGAGCACGCCGGCGACGGCGACGACGAGCGCCTGCGCGTGCTGCGCATGCTCGACGAGACCCGCTGGAACCGCTCGGAGGCCGCACGCCGGCTCGGCATGACGCTGCGGAAGCTGCGTTACCAGCTGCAGAAATGGGGAATGGAGTAACGGGAAACGGGCGTACGGAACGGATTCGCCGGCACCGACTCACACCCCACGTCCGGGCAACGACAGGGGGATTCCATGAACGCATCGAAAAGCTGGGGGCTTGCCGCGGTGATCACGCTCGTCGCCGTGGCCGGGTATTTCGCCCTGCGGGGAGCAGGCTCGCAGCCCGATCCGCAGGTCGCGGTCGAAGAGCCGTCCGCGCCCGCGCCGCTCACCGCCGAGCCGTCGATCCGCTACCCGATCGAGGCCGCCATCGACCCGGCCGCTGAGGTGCCCGACGCCGGGCCGCTGCCGGCACTGGACGAAAGCGACGCAGCCATCGGCGCCTCGCTCGACGCGCTTCTTGCCGGAGGCGCCCGGCCGGACCTGCTGCTGCTCCAGGACGTCATCCGCCGCATCGTCGTCACCGTCGACAACCTCCCCCGCGAGCGCTTCGCGCGGCGCCTGTCGCCGGTGAAATCGGTCGAGGGCAGACTGCTCGTGAGCGGAGACGGCGACGAGCTGGTGATCAGCGCAGACAACCGGGAGCGCTACGCGCCCTACGTGACGCTGGCCGAAGCCGTCGACATCCGCTATCTCGCGGCGCTCTACGCGCGCTTCTATCCGCTTTTCCAGCAGGCGTACCAGGAACTCGGCTATCCGCAGGGGTATTTCAACGACCGCCTCGTCGCAGTCCTCGACCACCTGCTCGCGACGCCCGAACCCGCCGGGCCGCTGCGCGTCGTCCAGCCGAAGGTGCTCTACCAGTTCGCCGACCCCGAACTCGAACGGCTGTCGGCCGGGCAGAAGATCCTGGTGCGCATGGGGCCGGACAATGCGGCGCGGGTCAAGGCGCGGCTGCGGGAATTGCGGCGGCGGGTCGCGGGAGGAGTGGGCGCGCCGTGAAAACGGTCTGACTCGAATGCACTCGTTTGTTACCAGAGCGTCGCAGTGCCGAATAAGGCGAAAGCCGGGTCGCAGGTAATCAGCTGCACGGACTCCAGTTCGCTCTGTGCCGCGAGCATCCGGTCGAACGGGTCGCGGTGTTCGACCGGGTAGCCGCCCGCTTTGAGGGCGTGAAAATGACAAACGGGTAGATGCTGGAATCCGTCGAGCGCAACCAGTTCGTCGAAACGGCGGACCGCGTCGGCCGCTTCGTTCAACTTGCCGAGGCGATGTTTGGTGGCGATTTCCCATGCGCTTGCTGCGCTGACGAGGACCACATTCGCGTCGTCCGCGATCGCCTCGCGTGCGACCGGCGACAGTCGCGGGTCGTCGGTGAACCACCAAAGCAAAGCGTGGGTATCGAGCAGATATCTCATCGCCCCTCCCACGCGTCGAGTTCGCTGTCGGGCAGCGGCTCGAAGAATTCGTCCCCGATGTGCCCCGCAAGGCGTCCCGGCCGGCGGACCGAAGTTGCCGGAGCGAGAGGCATCAGCCGCGCATACGGCTTTCCCGCCTTGGCCAGAATGATCTCCTGCCCCGCGTGGGCCTGTTCGAGCAATCGGGAAAAGTGCGTCTTGGCTTCATGGACGTTGACGACAACCGGCATCGGGTACTCCGTTTAATGGTTGAGCTACTGGACTAAGTCTAGAACGAAAACGTGGCCTGTCCCCGGTTTTTCTCCCCGGTTTTCCACGTATGGCGCTTGAAACCATAGCGAGGCCATGGCAGCATGCCTCTCATGCAAGCGACACTCGTCAGGAAGACCAGGGAGCGGTATGGCATCGGCATCGTGGAGGTCGTGATCTGGCTGGTGCCCGAGCCGGTGCCGCCTTCGATGCATCATTACAAATACCGGCTGGTCTATGTCGTCGAGGGGCTGCGTGTCGTGGGCTACGACAACGAGCGCGGCAAGGGCGACCACCGTCACTTGGGCGCGCGTGAGGAGCCCTACCGTTTCGCCGGTCCGGACGAGCTGATCGCTGATTTCTGGCGCGACGTGAAAGGAGCCATGCCATGAGCGAATCGATTCTGCACGTGCGAGTCGGGGTACCGGTCGAGGAAAGTCTCGGCGCGGCGGCCGAGACGATGAAGGCCCTCGACCGGGGCGAAGCGCCCGAGCCCTATTTCGGGGTGGGGTTCGAGGATATGAGCCAAATGCTGGCGGTCTTCACGCCCAAGCGCTGGGAACTCATCGGGGCGCTGCGGGCCGCCGGGCCGCTGACCGTGGCCGAGCTCGCCCGCCGGCTGCGGCGCAACTACAAGAACGTGCACGGCGACATCGCGGAGCTCATGGAATGGATGGCCGTGGAGCGCGACGAGGCCGGAAAGGTGTTCGTGCCCTGGTCGGAGATTGTGGTGGACATGCGTCTGCCGCATCAGGCAGCCGCGTAGCCCGGATACAGCGCAGCGGAATCCGGGAACGGCCGCCATCAGTGGCCACGGGCTTCCCCGGATTCCGGCCTGCGGCCTTCATCCGGGCTACGCGGCTGTTCGGCCAGTTGTTCGAGGTAATAGCGGAAGTTGTCCTCGCAGAAGAAGCAGGCGGAGCGATTGTTACCGCGCTGGATCAAGTGTAGCGGCACCCCAGGGATAAGAATTCGGTGGCGTCGTGGCATAGTCTGGCTGAAGGTGAACCGGGACGTTCGAACATACCACCATATCGCCTGAAAATGCTGAAAGCATTATAGGGGGCTTCGAGAGAGGCGGAAAACGAAGAAGACCGCCGGGGCGGTCTTCTTCGATGCAGCGTGGGTCAGGAGAAAAACATGTCCCCGGTTTCCAACCGGAGGCGCCCATTGAACACGCGCATGGAGATCGGCGCGCGTGATTGACGCCAGAGCCTCAAAAGGTCGCCCGACTGTCGTTCCTGTCACGCGTCGTGCACCGAGAGTGCGAACATCTCGTAGCCACGGATGGGAGCCTGTTACAGGCGCCACGCGGCGACGGGCAAGAGGCAAACTTGACCCTCATCGCCCGTAATCACCTCGTGACCCCGTCACATCCTCCTACGGATTTGCGCGGCGGGCCATCCAGCAGTTTGGTTGTCACACCGACGGGGTATAACAACCGAAACGCAGCCGCTCCAGTACGTACTCGTCCGCGGGGTGCAACGCATCTATCAGGTTCTTGATCAAAGCCTCGTCCCAAGCGTTTTTCGTCGCGACCGAATAAAGGCCAAAGCCGCGATCGCGCGCCACTGCGGAACCCGCAAAGCCTCCCGCCGCCAACGCAGCGGCCAAGGTCTGCGCGGTGAACGCCGTCTTGTGCGCCATGAATAGGTTGCCCTTTTCGATGTCGTGTTGAAACCCGTACATGATGTCGATGGCGGAAATCGGCCCCGCCGGCGACATGTAAAGGGTTTGTCCCAGAAACCCTTTCGTGATGGCCTGTGCCACCGAAAGAATATCGGGGCACAGCACCACGGCGAAACCGTCCGGTTTCAGCACGCGCATGAATTCGGCCAGCACCTGAGGTACTTCGAAGGACCATACGTGTTCAATATTGTGCGACGAGTAAATCGCGTCGATCGTGCCGTCCTCGATCATCGACATGTCCTGCAGCGTCCCGATCAGGTCGGGCTCGACCGCTTCGTTGATGTCGTAGCGCAACTCGTCCCAGCTTCCATCCTGGAAATAAGCCGGCAGATGCCGAATATCGAACGAACCGCAGCCCACATGCAGCAGCACTTTCATACAGAGTCCTCGAAAAAAAGCTGTTGAACCGCAACGCCCTCGTCCGGTGATCCAACCGGGACCGAGATTATCGTACGGTCCTCGTCCCGCAGGGTCAGCGGGTCGAAGCCATAGTGCTGTGTCAGCTGCCAGCGCACTTCGCCGAGGTGCTGGTTTCGCAAGGCTAGCCGCCAGTCCATGACCACCCCCAGGCTCTGGTGGACCGCCAGGCGAAGTCCCGCCAGATGCGCGCGATGGCTCAGGTCCTCCTCCATCAGCGCGGCGCCGTCCTCGAGCAGGGGGTCAAACTCGCCGAGCCCGGCAATGCCGGCCAGCCGGGCGCGATTGAGGGCAAGCACGGAGCCGTCCAGCACGCTCAGCCCGTGGACTGCGGCGCTGCGCTCCAGCCCCATCTGTTGCATCTCGAAGCACCCCTCCTTTTCGCCCGAGGGGACCATGAAGCTTGCGGCCTTGTTATCGGCCGGGGAGTGCCGCCAGTCGAGCCGGTCCCAGCTCCGTGCCCCTGCGATGCCGAGCAGGTCGCAGTGCGCCAGCGTCGAAACCACATCCCGGAAAAAACTCGCGGAGTGAATATCGATGTTCTTATGAACGATCACCACGATGTCTGCGCTGGGCTCGCGCAAGACGGCGCTGTAGACCCGGGTCTTGTGCTGCTCGGAACAGCGCAGAAAGTCGAGCCCGACCCCGGCGGGAAGCTCGCACCGGCTTGCGATGTCGTCGCGCTTGCGTTCGAAGGCCGCCGGGTCATCGACGACGATCAGGACCATGATGCGCATCGCGGCGACCGAGGGCTGGCGTGCGCCGGCGACCGCACGATTGCCTGCGCGCACCTTCAGGCAAGTCTCGAGCATGCGCAGCTGAGCCCGGTCGCTAGCGTCCTCGCCGACGGCCGTCGCCGCCAGCGCGACGACTTTTCTGCATTCCTCGTCGCGGCCCAGCAGCAGCTGGAAGCGCGCGATGTTGACCCAGACCGCAAACCGGTCACCCGCGTCGAAACCCTCGACCCGCTCGAGCAGGTAAGCGGCCGCTTCGTCGTACTTGCCGTCGGCGGTCAGGCGCTGGGTGTTCAGGATGTGGGCGGTGCCGCACGCCGGGTACGCCCGCAGGCAGTAGTCGACGATCCGCTGCGCCGCCTCGTACTGGCCGAAACGCAGCACACCATAGGCTCTCCTGACCAGTTCCTGCGCCGGCAGTGGCGCGACTGCGTCCTCGTGGCACGGCACGCCGTCGCGCTTTGCCTGCAGCAGCTCGGTGCAGCTGTGTTCGAGTTGCTCCGCGAACAGCTTTCCGTTGCCGAGCGCGGTCCGCGAAAAGCGCTCGCGCGCCTCGACGCGGAAGCGGGCAAGAAACGACACGTCGGCAGCGCCGGCTACCGCACGCTCGACGTAAGCCGCGGCATCGTCCACCACCCAGTCCGCCAGATCGAGATTGTTCAGGATCGATCTGCCCATCCGCGAGATCAGCGATTTGCCGGCCAGGCTGACGATGGGTACACCCATGTAGGTCGCAAAGCACGAAGTCGTGCCGCCGTTGAACGGATAAGTGTCGAGAACGATGTCCACGTCGTTGTACGACGCGAAAAAATCGGCACCGCCGGCGGGGCCGCGGAAATCGACGCGTTCGAGCGCAATGCCGGCGTTCCCGACTCGCTCGCGCATCGCGTCCAGCGCCGCCGGATCGTTGAAGCTGATCGAGCGCAGCAGCAACCTGGCGTCGGGCACGCGGTGCAGGATTTCCGCCCAGCAGGCCAGCGTCCGGTCGCCGATTTTTGCAATGTTTCCGATACATGCAAACGTCGGATAGCCGTTACGCACCGCGGCAGGCACGGGCTCGATCGGGGCTTCCTCCATCGGATCGAAGCACCAGAAAGAATTCGGCAGCACCAGCGGCATTTCCGCGTAGTAGCGGGCGCTGTCGGCGTCCGCAAGGTGGATGTCGAGGAATTTTCCGTCGATTGTGCCCAGCCCGGTCGTCGGCGGATAGCCGAGGCCGCTCAGCTGCACCGTGGCCAGGCACTCCTGCAGCAGATTCACGCGGTTGTTCGAGGTGTGTCCGGCGAGCTCGATCAGCACGTCCAGCTGATGCGATCGAATCAGCGCCACGAAACGGGCATCGGGCAGGTCGCTGACGTCGATAAAGTGATCGGCTTTTTCCCGGATCCGCGCCGTGTATTCGTCGGACTTCGGAATGTCGTGGTAGAGAACGATTTCGAAGCGGTCGCGGTCGTGATTCTCGAGCAGCGGCCTGAAGAAGTAGCGAACCGAGTGATTGCGAAAATCCGGCGACCAGTACCCGATGCGGATCTTCGAGCTGCGTTCCGGCAAAGCCGTCAGCGACGCGTCGCAGGTTTCGGCGTCGTCGGCCTGCGCGCGGGGGGCGAGGGTCTCGGCCCAGAAGCGGTGCTCGGCCGCGAGCTGCGCTTCATCGATGTCGTGATAGGCGCAGTTCAGCAGGTAGCAATTGGCCAGACGCAGATTGTCGAAGGATGCGAGCCACGCGCGCTTGGCGCGCTGACAGGCGAGTTCCGCGTTGCCCATCGCCAGGGCAATCGCGCCGAGCACCGCGTCGGACGCATAGAAGTCAGCATCGTAGACTTTCGCCTGCCGCAGATAGGGCAGGGCTTCGCCACTCATCTGGCGGTCTGCGATCGCTTTCGCATGGTTGACGACGACCGGCAGGTAGGCGTCGTCGAGGGAGAACGCCTGATCGAACACCGCCGCCGCACCGGCGTCGTCTCCGGTATTGGCAAGGCAGCAACCGAGGTCGTTCAGGGCGAGGACGTCGTGTGGAAATTCTTCCAGGTAGCTGCGGTACGCCAGGATCGCGGAGCGGAAGTCGCCGCGGTGAAACAGGGTCTGGGCTTGCTCCTGCGTGGAAATCGGCTTTGAACTGTGCGCGCTCGTCGCGGGACGCGCAAAAAGATTTTTAACGAGACGTAGCAGCATCGGCGGCGGGAAATCCGGGCAGGGTTGCGGTTCGAGGCGGGCTTGCGCGCAGGCCGCCGCGACTCACTTGGCGTTTCGCGACTGCCGTGCTTTCGACAACTCGACCACCAGCCCCTCAGTGGCGACATTGATGAAGTCCTTGGGGTAGCCTTTGGCCTGGAGTTCCCACTTGAAGCTGTTCGCAAGGATGGCGCGTTTCATGAAGCCCATGCCGGTTTGCAGTTGATGCTCTTTCGCGGTTTCGAAAGCCTGCTCGAGCAGACGCGACACCCGGTTTGCCGACAACACCTGGCGGCCCTTGTCCATCAGCTTCGGCGGGATGTTCTTGGCCAGGTGCTCCGCCAGCTTGCGCGCCAGCGCTTTTTCCGGCGCGCTCGTAAATAGCCCGAATAGGCTCATGCCCTCACCCCATTAAAAATAAAAAGCCCCTCTCACAGAGGGGCCTGACTTGAGTGCCCTTTTTAGGCGCGGCAGGATGCGGGGACGTACTTGGTGTCGGAGCCGGTGCATTTCCAGGTCAGCGTACCGGCAGCCGACTGGACCGCCGGCGTTAGTGTAACTGTGACGGCGGCGCCGACGGAAGTCGTAGCGGTGCTGCCGGCCACCGAGACGACGCCGCCGTCCGTCACCGTTGCGCCGGTTACCTTTCCAGTGGCGGTGATAGCGCAGTCGGCTGCAACGGTCGTCGGGACCGACGCGCCGCCGACCGATTGATAGACCTCGGTGATGCAGGTGCGCGCGCTACTGGCAGCCAGCACCAATTCCGAGACCTTGGCGCGAATCGTGTAGTTCTGGTATGCAGGCAATGCGACTGCCGCAAGAATGCCGATGATTGCCACAACAATCATCAGTTCGATCAGCGTAAAACCCTGTTGAACCTTCTTCATGATGTTCCCCTTTGAACAGCGGAAAGCCCGCTTGGCAGGGATAAGGCAACGGCCGTGCCAGAAGTCCTGAGGCCGGAATTACAGGGGCATGCCCCCGAAAAGCCGGTCTGGAGCGTCAAGGTGTGACGAGAGGGCGTAACGGATTGTCAAAAAGTGACAAAACTAGAATCGCGACGGAAACCGGGGGGACGGACCACAACTTGGAAGCGATCCATGTCCGGCCCCTGCTCCTTGTCCCCCGCGCGGCGGAACCGGCACCTATAATTTCCACTATGCGACTCACCGACACTCAAGCGACGACGATTCGGCAATTGACTGCGGAACTGGCCGGCCCGTCTGCCAGCGTCCGCCTTTTCGGCTCGCGGCTCGACGACGGAGCGCGGGGGGGCGACGTAGACCTTTTTCTCGAGGTGCCGACGCCGGTCGATGAACCGGCATTGCTCGCTGCAAGGCTTGCCGCCCGTGTGTCGCGCGCTCTGGACGATCGCCGCGTCGACGTGCTGATCAGCGCGCCGAACCTCGCTCGTTTGCCGATCCATGAACTCGCATCGAAAACGGGGCAGAGCTTATGACGATCGATCCGGGTCGTTTGCTTCGGCTGCAGTTTCTCGTCCGCGTGGTGCGCCGCGAATGTGCCCATCTCGCGACGACCGACCATCGTCTTTTTGATCAGCCGTTTACGCCGGACCGCGCACGGCAGCTCGCTACCGACCCGGACCTTGCGGAACGGGTGGATGCTTTCGTAGGACGCTTTGCCCGGCTTCAGGACACACTCGGCGACAAGTTGCTGCCGCAGATTCTTGTCGCCCTCGATGAAAAGCCGGGTGCCGCGATCGATAACCTGGATCGTGCGGAGCGTTTGGGTTTTATCGAGTCTACCGACGAATGGATCACCATTCGAAAGCTCAGAAACCAGATGGTCCACGAGTATGTGGAGGACATGCTCGTCCTGTCGGACGCATTGCAGGCCGGCCACCGGTTCGTTCCGGTGTTGATCGGCGCAGCCGACGCGATGGAGGCTGAAGCGCAGCGTCGCGGGTGGGTCTGATTGCGGAAAGTCAGGGGGGAGCGATTCGGCTGAATCAATGGAATGACCAGCGACCGGTTTCTGCAGGCTTTTCGGAGGCGCATGAAAACGTGAAACACCTCACCGACGGTTGGCTCGCGGGCGCCGAGTGCTGCGCGTCGCCGAATTTCGACGTGCGGCCCGACTGCTGCGACGTGCGGCTCGTCGTCGTGCATGCGATCAGCCTGCCGCCCGAGGAGTTCGGCGGGCCGGGCGTGTCACAGCTCTTCACGAACGCGCTCGACCCGGCTGCGCACCCGTACTTTGCGACGATCTGCGACCTGCGGGTGTCGGCGCATTTCTTCATCCGCCGCGACGGCCTTGTCATGCAGTTCGTGTCGACGGACATGCGCGCGTGGCATGCAGGCGTGTCGAACTGGCGCGGGCGCGAACGCTGTAACGATTTCTCGATCGGCATCGAGCTCGAAGGCTCGGACACGCAGCCGTTCGAGCCGGTGCAGTACGAGCGGCTCGCGGCGCTCGTGAAGGTGCTGCGTGCGCATTACCCGATCGACGACGTCGTCGGGCATTCGGACATCGCCCCGGAGCGCAAGACCGATCCGGGGCCGTTCTTCGACTGGGAGAGGCTGCGGGGGCTGCTCGCAGCCCCCCTGGGTGCACCGCCGCGACCGGACGCAGGCGGTGGAGTGCCCGGCTGAGCGCTCAGCGGATCGGGATGACGATCGGCGGGACGCTGACGCCGATGACGATCGCGGGATCGCGCGAATATACCGGTGCCGGCGGCACGTAGTACGACGGGCGCTCGTAGTAGCGGTATTCGCGCACCACCGGGCGGCGTTCGACGATGCGTTCGCGGATCACGACGCGCTCGTGGTCGTGCTTCCAGTGCTTCTTGTAGTGACCGTGGCGGTGGCCGCGATCATGGTCGCGCCATTCCCGGTCATGGTCGCGCCATTCGCGGTGGTCGCCGCGGTCGGCGTGGGCCGGTAACGCGGTGAGCATTGCGCCGCCGGCGACGAGTGCGGCGAGCAGTTTGAGCGTGTGCGATTTCATGGCTGTCTCCTTGTTGGGCCGGATACGAGCAGCCGGCGCGTGTCGCACCGGGATCCTCTTGCCAATTAAACGCGAGCCGCAGACGAAAGGTTGGCGTGGAGTTGTAAGTGAATATGGGTATGGCTCAGCCGACGAGGATCACATGCACGCGGCGCG